>JAACFI010000138.1 GCA_009937575.1 Haliea sp.
CCGCGACCTCCGGCGTGACAGGCCGGCATTCTAACCAACTGAACTACCGGTCCAAAACGGTAGAATTCTTTGCTCGGAATTGGTGGGTGGTGACGGGATCGAACCGCCGACCCTCTGCTTGTAAGGCAGATGCTCTCCCAGCTGAGCTAACCACCCCCGAACCGAGAACGCGCATTATAGAGATTCTGGCTTTGCTGTCAAACCTTCGCCGGGCAAATTGGGAAAAAAAAGCGTTTTGTTAAAAGCCGTTGATTTTAGTAGTAAAATCCCCTGCCCAAAGCTTGTCCCGGCACCTTGATAAAGCGGCCTTTAGCGGCAGGTTACTGACGCCCGAACGCGAGTACACAACATGGAAATCTACAAGGAATTTCACTTCGAAGCGGCCCACCGGCTGCCCAACGTGCCGGAGGGACACAAGTGCGCTCGCCTGCACGGACACTCCTTTCATGTGCGCCTGTCTGTGACCGGCGACGCGCCGGAGCCGTCCGGCTGGGTGATGGATTTTGCAGAGCTTAAAGACCGCTTCAAACCGATTTACAATCAACTGGACCACTACTATCTGAACGACATTCCAGGACTGGAAAATCCCACCAGTGAGAATATCGCCCGTTGGATCTGGGAAAAACTGAAGCCTTCCCTACCCCAACTCAGTGCCGTCGAAATCCGTGAAACCTGCACCAGTGGCTGCATCTACCGCGGTGACTGAATTACAGCCGCAAAGTGGGCGCAAGAGGTAACACTGAGAAAAAGGCTTGACGATTACAAAAATGCTACAGATAAAGTATTTTGCCAAACGTATATACAAACGTTACCGCTTGTCACCCCAAGAGTGTTTCCGGAAATGGGAAATTAGTTACCCCCGGTAGCACACTGAGAAAGGTTATACACACACGTTAGCAGTCACAAAACTTTCACGGGCTTAGCATTTCCTTTAAATTTATTTTGTTAACAAACCTATCTATCCTATTGTTTTATATAGATATATTGTAATTGTTCATTTTTTAAACAATCTGTAACATACACTGTAATCACTGTACTTAGGAAGCGGTTGAACAATTTACCCACCGACTTATCCACAGAATCTGTGGAAAACATTGTTCTGCAATGTTACATAAAAACCCTTTTCACATCTTTCGACCTACCCCAGGCCGCGCTTTATAACCTGGTCGAGATAGGCCCGAATCTCCCGGCGTGTTTTCAGGCCCAGTCCCATATTGGGGAACATCACCAGGGAGACGGCCAGGCGCATGAGCAAGTCGGTGGCGGTGGCCACGTCCACATCGCTGCTGATCTCCCCCGCCTCCTGGGCCATCAGGACATGGGGCGGCCAGAACGACACCGAGCGGCGGTAAAACGACGGATCCAGGAACATCATGGCCACGGTCTCGGGCTCGGTTTCCGCCAGGCTGGCGAAGATACCCTCCTCCATGTCCTTGCGCCCGCTGACTACCGAATGGGTGAGTTTATCAACGAGGGTGGGCTCTTTCTCCAGCGCCGCCTCGGTGCGATTTAGGTACAGCTCCTGGCGTCGTTTGAACACGCCCGCCACCAACGCCTCCTTGTCGGCAAAATACCTGTAAATAGAGCCCCGGGAGAGCTTGCCGACCCTCGCCACCTCGCCCACCGTGCTGCGCCGTATACCGAAGCGGTGAATGCACTGTTCCGCCGCATCCAGGATGCGTCCGACCATCGGGTCGTCATAGTCCAGTGAATTGAACTGAATGTCTTCTGCTTTCGCCATCTCTATCTTGACCTCGCGTAACGATTAAACAATAATCGTTTTTTGTTTATTTGTCTATCAGTCCTGTGCCGACAACTGCGCAGGGAAGGAAACGATCCGGGTCGAAATCAATGAAAGAAAAGCAATCGCATTACGACTACATCATCGTGGGGGCCGGATCCGCGGGCTGTGCTCTCGCCTACCGCCTGTCCCGTGAGTCCAGCCGGCGCGTACTGCTGCTGGAAGCCGGAGGCAAGGACAGCTTCCCGGTGATTCACATCCCCCTGGGCTTTGCCTTCCTGATGAAAAACCCGAAGGTGAACTGGTGCTACGAAACCGAGCCCGAGCCCAATATGCACAACCGCAGAATGTCCTGGCCCCGGGGCAAGGTACTGGGCGGCACCAGTTGCATCAACGGCATGGTCTACATCCGCGGCCAGCGCCAGGACTACGACAACTGGGCAGGGCTGGGAAACAGCGGCTGGTCCTACCAGAACGTCCTGCCCTACTTCAAGCGCTCTGAGCACAAGGCCGAGGGCGACAACGAATACCACGGCCGCGGCGGCCCCCTGTGGGTGGAGGGGGTTCCCCCGGAGGAAAAGCTGGAACTTGCGGACCTGTTCGTACAGGCGGCGGTCCAGACCGGCCTGCCCTACAACGAGGACTTCAACGGCGCCGACCAGGAAGGGGCCGGGGACTACCAGCTGAACATCTGCAAGGGGCGGCGTCAGAGTACCGCCCGCACCTATCTCAAGCTGTGCGAAAACCGCCCCAACCTCACTATCGTCACCGGCGCCCTCACCCAACGGATCCTGATGGAGAACGGCGTCGCCACCGGGGTGGAATACCAGGTGGCCAAACCCAAGGGTGCCAGCACCCTGGAACGGGCCTCTACTACCGGTGAGGTGATCCTCTGCGGTGGCGTCATCAATTCCCCCCAGTTGCTGGAACTGTCGGGCATCGGCCAACGGGAGCGGCTGGAACCACTGGGCATCGAGATCAAACAGGACCTCCCCGGTGTCGGCGAGAACCTGCAGGACCATCTCACAGTCAACGTGCAGCAGGGCCTGCACGGAGTAAGAACCTTCTACGAGGAAACCCGCCCCCTGGCGATGATCAAAAACCTGTTCAAGTACCTGTTCCGGCGCCGGGGTCTGCTGGCGCACCCCGCCGCCCAGGTCGGGGTGTTTTTCCGCACCGGCGATGAGCAGGCCACGCCAGACGCGCAGATCCATTTCGCCCCCGCCGCCAGCGAGGCCGACGCGAAGGGCAACCTGAAAACCCGCCCCGGCACCACCGCCACCGTCTGTCACCTGCGCCCGGAGAGCCGGGGCAGCGTGCATATCCGTTCTGCCGATCCCGCTGCCGCACCGGCGATAAGAGCGAATTACCTGGACACCGAGAACGACCGCCGCGCCATTATCTCGGCGGTGCGCCGGGTACGCGAAATATTCGCCGCCCCGGCCCTGGACAGCTACCGCGATAAGGAATTCCTGCCCGGCGCGGACGTCCAGAGCGACGAGGAGATCCTCTCCTATATTCGCGCCGAAGCCGAGTCCGTCTACCACCCGGTGGGCACCTGCAAAATGGGCAACGACGACATGGCCGTGGTAGATGAGCGCTTGCGGGTACACGGCGTGAAAGGACTGCGGGTTGCGGACGCATCCATCATGCCCAACGTCGTGTCGGGTAACACCAATGCCCCTGCCATCATGATCGCAGAGAAGTGTGCGGACATGGTGCTGCAGGACGCCGGCGTGAGAGTGCATCTCCCCGCAGGCGCCAGCCACAGCCCGTCAACACCCGGGAAGAAACAGAGCAGGCAGGCCGACGCGGCCACTGTCGATTAATCTTATTTCGGAGCACAGCACCATGAACGCACCCAACAAAGAGAGCGCCGCGGCCATCGAGTTGCAGGCCATCCTGGACATCCAGCGCAGCGCCTTTCGCCGCGAGGGCCCGGTTGCCCTGGCCACGCGAATCGACCGCATCGACCGCTGTATCGCCCTGCTGGTGGATAACAAGGAGGCCATTTGCGACGCGGTGAACGAGGATTTCGGGTGTCGCTCGAAATACGTCACCCTGATGACCGACGTGATGAACTCCGTGGGCAGCCTGAAGTTCGTGAAGAAAAACCTCAAGAAGTGGATGAAACCGGAGAAGCGCAGTCCCTTCATGCCGATGAATTTCCTCGGCGCCAAAGCCCGGGTGCACTACCAGCCCAAGGGCGTGGTCGGCATCATGACACCGTGGAACGTACCGGTGAACATGATCTTCAGCCCGCTGGCGGATGTGCTGGGCGCGGGCAACCGGGCCATGATCAAGCCCTCGGAATTCACCCCTCGCACCGCAGAAGTGATGAAGGAACTGTTTGCGCAGTACTTCGAGGAATCGGAAATTCGCGTGGTCACCGGCGGTCCGGAAGTGGGTGCCGCGTTCAGCGCCCTGCGTCTGGACCACCTGATCTTCACCGGCGCCACTACCATCGGCCGCCTGGTGCTGCAATCCGCTGCCGAAAACATGGTGCCGGTTACCCTGGAACTTGGCGGCAAATCGCCAGTGATAGTCGGTGAGGACTGCGACATAAACCAGGCCGCCGAACGCATTATCACCGGCAAGGCCATGAACGGCGGCCAGCTGTGTGTCAGCCCCGATTACTGCTTCGTTCCCCAGAGCAAGCTGGAAGCCTTTATCCGCCGCTGCAGGGAAGTCATCGCGGAACAGTTTCCCACCGTACAGGGCAACCCGGACTTCGTTGCCTGTATCAACGAGCGCCATTTCGACCGGGTCAAGAGCTATATCGACGAGGCGCGGGAGAAGAACACCCGCGTCGTGCCCCTGTGCCCGGAAGGTGAGGAATTCTCGGCCCGTGAGGAACACAAGATCGCCCTGCACCTGGTGGTGGACCCGGCGGATGACCTGGCCTGCATGCAGGACGAGATTTTCGGGGCCGCGCTGAACATTAAAACTTACAGCGACCTGGACAGCGTGATCGACTTCATCAACGAGCGGGAGCGCCCCCTGGCCCTTTACTACTTTGGCCGCGACAAGCAGGAAGAAGCGCGGGTACTCAGCGAGACCATCTCCGGCGGCGCCTCCGTCAACTCAATCGCCATGCACGTGGCCTGTGATGACATGCCCTTCGGCGGTGTCGGCCATAGCGGCATGGGCAACTATCGCGGCCATGACGGTTTCCGCACCTTCAGCCATGCGCGCTCGGTCTACCGGGAGGGATTTGTCGACATTGCCAAACTGGCGGGCACCCTGCCCCCCTACGGGGAGAAGGTCGCCAAGATGCTGGAGTCGCAGATTAAAAAGTAAACGGTTCGAATACTGCCAGGCTAGCTCGACGCGGTCTCAGCCTGCGCACCTCGGGATGACGCCCAGAAGTAACCATCAAGCTCTTTAAGCGCCCTCTTCCTGGCGCGGATGGCCAGCTTGCGGGCTTTTTCCTCACCGTACTCGTTGACGGAAAAGTTGATGTGAGCCTGTTGGCTGTTACCGATTGGCCAGGTCGCTTCCCAGTACCAGCTGCGTTTGAGTTTTCCGTTTTTGAGACTGAAGCTTTTGGCATAACGGTAAACACCGGAAATGCCACTTTTGTTGTTACTTCTTAGAGTGGTACAGAATTCCTTGCGTGTTAATGGTGGGTACTGCTTTACGAGGTGATCCCGGTGTTGCTTGGCCTGGACGAGCGCTTTCTGCTTGCCGCCCCACTGCTTATCCGGGAAGTTTTTGACCAGCTGTTTACCCCGCCGCACCAGTTTGACACGCCAGGCGTGGGTTCGATGACGCTCGTCATCGATGCGCGAGATGCCGTACATTGCGCGGCCGGTGCCATTATTCTGTTTCATCGAATCGCCTAAAAAACTTTCTACCTGAATCCATGGTACGAAGTTAATGCAATTCCGCTATTCAACTTTAGTCCACTCGCAAGCAGGATCGTGGGCTCCTCTAGTTACTAGAACTGCACCCGTTTAGTGTAACCGCCATCTACGACGAGATTGGTGCCGGTGATAAAGCTGGCGGCGGGACTCGCCAGGAACACAACCGCGTTGGCAACTTCCTGCGCTGTACCCAGTCTCCCCTGGGGAAACCCCTCAACCACACCCTGGAATATTTCCGGGGCATTCTGCTCGATCACGTCCCAGTTCCCTCCCTCGAAAGTGGTCGGCCCGGGAGACACGCAGTTCACCCTGATTCCCTGTCCGCCCAGGGCCTGGCTCAACTGGCCGCTGTAGGTGATCAACGATGCCTTCAGGGCATTGTAGGGCTGGGGTGCAAAAAACGTTTCCACCGCGGAAGTAGAGCTCATCAGTATGATCGAGCCAGCATCTGATTTCTCCAGGTATGGCATCGCCGCCTCAATTCCGCGGCTGGCACCAAGGACAGTTGTTTCGAGATTGGCGTGCCAGCTCTCCTCGTCGACAGAGCCGCCCACGCCACTGGCCATGACGATCAGAATATCAATGCCACCCAACGCTTCACCGGAATCGGCAATCCAGGACTGGTAAGCGTCCTTGTCAGTTACGTCGATGGCGGCGCCGTGGGCTGATATGCCTTTCGAGGACAGCGACTCGACCGCCTGTTGCACATCCTCCTCGCCCCGAGCACAGATGGCGACGTCTGCGCCCTCACCTGCCAGAATTTCCGCCGTGGCCCGGCCAATACCCCGCGCCCCTCCGACGACGACCGCTTTCTTTCCCGCGAGTTCAAGTTCAAATTTGATCGCTGACTCCCACCTGATACTGGATGACTTTATCCAGCCAAGTTAACCTACCAGTGAAATAAAAACAAGCACGCCTGACTTTAATTTGTGCTCGAATATTAAATTGGCTTCATCAAGGGTCGTGGTCGTGGTCGTGGTCGTGGTCGTGGTGTGAGTTGCATAAAAGGATATAATCCGCAAACTTTATGAGCACCCCTCTACCAGACGATTATCTTTACAAGGCCGATCAGCTGTTCGGCCGGCTGGGCCTGTGGATGTATAACCACAAGCTCGTCGTATTTCTCGCCGCATTATTGCTCCTGGGCGCGGGGCTTTATTTCGCCGCCACGGCACGCACCGATAACAGCTTCGATACCTTCTTCGATGCCACCGACCCGGCCTACAGTGCCTACATGACCTACCAGGATGAATTCGGCTCGGACGAGGTCGCCTACATCCTCTACTCGGTGCCGCGCAGCGAACATGGCCCCTTCGAATTGGAGGCCATGCGGCGCATCGCGCAGCTGACCGAAGCACTGGAATACGAGGTGCCCTTTGTCAAGGATGTCACCAGTCTCAGCAACGTGGAGTTCATCACCGCCGACGAGGACTTCCTGGAGATCCATGAACTGGCACTGGACATGCCCCATGACCAGGACACCCTGCTGGAACGCCGGGGCGCGATGATGAAAAAGCCCAGCTACCGGGGCAGCCTGGTCAACGACGAAGCAACCCACGGGGCGATCATCCTGGAAATGACCGTGACCAGCAGCGATTCAATGGACGTCCTGCGCCTGGACCCGGAGGGCGGGGACGGCCTCGCCAATCTGTACCCGCAGGTATCCAACAGCAAGATTCTCGAGATACTCAAACGCCCGGAATACCAGGGTATAAAATTTCACTGGTCCGGTGATGTACCGATGAATACCGCCTACAACGAGGTCATCGAGAACGAGGCCACGCTGTTGACCCTGTTGACCATGGTGCTGGTCAGCGTGATTGCACTGATCTGCTTCCGCCTGCAGTTACTGGGACTGGTGGGGCCGCTTACAGTGGTGATCCTGGGCCTGATCATGACGGTGGGTTTCATGGGCCTGGCCGGTTACAAGGTCGGCGCCCTGTTCCTCATCGCCCCCACCCTGCTCACCGCCATCGGCGTGGCGCAGTCGGTCCACCTTATCGCCGAATTCAACCTGCTGCGTTCCCGCGGCCTGGACCGGCGCGAAGCGGTGAAACAGACCCTCGAACACGTGGCCCTGCCCTGCCTGCTCGCCGCTGTCACCACCGCCACCGGTTTCCTGGTAATGGCCGGTTCCAACCTGCGCGCCCTCGCTGAGCTGGCGATCTACCTGGGTGCCGGTGTGCTGCTGACCTTCGTTGCCAGTATCACCGTGATGGTCTGTTACATGTCGATGGGTCGGGACTGGCGGCCGCAATCAATCGATCCCTGGGAACAAGGCCGCGGTGTGCTCTTCCACTTCCTGCGCCGGGTTGCCGACATCAACCTGAAGCGACCGGTAGCGATCCTGCTGGTATTCGGGGCGGTACTGGCCGGCTGTTTTGCCGGTATGGGCAGGCTGCACGTGGGCTTCAGCTTCCTGGAGGAGTTCAAGGCGCATACCCAGTTCCGCCAGCACACCACCTATGTCCAGGACGTGATGGGCGGCATGCTCAATGTGGTGTTTATCTACGATGCAGGAGAAGCCGACGCCGTCAAACGCTATGAGGTCCTCTCCCATATGGATCGACTGCAGCGCTTCTCGGAAACCTCGCCGATCGTCAAGAAGACGTATTCGGTGGTGGATATCCTCAAGGACATGAACCAGAGCTTTCACGGGGATGATCCTGCCTTCTACAGGCTGCCGGAGAATGACGAACTGATCGCCCAGTACCTGTTGATGTACGAGATCTCCGGTGGCCAGGATCTGGCCGACTATCTGAGCGGCGACTATCGGCGTTCCACCCTGGAGTTGCGGGTGGACCTCACCGATTCCAGGCGCATCCGCAAGCTGGTTGGTGACCTCGAGGAATACCTGGCGGAGAACCCGGTAGCGGGGGCATCGATCGAGATCACCGGCATCGGCATGCTGTGGATCAAGATGGCGGAGTATATCGCCCAGAGCCAGGTGTGGGGTTACGGTCTTGCCTTCAGCATTATCGCCGTGATCCTGTGCCTGGCCTTCCATTCAGTGAAGATGGGCCTGCTGGCCATGATACCCAACTTGTTCCCGGTGATACTGGTGCTGGGAATAATGGGTTGGTATGGCATGCACCTGGACTATTTCAGGCTGTTGCTGGCGACGGTGGCCATCGGCATCGCGGTGGACGACACCGTACATATCACCACCCGCATTCGCAAGGAGTTCCTGTCCCGGGGTAATTACGCCGAGGCGATCCGCGCCAGTCTGATGACCGTCGGCCGCCCCCTGGTAATCACCACGGTGATTCTGACACTGTCCTTCCTGGTTTTCCTGGCTTCGGTGATGGAAGTGCTGTCCAGCTTCGGCGTGCTGTTGGCCATCACCATGATCACCGCCCTGCTGGCGGACCTGTTTCTGTTACCGGCCCTGGTAATGGTACTCAGGCCCTTTGGACCGGAGCAAGAGACCGTCGAGCACGTCGCCGAGGCACAGGCCCCCAATTTCATTACCTGATAGAGACAAACGATGTTAACGATCCGATACCTTTCACTGATCGTCAGCCTGGCTGTTGCTCACATTGCGGCTGGCCAGGAAAGCCCGGACAGTGACGACGTCGCCAGGGGCACAGAGATCGCCCGCGAAGCGGATCGGCGCGCCAGCGGCTATATCGACAGCGAGGAATCCTTCACCATGGTGCTGCGCGACAGCAAAGGCCGCGAACGGCTGCGGACCATGCGCCTGCGCACCTTCGAGCAGACCGATGACGGGGACTGGAGCCTGACCATTTTCGACGAACCGGCAGATGTGAAAGGCACCGCCCTGCTCACCTACAGTCACGGCGTGGACCCGGACGACCAGTGGATCTACCTGCCGGCCCTGAAACGGGTAAAACGTATTTCCTCAAAAAACCGCTCGGGACCTTTCATGGGCAGCGAATTCGCCTTCGAGGACATGAGTGATTTCGAAATGGAAAAATACAGTTACCGTTTCCTGCGGGAGGAATCCTGCGGTGACCTGCAGTGTTTCGTGTCAGAGTGGATTCCCCTGTACCCACACTCCGGCTACTCCCGGGAGGAAGTCTGGCATGACCAGCAGGAATACCGGGTACAGAAAGTCGAGTACTTCGATCGCAAGGGCGGACACCTGAAAACCCTGCTGCTCAGCGACTACAGGCTGTTCGACGAACGTTTCTGGCGCGCTTTTGACTGGGAGATGAGCAACCACAAGACCGGTAAGACTACCCTCCTCAATTTCAACACCATCGAATTGGGGGTGGGGCTTACCGAGCGGGATTTCGACAAGAACGCGCTGAAGCGCGCCAAGTAATTCATGCGTTTATGTGCACTACTGGCAGCGGGGATGATCGGCGGTGCATTGCCTGCCGGCACCCTGGCCGACCAGTTGGGCGATATGCAATTGTCCGGCAACGTCAGCGGCGAGTACCGCTACTTTCTCGAGACCGGGCCCCGCCCGGACCTGTATCGGAACAACGTTTCTTTCTCGACTGAACCGGAATTGTATTTCCCCTTCGTCGATTCCCGTGACAGCCTTCGTTTTACCGCCTTCTACCGCTGGGACGAGCACGACGACGAACGCACCCACGCCGATATCCGCGAACTGAAGTGGCACAAGGTGGAACGGGACTGGGAACTGACCATGGGGGTCGACCGGGTGTTCTGGGGTGTTACCGAGACCGTGCACCTGGTGAACATCATCAACCAGCAGGATCTCGTCGAGAACCCCGACGGTGAGGACCTGCTGGGGCAGCCGATGGCCAACCTCACCCTGATCAGGGACTGGGGTGTGCTGGACCTGTTCCTGCTGCCCTACTTCCGTGAGCGGACCTTTCCCGGCGAGGATGGCAGGCCCGGGTCCAATATCGTGGTCAGCGACTCTGAGGTCGAATACGATTCCAGCGCGGAGGAATGGCACACCGACGCGGCCATCCGCTGGAGCGACAGCATCGGCGACTGGGACCTGGGGGCAGCGTATTTTTACGGCACCAGCCGCGAGCCGAGATTCGATCCCGACCTGTACGAGATTTCCGGCAGGGGCATCGTCGAACTGATCCCGATCTACGACATCATTCATCAGCTCGGCGTCGACATACAGGGTACCTTCGATGCCTGGCTGTGGAAACTGGAAGCGATCTACCTGGATGCCCAGGACGGCGAGGTCTTCGCCGGAGCCGCCGGGTTCGAGTACACCTTTTTCGATATCAACAGCTCCGGCATCGATCTTGGTGTCCTGTCGGAATACCTCTACGACGACCGGGATTTCAACGTGACTCCAGACGAATACATCAGCCTCGGTGTCCGCCTGACCTTCAACGACATCAATTCCACCGATTTCCTGACCGCCTTCGTCCACGACCCGGACAACCGCTCCCACTACTACTACGTAGAAGCCAGCCGCCGCCTCGGCGATGCCTTCCGCCTTTCCCTGGAGGCCCGCGGCGTGGGCAACCTCGACGAGGACGACCCGCTGCAGGTCTACGACGGCGACAACTACCTGCAGCTGGAACTCTCCTACTTCTTCTAAAATCAAGGGGTCAGACTCCTTGAAGCCCAAAGATCAAGGACTCTGACCCCTTGATCAGGTTAAGATGCCGGGATTGCAAAT
>JAACFI010000509.1 GCA_009937575.1 Haliea sp.
ACGTACTGCATCGCTTTTTTGACAAAGCCCGGGGGTACATTTACCAGGCCCTCGTTGGCAAAATCGGGACAGATCAGGATGCCGGCGAAGCCGACGCCATCGGCTTCGAAGGCATCGATGGCCGCCTTCACACGCTCTGCATAGGCGTCGGCGAGTGACGCCTGCGCGACTCCGTCCAGGCCAATGTAGGAATCAGGAATCGGAAAACTGCGCACGCGCCGCGTAGTCCGTGCTTCCGGCATGAAACCCGTGCCCAGTTCAGATACCGCCTCGGTATTACCGTGATAGGCGAAATCGGTGACGATGATGCCCTGGCCGCCGGTGTGCTGGCGCGCCATGCGCAGGGCGATCTCGTTGGCCTCGCTGCCGGTGCAGGCCAGCATGGCCATGGACAGCGAGTCGTCGAATTTGGCGGTGAGTCGTTCGGCATACTCGACGATGTTCTGGTGCAGGTAGCGGGTATGCGTGTTGAGCGTGGCCGCCTGCTCGGATATCGCCTTGACCACGTGCGGGTGACAGTGGCCCACGCAGGGAACGTTGTTATACACATCCAGGTATCTGTGCCCATCGGCGTCGTACACCCAGACGCCTTCACCCCTGATCAGGTGCAGCGGCTCCTGGTAGAACAGGGGAGAATGCCTGCCGATAACCCGGAAACGCCGCTCGAGCAGGTCTTTTGTCTGCGCTTCAGTCATCGAAATCGTCCAAGGCCACCTGGCCTGAAATATCCACCCACATGAGTTCCCTCCACCTGTTTTCGCCGTGGTGAGATCATAGTCCATAAATTCGCGGTGTGAACATCCGTCAAAAGGATGAGGCGATTTTCAGGCGTTCAGGTCGTCCTGGATACGGGCACTCAGGGCTGTGCGGGAGGGGACATCCACCTTCTGGAAAATGTGCTGCACATGAGTTTTTACAGTGGCCAGCCCCAGGTCCAACGCCCGCGCAATCTCCTTGTTGCTGGCCCCGCCGAGAATCAGTTCGACCACTTCCAGTTCGCGGTCCGAAAGCTTATACAGCTGCTGCACGGTGTCCCGCTGGCGGTAGCGCCGGGGCAGGTAGACGGTATTGAGGGTGTACTCGAGAAAGGGTTGAAGGTCCCTCAGCAAGGTCAGCTCCCCGGGCTGGAAAGGGCCGAGTCCGGCCTCGCGGATCATGGTCATGACGGCAATGATGTCCCTGCCATAGCGGAAGAACATGTCGGCCACGTGCCGGTGCTTCAATGGTGCCATGAATTCCCGGTAATAGAGTGAATCGAGTAATTCCGCCTCGGGCAGCTGCTCGTCAATGCATGCGACTCGCGTATCGGTGCCGTCGAAGAGCGCGGGGTTCAACGGGTCGTGAGCCAGGAATTTGTCGCGGTAAACCTGTTCCAGGTCTTCATTCAGGTTGCGAAACACCACCCAGCGATTGGTCACTTCGTCTCCCACCAGGTAAAACCCACAGGAGGTGAGCGGCACCACACGACTGACCAGGCTCAGGGCCTGGCGCTGAAAGTGCTTTGGAAAATCGTCACTTATGCTGCGCCTGTTCATACTTATGGTGGATGGTGTTGCCATCTCCCTTCAAGCATACAGCGCGTAAAATAACATGGAGCCCGCCATGTCCACAGTGGAATGCGGATTCGCGTGCGAGGTCGGGATTGAACTACGCTTAATCCACGTTCCCCATGGCCCTTCTTATTACCGGTGTTTTCCTACTGTGGTTCAGGGTCTTTATTGGATGACTCTTCAGCCCTCACCCGGCGGAATAGGCGTAAACTTCGGGCGAATCTCCGGGTGATCAAAGAAATCGTAATGCAGGAACCCATCCCACTGCACCTTCAAAGCGTGATCCAGTGCCAGCTCGAACTGGGGGTAATGCCCCCATTTGGGTTCCAGCTTCACCGCCATCTCGTAGGCCACTTTGTCGAAGGTGTTGCGTAACCACACGGCGATGAAATCGTCTTTCAACTTGCCGCGCATGTACTGGGGTACGCCCCAGTTCTCGGGAATGACTTCAAACCAGGCGTCGTACAGGTCTTTCGTGTAGTCCAGGAAAGCGGCCACATCCCGAGGTGAGCTGACATTGCTGTGGCCGGTGTTGGCGAAGATCCACTCCTCGCCGGCCACGTGCCGCAGGAACTCGATATAGCCGGTCATGTTCTGCACGCCGGAGTAGTCGTGCAGAGGCATGCGATTGGCGTAAACGAAGTCGATAAAGGTGATTACGCCGTCGGGGAACAGGATGTAGCTGTCGGCGGTGCTGTGGGCCACGTCCACCGGAGTGGCCAGCTTGAAACGCTTGCCGTCGAATTCGAAGTGGCCCCCGGGGGCCGGCACGATCTCGGTCGGGCGGGGCACCTGCTGCTGGTAGCGGTCCATGGCCTCCACAAGCCGGTCGCTGCCGATAATGCGTGGGGTCTGCCCGCTTTTTTCCATTGCCGCCACCAGGCTTGTCGCGCCCTTGATATGGTCCAGGTGTGGATGGGTGTAGACGAAAGTGGTCACCGGGTTTGGTGTAATCGCGGCAATACGCTCCAGTACGCGGTCCACGAAAAGATCTTCCGGTGCGTCCACCAGCAATACTTCGTTCTCACCCACGTACATTGTCATGGCGTGCAGGTTGTGCAGGATCCAGTAGCTGTTGTCGGTGAGTTTCTGGATATTGATCTCACCCACCGGGTACTCGGAAATCTCCACCATCTGGTCCCGCCGCAATGCGGTAGTCTCGGAGAGTTCCACCCGCTCACGGTCCTGTAACTCCTGGTTGTGGGAGGTCATGGGCTGCACCGGGCGAAACACGTGGTCGCCC
>JAACFI010000011.1 GCA_009937575.1 Haliea sp.
CCCAGCGGGCCTTCTATCGACTTCCTGTGTGACTCAGTTCAAGGTTCGGGCCAATGATTGTAGCAGCGGCTCCGGGATCAATTACAATGGAGTCAACCTTGCCACCTGATGGCAAATAGCTGAATAAACTCAAAGACTTGTGGCGGTGCCGGGAGGCGATGCCGGGCGCCGCATGGGGCCTCATTATGCGCAGAAAACTCGCCTTGTTTTTCACCCTGGTCGCGGCGTTCAACAGTTCAGTGACTGTCGCGGTCACCGCGCCGGTCAGCGACTTCAAGGAGGCAGTGACCCAGGCGGTGCTCAGTAACCCCCAGGTCAATGCCAGCTGGTATAACTTCGAGGCGGTGCGCGAGGCAGAGCGCGCTGCCAGGGGCGGCTTCCTGCCCAGCGTGGACGTGACCTCCGAAATTGGCCGCGAAGACCGGGAGACCCCGCTGGTGGACTTCGGTACCTACAGCCGTGATGCCAGCCGCCTGAGCATCACCCAGATGCTGTTCGACGGTTTTGCCACCAGGGAAGAGGTGCGGCGCCTGGGTTACTCCAAGCTGTCACAGTACTACGAGTTGCAGCGGGCCTCCCAGGAGATCGCGCTGGAGGCGGCACGAGCCTACCTGGACACCGTGCGTTACCAGCAACTGGTGAAGTACGCTGAAGACAACTACGTGGTGCATCGCCAGGTTTACGACAAGATAGCCGAGCGCACGGGGAGTGGGATCAGCCAGGGCGTGGACCTGGAACAGGCCGCCGCGCGTATCGCCCTGGCCGAGTCCAATCTGCTGACGGAGATGACCAATCTCCACGACGTACGTACCCGGTTCCAGCGGGTCGTCGGTACCCTGCCGGCGGATAAGCTGTCGATGCCGGCTGTACCCTCCAGCATGATTCCGGACCTGCGCAGTGCCGCCCTGAACCTGGCCTATGAGCAGAGCCCGGAACTCGACGCGGCCATCGAGAATCTGCGCGCCAGTCAGGCCGCACTGAATGCGACCAATGCGCCGATGATGCCACGGGTGGACCTGCGCTACCGCAATGAGATCGAACACGATACCGACGGCTTCGACGGCAAGTTCGAAGAAGAGGCGGTGGAAGTGGTGCTCAGTTACAACCTGTTTCGCGGTGGTGCCGACAGTGCCCGCAAGCGAGAATTCTACAATCTATACAACGCGGCGATGGAGGAGCGCAAGCAGGCCTGCCTGAACGTGCGCCAGAACACCATGATCGCTTTCAACGACATCAAGGCCCTGGAGCAGCAGGTACTGTTCCTGGACCGCAACCGTATCTCACAGGACCGGACCCGGCGAGCTTACCTGGACCAGTTTGATATCGGCCAGCGCACCCTGCTCGACCTGCTCGACAGCCAGAACGAATATTTCGATACCCAGCGGGCCTATACCTCGGCGGAGGTAGACCTGAGGATCGCCCAGGCGGCCACACTTTCCAATATGGGTCTGTTACTGGCGGCCATGAGCGTGGACGGTCTCAACGCTGACCAGATTGAGGCGCTTCAGCTCGACCTGGCGCGCGGAGAAGACGCGAACGGCCAGCCCCTGTGCCCGCCGGAACCCCCCGAGCCGGTAAGTATCGATCGGGAAGCCCTGTTTGCAGGACTCGCCGCCAGCAGTAACCGCTATCGCAAGGTGGGCGAGAACGCGCTGGCGATCGAATTGATGGTGACTTTCGCTCTCAATTCCTCGACGATCACCAGTGACTTCGATGCCGAGATAGGTAATGCCGCCACCTTTTTACATGACAACCCCGGCGTCACAGCCACTGTGGAGGGGCACGCCGACAGCTCGGGTAGCGAGGAGTACAACCGATGGCTGTCACAACAACGGGCTGACGCCGTGCGCCAGATGATGATAGACAAGCACGGCGTCGATCCCGACCGTATCGACGCAATCGCAACGCCAACCGGCGGGTCGAACTGGTGCTGAAGGGCAGCGGCGCCTGATTCCGCCTGCTCAGTCAGGTACTGAAAAGGCCGAGATACGACTGAGGTGACTGTAGGGTAGTCCCGATTCCTGGTGCCATGCGTTGAAAGCCTGCTGCATCAGGGCGTACTCCCGTTTGCTGGTCGGATTGTCAGTGATGTCCAGCCCGGCGCGTCGCAGGCACTTGACCACGTCGCCGGTGACCACGAAGGTATCCTTGCCCATGTTGCGCAACACCCGTTGCCCGGTCATGCCGCCGAGACGCGCGCCGCGCTTTTTCAGCAGGTCGAACAGGCCGACCAGGTCCTGCTGTGGCCAGCGGCCGACAAATTTGCCGAAACTGCCGTGTTCCCTGCCCACGTCGAGAATGAACTGGGCGTTGTGCTGCACGGTGAGCACCTTCTGCCGGTTGCGGATGATCTTCGGGTTCTGCGCGAAGCGGTCCAGCTGTTCCGGACTCAGCATGACGATTTTCTCCGGCGGGAAGCCGAAAAATACCTCCTCGAAATCGTCCCACTTCAGGTTGACCACCCGCCACACGAACCCGGCCTGGAATACGCAGCGGGTCATTTCCGCCAACCAGCGATGGTCTTTGGTGGCGGCCAGGGCCCTGGGGCTGCGCACTTTGGGCAGCATTTTATTCAGTTCAGCCTCACCCCCCTTGCGCTCGCTGGCGCGCTGGAAGATGGCCTCAAAGCGCTCCACTTATTTGTGGCTGCCGTCACACAGGGGTTGGTTGGCGGTGGCCTTGCAGCCGCAGAAAAATACCTTGCCCGATTCTTCCGCCTCGTAGCGCACCGGGGTGAAACCGGTATCCTTGTGTGAGCCGTCGCAGAAGGGCTGGTTCTCGCTCAGGCCGCAGGCGCACCAGAAATAGGCCTTACCAGCCTCGACTTCGATTCCATAGGGTGTGTCTGCCGCGCGTTTCGCTTCGTCCATTGCTATCTCCCGATCAGGTTGTGAGACCATCAGTGTAATCCCGTACCAGTTTATAGCGCCTGCGGTATCGTTTACAGCTGCACCACAAAAAAATGATTGGCCTGCCGGTCCGTCGAGTCCCTGCTATGCTATGAAAAAAGCTGGAGGCGAGGAACTACGCAGATGGCAGAAGGTGATACCCCCGTTCAACCCGGGCCCGCCGAGAATCCCGCAGAGGTCACTGCAGAGGCCCCCGGGGAGGCCCCTATAGAACTCCCCGTGGAGAGCGATGCGGTCGCGGCGCTGGCTGAGACCGTAGCCGAGCTTCCTGTCGGGCAGGATACCCTGGTGATACTGCAGTTGTTTGAGCAGATGGATGCGGCCTCGCCACTGGTGAGGCTGGTGACCGCGGCCACTATCGTCGGCGTCTCATTACTGTTGATGTTGCTCGCAAACCTCATTACCCGCCGCAGGATCAAGCGCCTGGAAGCGGCCCCGGAGGGGCAGGTAAAGCCCTTGCGCTGGCAGGCGCAGGACCTTGTGTCTTCTGAGGATATGACAAAAATCTGGCTGAATTTCTGGCGCAGCCTGGGCTGGTTGTTATCAGCCATATTTTTCCTCGCTGCCGTCACCGGTCTGCTGATGGCCTCGGGCTGGACACTGAGGCTGGCGGCGAGGCTGATCACCCTGTTTATCAGTGCGCTGGATTACGTATGGACGGGTTTCGTGGGTTATCTACCCAACCTGATCACCATTATTGTTATTGTCCTGGTTGCGCGCTACGTGATCCGTACCATCGGGCTGATATTCGAGGGCATCAAGACGCGCCGGATCTACCTGAAGAATTTCTATCCCGAGTGGGCGGAAACCAGCTTCAGCCTTATCAAGCTGATGATCTACGCACTCACCGCGGTCATTGTCTTCCCCTACCTTCCAGGATCCAGTTCGCCAGCCTTCCAGGGGATCTCCATTTTTGTGGGTGTGCTGGTATCGCTGGGTTCCACCACGGCGGTGGCCAATGTTATCGCCGGCATCGTCCTCACCTATACCCGGGCCTTCTCCGTGGGTGACCAGGTCGAGGTGGGCGGAACCCGGGGCAGGGTGCTGGAGCGCAGTACTTTCGTCACCCGCATACAGACCCTCAAGAACGTCATCGTCTCCATTCCCAATTCCATGGTGTTGAGTAATAACATCATCAATTACAGCAAGAATATGGGGCAGAGCGGGCTGCTGGTTCACACCACCATCACCATCGGCTACGACGTGCCCTGGCAGACCGTCAACGCCCTGCTGATCGCCGCGGCCCGAAAGACCGAGAACATTGTCGGCCGGCCGGAACCTTTTGTGCTGCAGACCTCGCTGGATGACAATTATGTCAGCTACGAGGTCAATGGCTGGACGCGCTCTCCGGAGGAACTGCCGCGCATCTACTCCAACCTGCACGCCAATATCCTCGATGAATTCCACGGCCACAACGTGGAAATCACCTCGCCTGCCTTCCGCGCCAATCGCGATGCCAATGCCTCGACCATTCCCGAAGTGATTCCGCGGGAGGAGCCGGCGCCCGATACCTCTTCGTCCGCCTGACGGCCCGTTAGGTGCTTGCCCCGGGGCCGCCTTACCGGCCCCGCTTGCTGCCCCGCGCATCTCATTCTGTTGGTCTCCGTCAAAAACGCCTAGCCGGGATAGGGGTATGGTTGGCCGTAATAAGACAAGCAACCCACGATCAGGAGACATGCTATGAACAGGATACAAGGCGCGGTGACAGCCCTCGCCCTGGTGGCGTCTGTCGGTTTTTCCGCATCCACAATGGCCGAAACCGCGGCTGAGGAGGGACAGCGCCTGTTTCGGGAGCACTGCCGCAACTGCCACCGGCTGGAGCGCATGGATTTTGAAGCCCAGTCCCGCGCCGTGCGCCGCTACCACCGGGGAATGAAATCCCGGGGCAAGACCTGCATCGACTGCCACGAGGGAATCGCCCACCCTGAATCCGGTTGATTATCCCGCTTTTGTCGGGGCGATCTATACGCTGATACACTTGCCGGCAATCAGAGTAACCGTGTCGGGCCTTTGCCTTGCCTATCGATAACCAATTGGAAGTGAGTGTCGGCCTGACCCGGGCGATCCT
This sequence comes from Haliea sp., assembly GCA_009937575.1. Classification (GTDB taxonomy): domain Bacteria; phylum Pseudomonadota; class Gammaproteobacteria; order Pseudomonadales; family Halieaceae; genus JAACFI01. The sequence continues at coordinate 4,978 of JAACFI010000011.1, forward strand.
GGACGCCCTGCGTACCGTGAACGTCGATGCCCCCGAAACCCTGTTACAGGCGACGGGTATCGATCCGGACCAGCTGGATAAACCCGAAAATCGCATTCCACTGAAACAGCAGCAGGCCCTGTGGCAGCTCGCTGTAGAGTGCAGCCAAACCGGTGATTTCGGCCTGCATTTTGCGCGCTGTATCCAACCCACAAGCTTTGGCCTGCTGGGTTACATGGCCATGAACTGCCGTACCATCGATGAGAGCCTCGAGGCGGTGGTGAAGTACCAGTTCCTCGCGGGGCAGGGTGGAGAGTTCACCCTGGAGCGCGAAGGGAAGCAGGTCAAGCTGTGCTATACCCCTGTCAATCCCGGTCACCCGGCGACTGCCCAGCGGGTGCTGGCGATGCTGGCTTCCAGCGTCAGTTTTGGACGCTGGCTGGTCGGCGAAGCCTTCAGGCCCCGGCGGGTCGAATTGTGCCAGGAGGTGGCAGAGAACCCGCTGGCCTACGAGGAATTTTTCAACTGCCCGGTGAGTTTCGGTGCCCCGCGCAACCTGCTGACCTATGATTCTTCAGTGACACAGCTCGCCGTTCCAAATGCCAGTGAGGACCTGTTGCAGCTTCTGAGTGAGCGGGCCAACCGCCTGCTGGACAGCGTTTCCCGTCGCTCCGGTATCGCCGCGCGCATTGCCAGCCTGCTGGCCACCCAGCTGACCAATACAGTGCCGGACAAGACCGTTATCGCGGCGCAGTTGGGAATGAGCGAACGCACCCTGCAGCGCAGGTTGCAGGAAGAGGGGACCAGTTTCCAGGAGATCCTCGATGACACCCGGCACTACCTGGCCCGGGAGCTATTGCGCAATACCGCCCTGGCCCTCGGCGATGTGGCGTCACAACTGGGGTTTGCCGAGCCCAGTGCATTTTTCCGCGCCTTCAAGAAGTGGGAGGGTTGCACTCCGGGGCAGTACCGGGCTGGTTCGTCCTAGCTGGCACACCATCCTGGATGGGTGCATTTATGGTGCGCAGTGCGCACCCTACCGGTGCTGCGGCAACGTAAATGTGCAATCAGCCTATTTCACGCGGTAGGCCAGCAGGACATTACCAGGCAGTTGCCCGAACATGGAGTAGCCGGACTGCACGTAGAGCCAGCCGCCGGCGAGAACCTGGCCGCTCACGTCGATAGCGCCACCGTGGCCCTTTACTCCATTGGTGGTATCGAAGGGTCTGGCGGTTTCGGTCTGCCACAGGATTTCCCCGCTCTGCAGGTCGAAGGCCCGCACTTTGCCGTCCAGGCCGGCGCTGAAGGCCAGCTCGGCTGTGGCGGTGATGGCGGAGGACAGGCCGTAATAGAACGAGCAGCGGTACTGTTCCTGCAGGTCTATTTTCTTTCCCATGCTCATATTCTTCAGGCCTACCATCGGTTTATTGGCCTCCTCGATAAGACAGCCGCGCTCGACGATCTGCTGCCAGTGGACTTCGCCGTCATTCAGGTTCAAAGCGTGTATTCCCGGCTTGGGCACATATCCCGGACGATCCCGCTCAGGGTCTGAAGCGGCCACCAGCAGTTTTTCACCGGACAGGGCCATGCCCCAATGGATACCGCCATTGGTGGTGGTTTTCTCCAGGTCCGGGCCGATGGCAGCATTACTCACCCTCCGGTTCCACAGTACTTTGCCATCCCGTCCCACTGGGTCCGGGTCGAGGGCGAAGACATCACCGGATTTCTGTCCCGCCAGCAGTATGTCGCCGCCATCGGGTCGCGGGGCCAAAATGACGGACGCTCCGAAGTCGAAATCCCCGCCAGCATTATCGGGACAGTTGGCACCCTCGGTAAGGCAGGCCGCGTTCCACACATCATCGGGAATAGCCTGGAAGCGCCACACCAGCTCACCGCTGTCCATGTCCAAAGCGACGATAGCGTCAGAGGTGTCGGTGGCGGGATGGGAAAGGTTTTCCCCGGTGCCGATATAGATGCGGTTGCGTTTGGTGTCGATGGTCGGCGTGGACCAGACGCTGGCGCCGGAGGGCCCATAGATATCGACACCATCCCGGTTCTTCCCCTGCAGGGTTGCATCCGGGGTGGCATGCCACTCCCAGATTCTGGCGCCACTGCTGGCATCCAGGGCGATGACGCCGCCGTGGGATTTGCAACAGATGTGGCTGGGGCTGCCGGTTACCGCCACCTCGTAGGAGGACACCGGCACGAACAGCCTGTTGTCATGGTAGCTGATGGAACCGGTGATCACCGAAGTTTCATAGACCCTGGCGGCTTCCTGCCAGACCACCTCCAGGCTCAGGGGATCCATTGCGTAGATGGACGCCATGGAGTCGGCAAAGACCAGTAATTGCCTGCCGTCGTTGAGCGTTGCCACGGTGATCGCCGAGCGAATCCCGCTGAGTACCTCGGTGTGACGGCGGATGCAGCCAGTGTGACGGTCTATGGCATAGAGCTTGCCGGTCTTATCACCGAAGTAGAGCGTATCGCCGATGATCGCCGGTTGGGAGCGCATGTCGGTGACCCGGGGAAAGGCCAGGCTCCAGGCCAACTGGAGACTATCCACGTTGTCCCGGGTAATACCCGACATCTCCGCGGAAACGTAGCGGCGGTTGTGGGTACCCAGACCCCAGTTGGCCACATATTCGGTGGTATCGACCCCGGCTTCCCCGGTGCAGCGGTGGTCCTCCAGCCAGGTATCCGGGGGTGCCGTGCCTGCCAGGTAGACTGCAATCAGGCCCCGTTCCTGCTTGCTCAGGTGGGCTGCCATGGGCTGCATCTTGCCGAACTCCATGGCGACGATCACGGTTTCCTTGGCAAAGCCAGACAGGGCCTCCCGGGTCGGGGCGTGCGTGGCAGGATTGTCGTGGCAGGAGGCGCAGTGCTGGTTGAACAACCTTTCCCCGAGGTATTCCAGCGGCAGCTTGTCCGCGTGACGAATAGCCAGTGACTCGAGTTTTTTCATCGGATCGTCACTGAGCAGCAGCCCCCCCGCGACAAGGATGACCGCAGCCAGCAAGGTGATGGAGACAATGGCAAAAAGTTTCTTCACGCCGGCTTATCCTTCCTCCGGCAGGGCGAAGGCATAGACATAGTCTCCCTGACCCCGACTGAACATATGGTGACCGCCGGCATTGATGACCAGGTACTGGCGTCCGCGATAGCGGTAGGTCATCGGTGTGGCAGTGGCATCCACCGGCAGGGTGTACTGCCACAGGGTATCGCCCGAATCCACGTCGAAGGCCCGAATCCGACGGTCCATGGTGGCGCCGATAAAAAACAGGCCGCCTGCGGTGGCAATGCCGCCTCCCAGGTTGGGGGTGCCCCACTCGATATCGAAGGGCGCGGTCACCGGTCCCATCTCGTGTACTGAGCCCAGGGCGCGCTCCCACAGGATGATTCCCCCCTGCAGGTCCACTGCCACCAGCTTGCCCCAGGGGGGCGGGTTGCAGGGAATACCCAGGGGTGACTGCAGGCTGCCGATCTCGATGTCGTAGGGGGTGCCGTCCATGGTGATCCGCATGCGATGCCCAGCAGCGGGATGATCAAACTTACTGCTCCCGGATTCGATTTCCGCAGGGGTGGGAATGAGTTGGCCGGAGAAGGCCACGTTATTGACGTTCACCAGCAGTACACCGCTATCGCCTGCCAGTGCGCCGCCACCCCAGTTGGCGCCACCCAGGCTGCCCGGGTACATGAGGGTCAGCGTTTCACTGGTGGGGGTGAACAGCCCGAGATTGTGCATTGAAGCCAGCTGCTTGCGGCAATTGCCGCGGTCCCAGGGGGTCAGTCCCCAGGCGTCTTCCGGCATGAGAAACGGGTCCAGTAGCTGGGGTGGGGCGATTGGCTTGGGTTGTGTTGGCGCCGTGTACTCACCGGGAATCTGCGACGGCGGCACCGGTTGCTCGGTGATCTCCCACAGGGGTTTTCCGGTGAGGCGGTTGAACACGAAAATGAAGCCCTGCTTGGTCAACTGGGCCAGGGCCGGCACGCTGTCGCCACCTCTTCGCCACTGGAACAATATGGGCTGCGCCGGCGTGTCGTAGTCCCACAGGTCATGGCGCACGTGCTGGAAGTACCAGCGCACCTCACCATTGAACAGGTCCAGGGCGACCACGCTGTTGGCATAGAGGCCGTCATCGGGGCGGTCCACACCGTAGTAATCCGGCGACGCGGCGCTGGTGGGCAGGAACAGCAATCCGTTTGCCTCGTCCACGGACATGGGTGCCCACACGTTGGCGCTGCCACTGTCGGGGTGACCCAGCAGGGGATCGAACTGCCACAGGGGTGCGCCGGTGCTGGCATTAAAGGCCTTTACCGTGCCGCGTGGCGTTTTGCTGCGGGCAAAATCGATAACCGTGGAACCGACCACGATCACGCCTTTGGCCACCACCGGGGCCGAAGAGTTACTCACATCTCCGGGTACGTGGCCTTCCTCGCCGTAGAGTCTCACCCTGCCATTGTCACCGAATTGCTTGCAGGGCGTGCCGTTGATGGCATCCACTGCCCACAGACTGCGATCGTGGGTACCCAGGAACAACCGGTGCCTGCAGGCCTGGCCCCGGGCAATCGATGTGTCCTCCGCGTAACTGACCCCGCGGCAGCGAAAGGGCCGGTCGCCACGGCGATCAATCTGCGGGTCGAATTCCCAGCGCTGCTCCCCGCTGCCGGGGTCCAGGGCGATTACCCGATTGAAGGGGGTGCAGTAAACCAGCGATTCCCCGGCGGCCGGTGGCAGCAGGATCGGCGTGCTCTGGGTGGAGGTTTTTTCCATCTCATCGCCGTAGCGTTGCATGTCGCCGCTGCGGTGGATCCAGGCGACCTCCAGGTCCACCACGTTGTCGCGGTTGATCTGGTCAGCGGATGAGTAGTGCCGGCCGCCCTGGTCGCCGCCGTAATACAGCCAGTCGGGTTGCTCGGCGGTGGCCCACGGCGTCACGCATATCAATGCAGGCAGGAGGATCAGGTAATGGCGCGCAGTGCGCACCCTACGGCGTATTGCAATCCCGTAGGGTGCGCACTGCGCACCATTAACTCGAAACCGGCACATTGTCCTGATACGAATCACCCTCACCCCCCTAACGGCGTAATCCGCAACAAGGTCGGCACCCCACCCTCGGATTGCCAGGTCGGGAAATGGGAATTGGTGGTATAAATCGCCCCATCCTCCTCGGAGATCTCGATATCCCGGGTGAAAAACCGCTGCCGGGGCATCGGGTAGACCTTCCAGCTCTCACTGTCGATATCAAAGCCCAGGATAGTGTCCGACTGGTTGCCATTGACCCACACCACCCCACGCTGGCGATCGACGTTCAGGGCATAGGGCAGTTCGTTGACTACCGGCAACTCGTAATGGGTGAACGCTTCGGTCGCGGGGTCATACTTCACCAGCAGGGAATCCTGGAAGGCGACGATCCAGATATTGCCGTCGGCGTCCACCCTCAGGCGCCGCGGCCCGTTATAGGGGAAGTCGATCATGGTGATCTCGTCGGTTTCGGGGTCGATGCGGGCAATGTCGTTGGCGTACAGGCGGGCCGCCCACACCGTGCCGTCAGGGGCGACGTCGATGCCGTAGGGCATGGGCAGCCCGGTGGACTCCCGGTCGGGTGAGGGTGTCGGCCGTTTTTCCGCGTCGATGCTGAACAAAACCGGCAGGGACTTCAGGGTCAGCCATTCCATGAACCCGCGGGCCGGGAGGTCGTAGGTTTTGAATTTACCGGTTTCCCTGTTGAACATGGCGACCTGGGAAGACAGGGCCAGGGTAAACCAGACCCGGTCCTGGTCATCGGTGCGGATGGTATGCGGGTAAAAGCCCTCCGGCATGTCGTGAACGATGAATTTCTTGGTCTCCACGTCAAATTCCAGCAGGGCCTGCTGCATGGAAGGCGTAATGAAGATGTTACCGTCCTTCTTCGAGTAGGCGAAGGAGTGCACTCCCATGTAGTTGTACATTTTGGGGAACACCTTGAAACGGTTGCCCATGATGCCGCCCAGGCTCATGTCGGGGTCGTGGGGCACCTTGTACACCGTGTATCTGCCGGTGTCGGGATCCAGTTCATAGATGCGGTCGAACAGGTTGTCGCCGATGTAGATATAGCCATTGGGGTGTAACAGGAAATCGTGCATCTGGGAAAAGCCGTCGCCGATGGGCCACTCGGTCATCTCTATCCCCGACAGGTGATCCTCCCAGCTGCGTGGAAGCGGTACCCTGTCGGGATTTTCCCGCAGTTCCCGGTATTCTTCCTGCATCAGGCGGGCCACGGGTGCGTGATCATCTTCCGGGAGGCGGGCACCGTAGGTATTCATCCGCTCTATCACGCTGATCCACTGCTCTTCGGTGCGCTCGTTGCGCATAAACGGCGAGGCCTGCTGGTGGCAGAAGGCGCAGTTGAGCTGGAAGGTTTTCTTCAGTTCCTCGTCGCCGCCGAAACTGAGTTGTGACAGCCAGACATTGGAGGGGTAACTGGCGATATGCTGCTCGGGGCTCATTGGCTGCATTACCAGAGTCTCGGGAAGCTGGTCGAAATAGGCGTCTACGTAGCCCTGGGCCCGGACGCGGTAGCGATGGTCCTGGCCTGAGGCGTCGAAGCTGACCTTGCCCGCGGCGTCGCTGAAGCGGGTGACCACCGTTGGACTGGTGTTGGTCATGCCGTGTGGTGTGTAACCGTCGTCGCTTAGATCCGCCGCGGGTACCTCAAGGGGGGTGCGGGTGACCATCACCTGGGCCAGGGGTTGGCCCTGCTGATTGCTGATCGTCAGGGTGTCACCCAGGCTGGTCTGGGCCACCAGCAGCAGGCCGAGCCAGAAGCTGTGTATGCGCATGTTGCTCTCCGCGGGACAATATGGGGAGTATTGTCACAGTTTGGGAGCCTCAGGTCATTGCCCGGGGGTGGCCAGGGTTATGGCATATCGCGCCATGTGGTGGTCGTTCGGGTGGGAAATCGCATGATGATGGTGCGCGGAGCGCACCATGAATTACGCGACGTTCGTCTTCAACACCAACCGCTTGAACACAATCGCATTGTGGTCGCTGTCGTCCCGCTCCGGTTCTCCGTCCAGTTCCACGTCCGGGAAGCGCTTGAACAGTTCGGTAATTGTCAGGTACAGCTGGCGCTTGGCCAGAGCCGCGCCGATGCAGTAACGGGGGCCGTAGCCGAACATCACGTCCGGGTCGAATACCCGCTCCACGTCGAAGGTCTCCGGGTTGTCGTAATAGTTAGGGTCGTAATCCTTCAGGTGCGGCATCATCAGCACCATGACGCCCTTGCGCAGTTGCTCTCCCATGAACTCCATGTCCCGGGGCGCATAGCGGGCGAAGCCCATCTTGGAAGAGACCCCCCAGCGGTTGATCTCGCTGAAGGCGTTGGAGAAGGCATCGGGGGAGGACAGCGCCTTCTCCACCTGGTCCCGGTGCTTCAGCAGCGCGTAAACCGACCACTGCTGGGCCACCAGGGTGGTGTCGGCACCGGCGCCGATCAGGGCCAGGATCAGGGTGACGATGTCCCCCTCCTCGAAGCCCTCGTTTTCCGCCTCGATATTCAGCAGGGTGCTGAGAAAGTCATCCTGTTCGGGCGCGTTGCGGCGCTCGGCAATCACCTCCCTGATGATGTCGATGGCGCGGTTGCTGTCCTGGCGTGCGCTCTCGCGTTGCTCGTCGGAAATGGTCGGGTTCCAGGTCTCGGTAAAAGTCATGATCACCTGCTTGATATCCGGCCAGTATTTCTCCGGGATGCCCACCATGCGGGTGATGGAGATGAAGGGGATGTGGTTGGCGATTTTCTCGATGTAATCGAAGCGCTCCGGCTGTCCCAGTTCGTCGAACAGTCGTTTTACGTCGGGTTCGATCTTGCGCTGGATGGCGTCCACCACGTTGCGGGAGAAGGCGGGGGCGGTGACCCTTCGCACCAGCCGGTGGTGGTCGTGGTCCGCCAGCAGGCTGTGGCCGATCATGGCCCGTTCGAAATTACTCCACTGGTCCTCCGGCGGGCGCGGTGGCGCAAATTCCCAGTCGTAGAAATCCGAGGAAAGCGGTTCCTCCTTCCAGCAGGCCATGATGTCCGGCATGCGGGTCATGATCCATGCCTGCCAGGGCTCGTACCACACCAGAGGACCCCGCTCGGCCAGTGCCAGGCACTGGGGCACCGGGTCCTCCATATACGCCCGGGAGTGGGGGTCAAATATTTCCTGTACCGGGGGAAGTTTTTCGGCGGCTTCTGCCATGCGAATCTCCTTGTCGGGTTGTGCTGAGTGCACTTTCCACTACTGTCAATCGGATCTCCAGGCAAAAGTATACATCTGTATACTTTTATCTCAAGTTACAAATTGTTCAGGAAGGTTCAACCAGGGAAACCGGGGGGGTGACATTCTCCCCCGGTGGCAATCGGTCGTAGTAGGTCAGCAACGCGTGTATCCGCGGGCCCAGGTCATCCGGCACCTGTTCCCAGTTGAAGCGCCAATGCCAGTTGCCCTCGGTGGTGCCAGGGGTATTCATCCGGTGCCTGCCGTCCAGGCCGAGGAAATCCTGCCAGGGCACGATCGCCGTTTTGGCGGGGGAAGCCATGGCCTGGGCAATGAGCATCCAGGGCATACCTTCGTCGGGGTGGTTGAAGTAACGGTAGACCCTGCCCTTGATATCATCGTCCAGGTTCTTGAACCAGCCCAGGGTGGTATCGTTGTCGTGGGTGCCGGTATAGACGATATCCCCCTGATTGTGGCGGTGGCTGAGGTAGGGGTTTTCCGGGTTGCCGTCGAAGGCGAACTGCAGGATCACCATACCGGGCAGCTCGAACTCTGCCCGCAGGGCTTCGACTTCGGGGCTGATGGTGCCCAGGTTCTCCGCCACCAGGCGCAGGTCCGGGTAGGTATTGCGCACCAGTTGCAGCAACTCCCGCCCGGGCGCCGGGACCCATTTCCCCTGCTTTGCCGAACTGGCATCCGCGGGTATCTCCCAGTAGGCCTCCAGCGCGCGGAAATGATCGATGCGGGCAATATCGAACTGGCGTGCGGCGGTGTCGAAGCGCTGCAGCCACCACTGGAAGCCGTCCGCCTGCATGCGCTGCCAGTTGTACTGGGGATTGCCCCACAGCTGGCCCTCCTCAGAGAAGTAGTCGGGTGGCACACCGGTGACGGTGATCGGCTGCCCTTCATCGTCCAGGTCGAACAGATCCTGGTGGGCCCACACGTCCGCGCTCTCCTGGTGAACATAGATCGGCATGTCGCCAAACAGCAGCACCCCCCGCTCGTTGGCGTAGCGCCGCAGTGCGTGCCACTGGCAGTCGAATACGAACTGGCGGAAGCGCAGGGTGCTGATCTGGGAAGCCAGCTCGCCTGCTCGCTGTTCACAGGCGCCCGGCTCGCAGTGGCGCAGGCCGGTCGGCCAGCTGGCCCAGGGCCGCCGCTGCTCGGCGTCGCGAAAGGCCTGGAAGCGCACGTAGTCCTCCAGCCAGAATTCAGCTTCCTGCAAAAACAGCTGATACAGGGCGATCATCGGTGAATGCTGTGCCGTTTCCACCTGGTGGAAGAAGGCCCGCCCGGCCTGGTCCAGGGCCTCGCGTTTGGCCCGCGGGGTGCACAAAGCAGCCGCTGCCTGGCTTTCCTCGAGCCAGCCCTGGTCCACCAGCCAGTGGAGGTCAATCAGGTCCGGGTTGCCCGCGTGCACCGAAAAACTCTGGTAGGGGCAGCCGTCGTCGTGGGTAGGACCCAGGGGCAGAACCTGCCATATCTGCACACCGGCGTCGGCGATCAGGTCGATGAAGCGCCGGGCTTCAGCGCCGAAGTCCCCGCCGTAGCCTGGACCGGGCAGGCTGCTGGGGTGCAGCAGCACCCCGGCGCGACGCCGGTCGGTCAGCTTAGACATCAACCGTTCTCGCTGCCGTGGCGCATCACGCCGCCCCGGGAGGGCCGGCCACCACCCCGGGAAATGACATCGCCCAGGTGAGGGGGTGCTTCCACGTTGATCAGCTGGTACAGATTGGCCAGGTGCATGCGATACAACTGGTCGAACTGACTGACGGTCGCCGAGGGATTGTAATCCCCGAACCACCAGAACCAGTCGGACCCCTCGCAAATAGCGAGTTGTACCTCGGCGGCGGCGAGCTCGTCGGCGGTCAGGGCGCCACTGCTCACCTGTTCGTCGAAGCGGCGTTTAGCCTCCACCAGCAGCTCCCAGCCCCGGTTTTTCTCGGGGTCGCCTATCCAGGTGGAGAAGGTGCCATAGACCCAGCTGCCCGCCACCAGTTTGTCCTCACGTGAGGGCTGGTGTGCGCTGTCCCCAATGAAGGACTCGAAAGTGGTCAGCTCTAAGCCCGGGTGCTGGTCCAGTGTCTGGTAGAGGTGATGCAGGAAGTAATAGCCGTTTTCCGGGTAGTACTCCCAGGCATTCTCCCCGTCCAGGATGATGGTGATCAGGCAGTCCTCCCGGTCAGGGCACAGCTCGGCGATATTTTCCATGTGGACGACCAGGTTGGCCACCGCGTCCTCCGCATGCCAGTCGGAGTAGGTGAAACCGATCAGGTCCGACAGGCCGTCGTCGCGGAATATGCAATCGATGGCGGCATCACCGAAGCGGTAAACCCGGTGGCTGCAGGATTTGCTATGGGCGTCGTGGCTGTTGTCGAGTACGCTGCCGCCACTGGCCGCCCAGCCAAAGCCGCTATCCGCGAACAGTTCCAGCGCCGCCTGGCTCATCCCGCCCTCGGAGGGCCAGATGCCTACCGGTTCGCGGCCGAATACTCGCTGGAAGGTCTCCCGGCCCTGCTGCAGGTGCCAGCGGGCGCGTTCCTCCCCGCCGGGGTACTCGGTGTTGACCGGCAGGGGGACGTCGGGCATGGCCTCCCGGGCGGAGTTCATATCCAGCAACAGGGGGATGATGGGGTGAGCGTAAGGGCTCATGCACAGCTCCACCTGGCCACTTTCAGCCAGTGCCCGGTAGCGGGGCAGGATGGAACGCAATTCCTCCAGGATGATCTGCAGCAGCTCCCGCCGGTCGTGCACGCTGTAGTTGCAGGCCTTGTCCTCCAGCTGGCGTACCCGATCATCCTGACGCCGGGTTGATTCTGCCAGCCAGCTCAGGTGGTACCACACCAGCAGGTCCGCCAGGAACTGGTTGGAGGCGTAGATCAGGCTCTCCGGGTGCTGCTCGTACCACTCCGCCATGGTCGCCAGGCGCCGGTAGGGCTCAAAGCGCTCAATCATGCGCTCCCGGTTGGCGCGCAGGCAGTCCTGCATCAGGCGCAGGCGCGCACGCTCGTCCCCGGGCAGGGCTGGTTCCGCCAGTTCCGCCAGAATAGGGTCGCGAATCGCCCCGTGACCCTCCAGGTAGGCAGAAACCTGTTCTACGTAATCCTCGATCTGCTCCAGCAGAATGGGAGCAAAGTTCACGACTGTCCGGGCGCCGGGGACGGCCTCCAGGTGCGCCGCCATGTCCACGTAATCCTTGATGGCGTGCAGGTAGGTCCACGGCAGGTGGATGGTGCCGGTGCGCATATCGCGGTACTCGGGCTGGTGCATATGCCAGCACAGCACCACGCTCATAGGCTTGTCAGCGGGCATAGTGGAGCCTCTGGCCCAGCATTTCCGGGCTTACCAGTACCACGCCCCCCGGGGAGACGTGAAAGCGGCTGGCGTCCTCCACCGGGTCGACGCCGATCTGGGTGCCGGGTGGGATGATGCAGCCCTTGTCGATCACCGCCTTGCGGATCACGCTGCTCCTTCCGATCTGGACCTCGGGAAATATCACCGCGTCTTCGACCTCACAAAATGAGTGTATGTGTACATTACTGAACAACAGCGAGTGGCGCACACTCGACCCGGAGACGATGCAGCCGCCGGCCACCATCGAATCCACGGACATGCCCCGGCGCCCCTCATCGTCGAATACGAATTTGGCCGGCGGCACCTGGTCCTGGTAGGTCCAGATGGGCCAGTCCCTGTCGTACAGGTTGAGTTCCGGGCTGACACCGATCAACTCCAGGTTGCCCTCCCAGAACGCGTCGATCGTCCCCACATCACGCCAGTAGGCGCGGTGGCCGTCCGGCCCTTCACGGAACGGAAATGCATTGACCTTCAGGCGCTGGATGACATCGGGGATGATATCGCCACCGAAATCGTGCTTGGAATAGGTGCTTTCGGCATCCGCCAGCAGTTCCTGGATCAGTATCTCGGTGCGAAATACGTAGATGCCCATCGACGCCAATGCCACACTGTCGTCACCGGGCATCGAGGCCGGGTTTTCCGCTTTCTCGGCGAACTCCACGATGCGATTGTCTGCGTCCACCGCCATCACCCCGAAGGCATGTGCCTGTTCGATAGGTACTTCCATGCAGCCCACGGTGATATCTGCATCCGCCTCCACGTGGGCTGCCAGCATGTCGCCGTAATCCATCTTGTAGACGTGGTCCCCGGCCAGGATCAGCACGTATTCCGGTGCGTGGGTGCGGATGATGTCGATATTCTGGTAGATGGCGTCCGCCGTGCCCGCGTACCAGGAGGTCTCCAGCCGCTGTTGGGCGGGCAGCAGCTCCACGAACTCCCCCAGTTCGCCGCGCATGAACCCCCAGCCCCGCTGTACGTGCTGGATCAGGCTGTGGGCCTTGTACTGGGTGAGAATCCCCACTTTGCGGATACCGGAATTGACACAGTTTGACAGGGGAAAGTCGATAATGCGGAACTTGCCGCCAAAGGGTACCGCCGGCTTGGCGCGCCACATGGTGAGCTGCTTGAGTCGGGACCCGCGGCCGCCCGCGAGGATCAGCGCAAGGGTACCCCTTGTCAGGCGGCTGACGTATCTGGCTGAATCCTGGTCAGTCATTTCACTTTCATTGATCTGTAAACTGGTTAGAGTAGATTTAATTGATTACCATCAATTTACGTCAGCGGGGAATGCCTCACTCTATTGTGGACAATATATCGGGATTTTTCCTGCCTTTGTGGTTGATATAAATCAGTAGATAATCAATGAATTCGGTTTCGACCAGACAAACACTGGATGAGGGGGTGCAACGCCTGTTGGCGGGGCATCATCACGACCCTTTCGAGATCCTGGGCTGCCACCGGGTGGGCCGGCACTGGCGACTGAGGGTGCTGTTGCCAGGGTGCGCCGAGGCACAGGTGTCGATCGACGGGGCGACACATCCCATGGTGCGCATGCCGGATACCGATTTTTTCACCTTCAGTGCCCGGGGCTCATCCGCGCCGGATTACCAGCTGCGCTGGCGCAGGGACGGCGGCGAGTGGCGCCAGATTGACGACCCCTACCGCTTCGGGCCGGTGATCGGGGACCTGGACTTGCACCTGTTTGGTGAAGGCCGGCACGAGCACCTGTATCGCATCATGGGAGCCCACTGCGGTGAGCATCAGGGTGTTTCGGGGGTGCGCTTTGCCACCTGGGCGCCCAACGCCAGACGGGTCAGCGTGGTCGGTGACTTCAACGACTGGCACGGACTGGCGCATCCCATGCGGGTGCGGGGCCAGAGTGGGGTGTGGGAGCTGTTCATCCCGGGACTTGAGGCAGGGGGAAAATACAAATTCGAGTTGTGTGATGCCAATGGCAAGTTGCAACTGAAGGCGGATCCCTACGGCAACCGCTTCGAGATGCGACCGGCCACCGCGGCTGTCATCTGCCCGCCCAGTGAATACCGGTGGTCGGACCACCAGTGGCTGCAGCAGCGAGCCGCCTGGGACTGGCAGCAGTCACCGATCTCCATTTATGAATTCCACCCCGGTTCCTGGCGGCGAGGTGCGGATGGAGAGTTCCTCAATTTCCGGGAAATGGCCGAGCAACTGGCAGAGTACGTCTCACAGCTGGGTTTCACCCACGTGGAACTGCTGCCGGTGACAGAGCACCCCCTGGATGATTCCTGGGGTTACCAGACCACCGGCTATTTCGCCCCCACGCAGCGCTTCGGCAGCCCGGACGACTTCCGCTATTTCGTCGATTACCTGCACCAGCGAGGCATTGGCGTCATTCTGGACTGGGTGCCGGCCCATTTTCCCCGGGACACCCACGCCCTGGCACATTTCGACGGTACCGCCCTGTACGAGCACGAGGATCCGCGGCGCGGCGAGCACACGGACTGGGGAACCCTGATCTTCAATTACGGGCGCAACGAGGTGAAGAACTTCCTGCTGGCCAGCGCCAACTACTGGCTGGAGGAATTCCACCTGGACGGCCTGCGGGTGGATGCCGTGGCCTCCATGCTGTATCTCGATTACTCCCGCGAGGAGGGAGAGTGGGAGCCCAACCGCTACGGCGGTCGGGAAAACCTGGAGGCCATCGACTTCCTGCGCGAGCTGAATACCATGACCCACGGCCGCCACCCGGGCACCCTTACCATCGCCGAGGAATCCACCGCCTGGCCCCAGGTTACCCGCCCCACCTGGGTGGGCGGCCTGGGCTTCTCCATGAAGTGGAACATGGGCTGGATGCACGACACCCTGCACTACATGTCCCAGGAACCCATCTACCGCAAGTACCACCAGGATGAGTTGACCTTCGGCCTGATGTACGCGTTCACCGAGAACTTCCTGCTGCCCTTTTCCCACGACGAGGTGGTGCATGGCAAGTCTTCCATGCTGGGGAAAATGCCGGGAGACCCGTGGCAGCGTTTTGCCAACCTGCGCCTTCTGTACACTTATATGTTTACCTATCCTGGCGCGAAACTGTTGTTCATGGGCGACGAATTCGGTGACCCGGTTGAGTGGCGGCACCAGGGCCAGTTGCCCTGGCAGCTGTTGGAAAATGCGCCGAATGCGGGTCTGCAGCGGCTGGTAGGGGACCTCAATCGCCTGTACCGGAATGAGCCCAGTCTGCACCGCGGCCAGTTCACCGGTCCGAGTTTCGAGTGGATCGACTGCCATGACGCAACCCAGTCGGTACTCAGTTACCTGCGCTGGGACGGCGCCGATTTTCACGTGGTGGTGCTGAATTTCACCCCGGTGGTGCGCCGGAACTACCGCATCGGCGTGCCGCGGTCCGGCAATTACCGGGAGGTTCTCAACTCCGATTCGCGCTTCTACGGCGGCACTGACGTGGGCAACCCCCCCGCGTTTGCCAGTGAAGCCAGGTCATGGATGGGCAAGGAGCATTCGCTGGTCCTGACGCTGCCGCCACTGGCTGCCGTGGTCCTTAAACTGTCCGGAGACCCGTGATTGAAGCTGCTATTCACCGCCAGTGAAGCCTATCCGCTGATAAAGACCGGTGGGCTGGCCGATGTCGCCGGCAGCCTCCCGGAGGTCTTGCGCCAGAGTGGTGTCGATGTGCGGCTGCTGTTGCCTGCCTACGCGGACCTGTTGGACAGTATCGACACTGTGCCGGCGACAGTGGTCGAGATGGACCTGGCCGGGCAGGAGGTGCGGATACTGGAGACCCGCCTGCCCGACACCCCCCTGGTAACCTGGTTGGTGGATCATCCGCTGCTCTCCGGGCGCCCGGGCAACCCCTACCACGACGCGCAGGGCATCCCCTGGCCTGACAACGCAGAGCGCTTCATGCTGTTGTCCCGGGCTGCGGCACAGATCAGCTGTGGCCACAGCGACCTGGACTGGCGCCCCGACGTACTGCACTGCAATGACTGGCACACCGGGCCGGCGATTGCCCTGGCCAAAATGGATGAGCGCTGTCCGCTGACGGTATTCACCATCCACAACCTCGCGCATATGGGGCTGTTCGACCGGGACACTTTCAATCGCCTGCAGTTGCCGGAACAGCTGTGGAGTGACGACGCCCTGGAGTTCTACGACAATTGCAGCTTCCTGAAGGGTGGGCTGGTCTACGCGGACTACATCACCACGGTGAGCCCTGGCTATGCGGAGGAAATCTGCTATGCCCCCGGTGGCATGGGCCTGGAAGGCCTGTTGGGTGCCCGCCGCGACCGCCTGGTCGGCATTCTCAACGGTATCGACGCGGGTACCTGGAACCCCGCTACCGACGCCTACATTGAGCAGCATTACGATGCGGCATCCCTGGACGCCAAGGCACTGAACAAGAGCGCCCTGCAGCAGTCCCTGGGGCTGGCGGAGCGCACTGACCAGCCTCTGCTGGGATTCGTCGGGCGACTGGCTGAGCAGAAGGGACTGGAACTGATGCTGCCGGTGTTGGAGCAGATCCTGGAATTACCGGCGCAGCTGGTATTCCTGGGGACCGGTGAAACCGACTATGAGCAGGGGCTGCAGGTGCTGGCCGATACCCATCCCCGGGCCATCGCCGTGGTCCTGGCCTATAATGAATCCCTGGCACACCGGATCGAGGCGGGGGCCGACATTTTCCTGATGCCCTCCCTGTTCGAGCCCTGCGGCCTGAACCAGTTGTACAGCCTGCGCTACGGCACCCTGCCGCTGGTGCGAGCGGTCGGCGGACTGGCCGACACGGTGGTAGATGCGGATGCCGAGGCTGTCGCTAATGGCACTGCCACGGGCTTTGTGTTTCGCAAACCGGGCCCGGGTGATTTTCTGGCGGCGGTTCAGCGGGCCTGCCAACACTGGCGGGACCGGGATGGCTGGCGAGCTCTGCAGTTGACCGCCATGGCCCAGGACTTCTCCTGGCAGCAGAGCGCCGAACGTTATATCGAGCTGTACCGCTCGGCCGTTAATTGAAGAGGTAGTGACAGAGCATGCCTGGATCGACGTTTCCACTTGAAGTACAACCGCGCATTCCCACAGAGCTGGATCGCCTGCAGGAGATGGCCAACGACCTGGTTTACAGCTGGGACCGTTCCATCCGCTCCCTGTTCCATAGGCTCGACCGCGACCTCTGGGAGGCCTGCGGTCACAACCCCAAGGCCTTCCTGAGGCGGGTCTCCCAGCATCGCCTGGATGAGGCGGTGGTCGACCGCTCCTACATGGAGGATTACCGCCGGGTGACCTCCTCCTATGACGCCTACCGGGAACACCGGGGGCGACCGGAGCTGGCGGAACTTTTCGATCCCGGCAAAGACCTGATCGCCTATTTCTGCCTGGAGTTCGGCTTTCACGAGAGCTTTCCCATTTATTCGGGAGGCCTCGGCATACTGGCCGGCGATCACTGCAAGGCGGCCAGTGATATGGGCCTGCCCTTCGTGGCGATCGGCCTGCTCTACGACATGGGTTATTTCACCCAGATCATCGACGCCCACGGACACCAGCAGGTAACCCACAACCGCTCGCACCCCCACGACCTGCCGGTGGTGCCCACGCTGACCGAGAATGGCCAGCACCTGACCCTGGACCTGGAGTTTCCAGGACGCGTCCTGAAAGTGCGGGTTTGGACCGCCCAGGCGGGGCATATCAAGCTGTACCTGCTGGACACCAATATTCCTGATAATTCTGATGCTGACCGGGCCATCACCCACCAGTTGTACGGCGGCGACAGAGAGATGCGATTACAGCAGGAACTGGTACTGGGGGTAGGGGGAGTGCGCGCCCTGAGGGCCCTGGGCCTGCGCCCAAGCGTGTGGCACATCAACGAGGGCCACGCAGCCTTCCAGATTCTCGAGCGCTGTCGTTACCGCATGGGCGAGGGGCTGGATTTCCACAGCGCCCTGGAGCTGGTGGCGGGTGGCACCGTGTTCACCACCCACACGCCGGTGCCCGCCGGGCACGATATCTTCGACCGGCACCTGTTCGAGAAATATTTCGCCGACATCCCCGAGGCGGTGGGCCTGTCCATGGAGCAGATCTACGGCCTGGGCCTGAACAGCGGCGAGGGTTTCAATATGACCAGCCTGGCCCTGCGTGGCTCCCGCTTTCACAATGGGGTCAGCGCCATTCACGGCCGGATCGCCTCGGAGATGGAAGCGGGCATCTGGCCGCAGATTCCCCACCAGGAAAACCCCATCACCCACGTGACCAACGGCGTGCACCTGCAGACCTTCCTGGCGCGGGAGTGGGTCAGCCTGTTCGACCTGCGCTTCGATGACTGGCGCAACGAACTGTTCAACCAGGAATACTGGGAGCGACTGGACGAGATTCCGGACTATCACTACTGGAGTATCCACAAGGCACTCAAGCAACAGATGCTGCGCAGGGTGCACGAACTGGTGGTGAGGCAGCAGCGGCGCAACGGCACCAGCGATGCCATCATCGAGCGCATAGTGCGCTTCGTAGACGGCGACGACAGCGATGTGCTGGTGATGGGTTTCGCCCGCCGGTTCGCCACTTACAAGCGGGCCGCGATGCTGTTCGCCGACCCGGAGCGGCTGGCGCGTGTACTGAACGATCCCGAGCGCCCGGTGGTCATCGTGTTCGCCGGCAAGGCCCACCCCCACGACGAGCCGGGGCGGCACCTTATCAAGATTATTCACGATTATTCCATGCACCCGGACTTCATCGGCAAGATTATCCTGCTCGAAGGTTACGACATGGCACTGGCCCGGCACATGGTGACCGGAGTGGACGTGTGGTTGAACACCCCGGAGTACCCGCTGGAGGCCAGCGGTACCTCGGGCCAGAAGGCGGGGCTCAACGGCGCGGTCAACCTCAGTGTGCTGGACGGCTGGTGGGCAGAGGGATACGAGGGCGACAACGGCTGGGGGATTACCCCGCGGGATTCGCGCTTTGAACACGACCACCGCAACCGTGAAGAGGCCAACGACCTGCTGAATATCATCGAGCACGAGATGTTGCCCATTTACTATCGCCGGGACGGGGGCGGCTACTCCCCCGACTGGGTGAGGCTGTCCAAGGCCTCCATGAAGTCCACCATTCCCCGCTTCAACGCCCAACGCATGATGATGGACTACATCACCAAACTGTACTGGCCGGCGCAGCAGCAGCGGCGCCGGCTGGAGGCCAATGGCGGCGAGCTGGCGCGGGACATGTCGCACTGGAAACACCAGGTACGGGAGGCCTGGCCGGGTGTCACCGTGCAATTGATGCTGCAGCCGCCGGCGCACCTGTACCACGACGAGGAGATCGTGCTGCGGGTGCGGGCCAAGCTCAATGGCCTGCAGGCGAAGGATGTCCGGCTGGAGTGCCTGCTGGGGCGGGAGGGGCCGGGGAGTGAACTCGAGGTGAAGCAGCTCGCCGAGATTCCCGCCACCGGATTCGATGGGGACTACACCGAGTTTGCCATCGAACTGCCGCCGGAGATTGCCGGGCTGCAGTACTACAAACTGCGCATGTATCCCTATAACGAGGCCCTGAGCCATCCGTTTGAGCTGGGCTGCATGATCTGGATCTAGCGTGATCCGGGCAGAGGGTACGAATACCCGGGGGCAGTCGTGGAACTGATTGTCTTCGATCTCGACGGCACCCTGCTCAATCGCCGATCCGAGGTGTCCGCGCACACGCGGGAGACCCTGCAGCGGCTCGGGCAGCGCGGTATCGCCTACACGGTCGCCACCGGCCGCACCCTGCACGCCTCCCGCGACCTGCTGGCCGGTCACGGTTTCATATTGCCCCATATCTACAAGAACGGGGTGATGATCTGGCAGCCGGACAGCGGTCACTACAGCCACAGCAACCTGCTGACCAATGGCGAGATCCGCCGGGTGTTCGAGGCCTTTATGGACCAGGGCGTTACGCCGTTTATCTTCACTGTGGAGCCGGGTAACCGCCACGCCGTGTATCACCCGCCCCTGCAGACCGATACGGAACGCGAGCTGGCCCGGGTGTTCGGTGAGGAACGGGGCCTGGAGCTGTTGCCGGTGGCATCGCTTCCCGCGGAGGCGGACATTACCAACATCAGTGCACTGGGTGATCGCGACGCGATAGAGGCGGTGGAGCGCCTGGTACGCGAGGAGGAACACCTGGTGGCCTACGCCGGCGTGGCCATCGAGGGCGAGCACCTGCACTGGGTGGATATTCATCACAGCGCAGCGAGCAAGGGCGGCGCCGTGGAGCAGTTGAAACTCGATCTGGGGGTGAGCCGCGTTATCTGCTTCGGCGACAGCGACAACGACCTGAGCATGTTCGCCGGGGCGGACGAAAGTTACGCCCCGAGTAACGCGAAGGAAGAGGTCAAGGCGGCGGCCACGGCAGTCATCGGTCACCATGACGAGGACGGTATTTCCGAGTTCCTGAGGCGTCGTTTCGATCTATAGTTAGCGTGATACCATAGACACGCGAATGCGCTGGTGCCAGACAAAAACAAAAGGACAGGCGGTGAGCAGACCCGTTAGACTCAAATGGCTGTTATTGGCGGCGCTGCTGCTGCCAGCGGCTGCCTGGGCCAGTGGCGCCAGCGAGACCTTTACCCGCACCACCCTTTTGCTGATTGTCATGATCACCCTTGCCGACCTCTGTGGTTTTATATTCGAGCGCCTGGGGATGGCGGAAATTCTGGGGGAAATCTACGCCGGTATCCTGCTGGGTAACCTGGCCCTGGTGGGCATCGACTGGAACGTGAGTGAACTGCTGCGTTCCAGTGAATTCATGGAGTACTCCTCGGAGCTGGCCCTGGTACTGCTGCTGTTCCTGGTGGGGCTGGAATCGGATATGCGCGACCTGCTGCACGTGGGGAAAAATGCCGCCATGGTCGCCATCGGTGGTGTGGTACTGCCCATCGTTCTGGGCCTTGGGGCCTGTGCTGCTTTGGGCTTCGCCGGTGGGCTGGAGGGCTGGTTCATTGGTGCCATGCTGGCGGCCACCTCGGTGGGTATTACCGCCAAGCTGTTGGGGGAGAACGGGCTGGTCACAACGCCCTCCGCGGAGGTGATCCTGGGTGCGGCGGTGATCGACGATGTGCTGGGCATCCTGCTGCTGGCGGTATTGGCCAGTGTGGTGGTAACCGGTGAGGTGGCCTTCGGTGAACTGCTGTGGATTATCGCCAAGGCACTGCTGTTTTTCGTCGGCGCCCTGTTGATCGGCCAGCGCCTGATGCCGGGGGTGGTGCACGTGGTCTCTTTCACCAAGCACGCCAGTTTCTGGACGGGTTTCGCCCTGTGCCTGGCCCTGGCTTTCGCCCAGCTGGCGGCGCTCGCCGGGTTGGCTCCCCTGATTGGTGCCTTCGTAGCGGGCCTGTTGCTGGACGACATGGATTTTCGCGTGGGGGAGGCCCTGGACAAGCACCGGTTGGAGGAACTGGTGCAACCGATCAGTGATATCATGATCACTATCTTTTTCGTCGGTATCGGTGCCCAGGTGCACCTGGAGGCCCTGGCGGATCCCCAGATGTTGCTGATAATCGTGGTGTTGACGGTGGTTGCGGTGATCTCCAAGGGCGCGGCGGGTTTCATGGCACGGGGCAAGGACTATGACCAGCTGGGTATTGGTTTCGGTATGATTCCCAGGGGAGAGGTAGGACTGGTGTTCGCTGCATTCGCGGCGGCCAATGGTGTGTTTGCCGGTGAAACCTATTCGGCGTTAGTAATGGTGGTGCTGCTAACTACCCTCGTCGGCCCTATCCTGCTTAAGCCTCGGTTGAGGTATTTCTAGGTTCCACCACAGCCCTGCTCTCATGTACGCCGCCAGGCGCAGTCCAACCCAACCGATCCCCAACAAGCAATAACAGACCAAATAACGTATAATTCCCAACCATGAGCCCAATAAAGCGGACATTGGCAGTGCTGTTACTACTGGCCTTCACCGGCCAGGCAGTGGTGTCTGTTGCAGCTCCCTGTTTCATGATGAATGCCCCCACGGGTGAGATGAATCATGACATGGCGGACATCGACCACGGCGGTCACGCCGGTCACGACATGTCGGCTGAGCAGGACAGCGCGAGTAGTTGCTGTGATGGTGGTCTCTGCTCCATGAGTCACTGCCAGATGGCCCCGGCGATGCCGATTCCCCTGTTCGACAATTCACCCGAGAAAGCTTTTACTTATTCCGCGATCGATTCCGTCTCCGCGGTAATTTCCTCCCTGACGACCCTCTACCGTCCACCCATTATCGCCTGACACAGGACAGGTGCGCCCACTGATCCCTTATTTGCGGGGTAGAGGCGCCCTCAAATAATGGGTTGAAACAGTGCGGACCTCCGTCCGCCGTTCTCCCAGCTTGTTGATCGATTGAAAATCGGGAGGACCGGCACTCATGGCTGGCTCAAAAATTTTGTGGATGGTACGCGAACCGCATCGAGCGGCGCGGTGCCTGTTGCTGACGTTTACAGTGGGGCTTGTTCAGCCACTGCAGGCAGCCCTGACTCTGGAAGAGGCGGTGACCATCGCCCGCGACAACGACCCCTGGTTGAGGGGCAGTGAATTGCGCGAGTCCGCGCTGCTCGCCGAGAGCTCTGCGGCGGGAACACTGCCCGACCCGGTGGTCAGTGTCGGTGTCGCCAACCTGCCCACCGACAGCTGGGATTTCGACCAGGAGGCGATGACCCAGTTCAAGGTGGGGGTGATGCAGCGCTTTCCCCGGGGAGACAGCCGCGAACTGGAGCGCAGGCGCCTGGAGATACTGGGTTCCGGGCATCCGCACCAGCGTTCCGATCGGCGCGCCCGACTGGCGGTGAATATCTCCCAGCTGTGGCTGGAGGCCTATCGCGCCCGGGAAACTATCCGCCTGATCGAGCACGACCGGGAATTGTTCGAGCACCTGGTGGACGTGGCCCAGTCCAGCTACGCGTCGGCCCTGGGTCGCACCCGGCAGCAGGACCTGGTGCGCGCCCAGCTGGAACTCACCCGGTTGGAGGATCGCCTGGCGATGTTGGGTGAGCGCTGGGAGATGTCCCGTTCCCGGCTCGGAGAATGGCTGCTGTCCACACCGGGCAATGTTTCCACTGCCTCGCCCCGGGGTGAGCTTGAGCTGGCTGCCACCCTGCCGCATATCGACCTCCTTCAGCCCCAGCTCTACCGAGGCGAAGAAGACGTACCGCCACAGGTGCTGGCATCCCTGCTGAAAAGGCATCCCGCCATACTAAATATCGACAGTCGCATCGACGCCAGCCGGACCGGGATCGAACTGGCAGAGCAGAAGTACCGGCCACAGTGGAGCGTCAACGCCAGCTACGGCTACCGGGAGGATGATCCCATGGGCAATGACCGGGCAGATTTTTTCTCGGTCGGTGTGGCCTTCGATCTGCCGCTGTTTACTTCCCGCAGGCAGGACCAGCAGGTGCAATCGGCGGTGGCCAGTTCCGAGGCCCTGCGCACCGAGAAATCCCTGGCACTGCGCAAGATGATGGCGAGCTTCGAGGCTCAGCGGGCGCGGCTCAGGCGCCTGGATGAGCGCCGGGTGCTGTATCGGGAGCGCCTGCTGGAGGAGATGCAGGAGCAGGCTGAGGCCTCCCTGACGGCCTATACCAGCGACGACGGGGACTTTTCCGAGGTGGTGCGGGCGCGTATCGCCGAACTGAACGCGCGGGTGGAGGCCCTTGATATCGATATCGATCGCCTGCAGACCATCAGCCAGTTGAATTACTTTTTTGCCGGTGCCGAAAGGAACGCCGGGGGGGAATCGTCATGAAGCAAGGCCTGAAAATGACAGCGACGCTGGCCGTGGGGGTAATGGTGGGGGCGCTGCTGGCGCAGACACTGCTGCAATCTCCCCAGCGAGGGAGCGGCAAGCCGGAAAAAGCTGCCGATGAACCACTGTACTGGGTGGCCCCGATGGATCCCGACTATCGCCGTGACAGGCCAGGCAAGTCGCCCATGGGCATGGATCTGGTGCCGGTGTATGCGGAGGAAGAGCGCGCCGGCGGGGAGGGACCCGGGACCATCGAGATTTCACCGGAGGTGGTGAACAACCTTGGGGTGCGCACTGCAGCCGTTACCCGGGAAGCGCTGGAGACCCGCATCCGCACCGTGGGCTATGTGAAGTACGACGAGGATCGCCTGATTCACATCCACCCGCGGGTGGAAGGCTGGATCGAGCGACTGTATGTGAAAGCCGCCGGGGACCCGGTGACGGAGGGGCAGCCCCTCTATGCCCTGTACTCACCGCAGTTGGTCAATGCCCAGGAAGAGCTGCTGCTGGCCCTCAAGCGCAGTAATGAACGTCTGGTGAAGGCGGCGAGGGACCGCCTGCTTGCATTGCAGCTGACGCCGGAATTCATCACCGAGCTGGAACGCGAGCGCAAGGTGCGCCAGACCATTACCTTTCGCTCTTCCCAGAGCGGGGTGATTGACAACCTGAATATCCGCGAGGGCTTTTACGTCATGCCGGGCACCACCCTGATGTCGGTGGGTGCACTGGATGACGTGTGGGTGGAGGCGGAGGTCTTCGAGCGACAGGCGGCGCAGGTGCAGGTGGGCCAGCTGGTCAGCATGACCCTGGATTACCTCCCGGGTCGCCAGTGGCAGGGTAGGGTGGATTACATCTACCCCTCCCTTGAAGAAAAAACCCGCACCCTGCGGGTGCGCCTGCGTTTCTCCAATGAGAGCGGTGTACTCAAGCCCAACATGTACGCCCAGGTGCAGATACATACGGTCGGCGATGTCCAGGCGCTGGTGGTGCCGAGGGAGGCGGTGATCCGCACCGGCGACCAGGACCGCGTCGTACTGGCCCTGGGTGAGGGGCGTTTCAAATCCATCGCTGTATCCCTGGGGCGCATGGACGAACAATCGGTGGAGGTACTGGAGGGTTTGCATGAGGGCGATGAGGTGGTGGTCTCCGCCCAGTTCCTGCTCGACTCCGAATCCAGCAAGTCCTCCGACTTCAGGCGCATGCACCGGGAGAGCGAAATGCCCGCCGGGGATGATGCTCACAGCCGCCATCACCACAGTGAGGGACAGTCATGATCAGGTCTGTTATTCACTGGTCGGTTACCAATCGCTTTTTCGTACTGCTGGCCACCGCCATCCTGGTGGGGGCGGGTCTGTACGCGGTGAAAAATACCCCCGTCGACGCCATCCCGGACCTGTCGGACGTGCAGGTGATCATCAAGACCAGTTATCCCGGCCAGGCGCCACAGGTGGTGGAAGACCAGGTGACCTATCCCCTGACCACCGCCATGCTGTCGGTGCCAGGCGCGCAGACTGTGCGAGGGTTCTCTTTCTTCGGCGACTCCTACGTTTACGTGATCTTCGACGAGGGCACCGATCTGTACTGGGCGCGCACCCGGGTTCTGGAATACCTCAGCCAGGTGGCTCCCTCCCTTCCGACGGCAGCCCGGCCGCAACTGGGGCCGGATGCTACCGGAGTGGGCTGGGTGTATATCTACGCCCTGGTGGACCGCAGCGGGCGCCACGACATCAGCCAGTTGCGCAGCCTGCAGGATTGGTTTCTAAAGTACGAGTTGCAGAGTGTGCCCGGCGTCTCCGAGGTGGCGGCAGTGGGCGGTATGGTCAGGCAGTACCAGGTGACCGTGAACCCGGACAAGCTGCGGGCCTTCGACATACCGCTCGCCCATATTCAGAATGCCATCCGCCGTGGCAACCAGGAGATCGGCGCCTCGGTGGTGGAGATGGCGGAGGCCGAATACATGGTGCGGGTCACGGGTTACCTGCGGGGGAGGGAAGACCTTGCCAATATTCCCCTGGGGGTCAATCGCAGCGGTGCGCCCCTGCGACTCAAGGACGTGGCGGAGGTTGGTCTCGGGCCACAGATGCGTCGGGGGATCGCAGACCTGGACGGGGAGGGCGAGACCGTGGGCGGCATCGTGGTGATGCGCTTTGGTGAAAACGCCCAGCACACCATCGACGGGGTGAAAGCGCGGTTGGCGCAGCTTGAGCAAAGCCTGCCCGAGGGGGTTGAGGTGGTGACCGTCTACGATCGCTCCGCATTGATAGAGCGAGCAGTCAGCAACCTGTGGCAGAAGCTGGGGGAGGAACTGCTACTGGTGGCCCTGGTGTGCATGGTGTTCCTGTTCCACGTGCGCTCTTCACTGGTGGCGGTAATCAGCCTGCCGGTGGGCATCCTGGTGGCGTTCCTGGTGATGTACTGGCAGGGGCTGAATGCCAACATCATGTCCCTGGGGGGTATCGCCATCGCCATTGGCGCCATGATAGACGGCGCCATCGTGCTGATCGAAAACATGCACAAGCACATGGAACGCACGTCCGTCACCAATGACAACCGCTGGGAACTGGTGGCGCGCTCCGCCAGTGAGGTTGGACCGGCCCTGTTTTTCAGCCTGCTGATCATTACCGTCAGTTTTATCCCGGTGTTCACCCTGGAGGCCCAGGAGGGACGGATGTTCTCACCCCTGGCCTTTACCAAGACCTACGCCATGGCGGCGTCAGCGGCCCTGGCGGTTACCCTGGTGCCGGTGCTCATGGGTTACTTTGTGCGCGGGAAAGTCCTGCCAGAGCAGCGCAACCCGGTGAATCGCCTGTTGACTTCCGCTTACCTCCCGGCCCTGGCGACGGTGTTACGCCACCCCCGGACCACCCTGCTGGTTGGCCTGCTGGTTCTGGCGAGTACCTGGTGGCCGCTGCAACGTATCGGTAGCGAGTTCATCCCGCCCCTGGATGAGGGGGACCTGATGTACATGCCCACCACCTATCCCGGCATCTCGGTGGGCAAGGCCAGGGAACTGTTGCAGCAGACTGACAAGTTGATCAGCTCGGTGCCGGAGGTGGTCACCGTGTTCGGCAAGGTCGGCCGTGCCGAGACCGCCACCGACCCGGCGCCCCTCAGCATGATCGAGACCTTCATTCAGCTCAAGCCCCGGGACCAGTGGCGGTCGGGGGTGACTACCGACAGCCTCAAACAGGAGTTCGATCGCCTGGTGAAACTGCCGGGGCTTACCAACGCCTGGGTGATGCCGATCAAGACCCGCATCGATATGCTGGCCACCGGTATCAAGACGCCGGTGGGCATCAAGGTGGCGGGACCGGAACTGGAGATCATCCAGCAGATCGGCCAGCAACTGGAGTCGATCCTGTCAGAGGTGGAGGGTACCGCCTCGGTCTACTCCGAACGCGTTGCCGGCGGCCGCTATATCCGGGTGGATATCCAGCGCGAGCGCGCCGCTCGCTTCGGCCTGAATATTGCCGACGTGCAGCAGGTGGTGGCCACCGCTGTGGGGGGAATGAATATCACCCAGACGGTGGAGGGGCTGGAGCGCTACCCGGTCAATATCCGCTATCCCCAGTCCTACCGCGACTCCCCGGAGCAACTGGCTTTGCTGCCGATCGTCACCCCCTCGGGGCAGCGTATCGCCCTGGGAGACGTGGCGGACGTGTCTATCGTGGACGGCCCCCCGGGGATCAAGAGCGAGAACGCCCGGATCAACGGCTGGACCTTCGTGGATATCGAGGGGGTGGACGTGGGCAGCTACGTGGAAAGCGCTCGCGAGAGGGTCGCCGGGGAGCTGCAGCTGCCGTCGGGCTACTCCATCGTGTGGTCCGGCCAGTACGAATATATGCAGCGCGCCAAAGACCGGCTGGCCTACGTGGTACCCCTGACACTGGCCATTATCGTCGTGTTGCTGTACATGAATTTTCGCAGCTTCTCCCACGTGGCGATATTGATGGGCGCACTGCCTCTCGCCCTGGTGGGTAGCGTGTGGCTGATGTACTGGATGGATTTCAATTTCTCTATCGCAGTGGGTGTGGGCTTTATCGCCCTCGCGGGGGTGGCGGTGGAAACCGGGGTGATCATGCTGGTGTACCTGGACCAGGCCTGGCACCGGTTGCTGGAAAATGACGCCAGTCCCGACCGGGAGGCGCTGGACCGCGCCGTGCTCGAGGGCGCCGGCCTGCGGGTGCGACCGGTGCTGATGACCGCCACGGCGACCATCGTCGGCCTTCTGCCTATCCTGCTGGGGTCGGGTACTGGTTCCGAGGTGATGAGCCGGCTGGCGGCGCCCATGGTGGGGGGCATGATCAGCTCGGTGATCCTGACCCTGTTTGTAATTCCCGTGATCTACCTGTTGTGGCGCCGGCGCCGGTTGTCGCCGACGGGATGATGACCTGTGTCAAACGTGTGGAACCACCGCTGGGGTATGATTCATGGGTGGATTAAGTCATATCCCTGTCATTTTTTAGCAACATAATGGCTGGATGAGTGCGAGGTACCAGTGAGCAACCCCCGGTTATATCTGTCCCTGATCCCCCAGGGACTCATTGCCTCCATGCTGGAGCCCGAGGAATTCGGCAGGTACTACGCCGTGGGCACGAAAGTGCATGCCCGGGGCGAGGCGATATTCTTTGAGGTGGACCCCGCAGGGCTGCCAGCGGGGGAATTCCCTGTGCACCTTATTGAAGAACGCTGCGTACCGAAGGCCGACGGCAGCCCCAAGAAATCCGTTTACCTGGCCATCTACCGGGTATTGTCGCGCGTTCCCGTGTCGGCCCTGGGCAAGTTGTACCTGGTGACCAAGGACGGCCAGACCCTGGCGCTGGAGCGGACGGAATACGTCGCTGAACCCGACCGGCAGGCGCACCTCTACCAGGAGTTCTGTCCCATCGACCCGATGGTGGTCAGCTGCCTGGAGCCGTTGGAATTCTGTCGCGCCATCACTGATACCACCCGACCGGTGCATGTGCCGCGTATTGTGTTTTCCCAGCTGTCCCTGCGGGAGCTGGCCCACGACCCGGTAGGCGGCTCCGCCAATGACCTGCCCTACCCGAATATGCAGCACCTGCGGGAGATACTTGCCGAGCTGCTGGCCGGTGGTGGCAAGAGCAGCAAGCTGTTCCTGAAGCAGGCCTACGAGGGCGTTTACTACCGCACCATACGGGGCGGGTTTTACGTGGGCGACCAGCAGGATTTTGCCTTTTACCGTTTTCCCTCGATCGAGGAGATGGAGACGGCGCACTACGCCTGGTGGCGTTCGGCGCAGCG
>JAACFI010000139.1 GCA_009937575.1 Haliea sp.
CCCCTGCACCGATTGTGCCGCGCGGTATTACCACAGATGTATGAGCGGGGTGCGGGAAAAATCGTGGTATTCGGCAGCGCGACCGGGGTGAAAGCCATGGAACAGGTCAGCGCCTACAGCTCTGCCCGCTTCGCCCAGGTAGGGTATGTCAATGCGGTGGGCATCGAGGCGGCTCGCCACAATGTACAGATCAACCTGATTGCGCAGAATTTCGTGGAGAACCCGGAATACTTCCCGCCGGAGTTCACCGCCACCGAGGAGTTCAAGGAGCACCTGAAGCAGGTGCCCGCCGGGCGCCTGGCCACCGCTCGGGAAGATGCGTTATTTGCGCTGTTTCTGGCATCCAATGAGAGTGATTTTTTTGTCGGCCAGGCTATTCCGTTCAGTGGGGGCTGGGTGCAGTAGGCCCGGATGCATTTGACCGTTGGACCAGGAAAGTGAGCAGATAACGCGGCTTCCAGGAAATCCCGGCTTACCATCAATATACTGGCTATCCACTTGTCGCATCCATTGATTCTTGCGCAAGTTGCTCGATTTCATCCCAACTACCCGACTTCACCATTGCATCCGACGCCATCCAAGAACCGCCGCAGCAAACTACGTTTGGCAGGGCCAGGTAGTCACGGAAGTTATCCCTGCTCAAACCACCAGTGGGGCAGAAACGGGCATTCGGGAAAGGACCAGCCAGTGAATTGAGCAGTTGCATGCCGCCCACCGCCTCGGCCGGAAAGAGTTTGAACTGATTGTATCCATGTTCCATACCAAGCAAAACTTCAGAGGCTGTGGCCACCCCCGGAAGAAATGGCATGCCCTGCTCGTTGGCCGCCCGTAACAAGGCGTCGGTTGTACCGGGGCTGACGCAGAAATCCACACCGACATCCAGCGCCCGTTCCAACCCCTCCGGACTGGTAACGCTGCCTGCAGCGACCAGCATACCTGGGAGGGCAGATTTCACCTCTCGCAGACTGTCGAGGGCGGCGGGTGTACGCAGCGTGATCTCCACTGCGCGCATACCGCCATTTTGCAACGCCTGCGCCAGACGCACAGTGGATTTGACGTCGTGAGCTACGATGACCGGCAGGACACGGCAGTTGGCCAGTTGTTGGGCAAAACTCATCGGGAACTATCCTCGGTGAGATCTTCGGAAATGGCATCGAACACTGATGCACCGAGTATCGCCGGACCGACGCAGCGACGGAAATTCTCGAAAAGCTTTCTCCCCAAAGTGCATTCGGGCTCAGGTGGGGTGGCAGCTGGCCTTGCTGCCCAGATGTCCGCCGCCACGTACGCGCTCAAGCGTCCCCGTTCTGCATCCAGCTCCACCATGTCACCGTCCTGCAAACGCGCGATGCCCCCCTCATGTATCGCTTCCGGCGTCATATGTATCGCAGCGGGCACCTTGCCGGAGGCACCGGACATGCGGCCATCAGTGACCAGTGCCACGCGGAAGCCCTTATCCTGCAGCACGCCGAGGTAGGGCGTCATCTTGTGCAGCTCAGGCATACCATTGGCCGCCGGACCCTGGAATCGGACGACCACGACCACGTCGCGTTCCAACTCCCCTGCATCAAAAGCCTCTTTCAGCGCGTCCTGGCTATGAAAGACGCGACAGGGGGCTTTGACAACCCTGTGCTCCTCAGCAACGGCGGACACCTTGATGACACTCTCACCAAGATTACCTGACAAACTGCGCAGTCCACCCTCTGCGGAGAAGGGCCGGCCCAGTGGCGCCAGCACATCGACACGTGTCGATTCCGTGACTGACTCACGCCACTCCACGGTGCCGCTAGAACTCATCGCCGGCGCACGCGCGTAGGGATCCAACCCTACCCCGAGAAGATTGACCACGTCCTCATTAAGCAGACCGCCAGTGCGCAGTTCACCCACCAGGAAAGCCATGCCCCCGGCATCCTGAAAATCATTGATATCCGCGGAGCCGTTAGGGTAGACACGCGCCAGCAAAGGTACCGCAGAGGATAAAGTGTCCATATCCTGCCAGGTGAGATCGATACCCGCCGAGCGGGCAATAGCGACCAGGTGCAAAGTGTGGTTGGTAGATCCACCGGTGGCCAACAGTGCCACGACGGCGTTTACCAGCGAGGCTTCCGTCACCACCTCGCAAAGGGGTCGAGCCACCGATTCGGCATTACCATTCATCAGGGCCTGAACGGTGCGATGTACCAATACTGGACGCAGCGGATCGTTGGGATGCAGGAATGAACTGCCCGGTAACTGCAGGCCGAGCATCTCCATCAACACCTGGTTACTGTTGGCCGTGCCATAAAATGTACAGGTGCCAGGGCTATGGTAGGAAGCGGACTCAACCGCCAGCAGTTGCGCGGTATCTGCCTTGCCCTGGGCGTGGCGCTGACGCACATCAGCCTTCGTTTTATTGGAGATACCCGAGGCCATCGGGCCGGAGCCGATGAACCCCACCGGCAGGTGACCGAACTGCAGTGCCCCGAGCAACATTCCTGGTACGATCTTGTCACAGATTCCCAGGCAGACGACTGCATCGAACAGATTGTGACTGAGCCCGACAGCCGTGGACATTGCCACCACATCACGGCTGAACAGGCTGAGATCCATGCCAGGTTGGCCCTGGGTAACGCCATCGCACATAGCCGGCACGCCTGAGGCCACCTGCGCAGTACCCCCCAACTCCCGGGCTACCCGCTTGATCACATCCGGGTATTCCGCCAGTGGCTGGTGGGCGGAAAGCATGTCGTTGTAGGCACTGATGATACCGAGGTTGGAGGCCTCCATACCGCCAATCAGTTTTTTCTCGTCCTCGCTACAGGCCGCATAACCATGGGCCAGGTTGCCGCAGGACAAGCGCTTTTTCGGTGGCTGCTCGTCGCGAGTGCGTGAGCATCGGTCAAGGTAGGCCTGGCGGCCTCTCTGACTCCGCTGACGCAGGCTCTCGGTAACCTGTTCTACAACCGGATGCATTATCTAACTCCTGCTCGCTTTAAAGATTTGCAATGACGCCCACCTGTGCATATCACGGGTACTCATGCCAGTTTCGTCCGTCGCGTGCCACCAACGCGATTGCCCTGGATGGACCCCAGCTGCCGGCGGTATAAGACTCCGGCTGTTTACCCGTGGCCCGCCAGACGGATTGGATACAGTCCACCCAGGTCCACGCTTCCTCCACTTCGTCAGCACGCACGAACAGGGTCGGGTTATCCGATATAACGTCAAACAGAAGGCGCTGGTAGGCATCGGGCTTCATCCCCAGAACTTCATCGTCGGGGAAGCTCAGATCCAGGGTCACTTTGCGCAGCGGCGTATTTGCGTCAAGCCCCGCCACCTTGTTCATCAGCTCGAGGCTGATGGTCTCGTCGGGCTGCAGGCGGATGATCAGTCGATTGGGAGTGCCCGCTGGGAGGCGCGTCCCGAAAATTGAATGCGAGATCTGCTTGAATTCAACCACGATCTCCGAGTACTGATGGCTCAGGCGTTTACCAGTGCGCAGGTAGAACGGCACGCCCGCCCAGCGCCAGTTATCCACGTAGGTCTTCAAGGCGACAAAGGTCTCGGTATCTGAACCAGCCTTTGCACCCTCCTCCGCGCAATAGCCGGGCACCGGTTCCCCGTTGACCGCACCAGCCGCGTACTGACCTATCACCGTGTTCTCTCTGACCATGTGTTCATCCATGGGTCGCAGGCAGGTCAGGACTTTCAACTTTTCATTGCGCACCGCGGTAGGATTCAGGTGGGCAGGAGGCTCCATTGCGGCCAGGCACAGCAATTGCAGCAAATGGTTCTGCACCATATCGCGCATCGCACCCGCCTCGTCATAGAAGTCCCAACGGCCGGACACACCAATGGCCTCAGAGACGGTGATCTGCACATTGTCTATGTACTTATTGTTCCACAGCGGCTCCAGGAATGTGTTGGCAAAACGCAGGGCCAACAGGTTCTGCACTGTCTCCTTGCCGAGGTAATGGTCAATACGGTAGACCTGGTCCTCACCGAAAATGCTGGTGAGCTGGTTGTTGATTGCCAGGAATGAAGCCCGGTCCTCACCCAGTGGTTTCTCGACAACTATACGTGTATTGTCACGCACCAGCCCGGCAGCCTCCAGGGCGCCACAAATCGGTGCAAATATCTGGGGAGGTGTCGCCAGGTAAACCACCAGGTCGCGCTCCGGATCCGACAATTGATCCTGCCTCAATCGCGCCAGACCCTCGCTCGAGGTCGCATCCTGCGGGCAATACTCGATTCTGGCCGTAAACGCAGCCCAGTCATCGACATCGAACTGTGCTGCCGATCTGCTGTGGTCAAACCAGGAGCGAACCAGCTCAAGAAACTCATCCTGTGAAAGCGGCCGGCGGGCGATGGCCAGCACATTGATGTCGGCCGGAAGACAATCATTGATCCACAGGGAATACAGCGCCGGATACAGCTTACGGAGGGCGAGATCACCCTCCCCCCCCACGATAAGAAGGTCGCAACTCACAACAATCACCACGTATATAAATTACTATTGAATGTCTTACTGACCCCAATCCCGGCAACTATGTATAACTCGCAGATCCACCACAATTCATTTGCGGCGAGGCGGACCGTGAACGGGGCAGGATGGCAAACCGTTGCGAGGCTCACGCGGTCTTCATGTGCCTACATCTCTGCTGTCCTTAGACTCCCCTCTGATCGCATTAAAAGCCCCTCCCATCGCACATCGGTTGTCATCCTCCAATGCTGCAGTAATCTCATGATTCTTTGAGATTTTTCCATGAAAGCCTGGACAGAAAGTGCTGTATCCTTTTCAGGTGGACGGAAGGAGCCTTATGCAGGAATCCAACACCAGCGCCAGTCACGTGAGAGGTGGCTTTGTCACCGTGGCAGGTGAACGCTACTACCTTATCGAACACGTCGACAAAATGGCGCCGTTCTTTATAAGCCTGGTATCTGACAGTGATCACTGGTTCTTCGTTGGATCCAACGGCGGCCTGACTGCGGGCCGGGTCTCACCTGAGACCGCCCTGTTCCCATATGACGCCGTCGATCGCATCTATGACAGCGCACTGCATACCGGCAGCAGGACACTGCTCAGAGCCAATATCAACGGACAATTGCACGCCTGGGAACCATTCAATCATGAACACGATGATCGCTACGAGGTAACACGCAACCTTTATAAGAATCAGCTCGGCAATAAGCTTCTGTTTGAAGAGATCAACCACGATCTGGAACTGGCATTCCGCTATCGCTGGGCTACCAGCAATGAATTTGGGTTCGTGCGGGATTGCGAACTGGAAAATCTGGGGACACAGACTTGTCTGGTAGAACTGCTGGATGGTCTGCAGAATATCCTACCGGCCGGCACGCCTCGCCGCACACAGGCAAACGCCAGCTATCTGGTAGATGCCTACAAATGGAGTGAGCTGGACGAAGGGACAGGCCTGGCTTTTTTCACCCTTTATTCCGGCATTACCGACCGCGCAGAACCCTGCGAATCACTCAGGACTACTACAGTATTCTGCACCGGTCTCGAAGATTACCGGGTTGTCCTCTGTAACCAACAGCTCGATGCATTTCGTCGCGGGGAAAAGATTACGCAGGAGGCGCATAAGCGAGGCCTTCGCGGAGCCTACCTGGTCAATACCTCTCTGGAGTTGCCAGCAAAGACTTCCAGACTCTGGCAATTGGTGGCGGACATCGAACAAAGCCAGAGCGCAGCAGTCGATCTACTCAATCAGCTCGCAGACCCCGGGCGTACAAGGGCTGCAGTCGATCGCTCCATAATCAATGGCTCCGATGCGCTGGCCCGCATCCTGGCCGCCAGCGATGGCTTTCAGCTAACTGCCGAGGAAAATGTTACCGCCCACCATTACGCCAACGTACTTTTCAACATTTTGCGCGGTGGAATTTTCGATAACAACTACCTCGTCAGCTCTGATCATTTCATTGACCATATCAGGTCATTCAACAAGCCGGTCTATGAAGCCAACAGTTTAATGATGCACGCACTGCCGGCACAGCTGAACGGAGCGAGCCTGCTCTCGAGCATTCTGCAGCAGGGTGATCCCCAGCTCGAACGCCTTTTTTACGAGTACCTACCGATCACATTTGGCCGCCGTCACGGTGATCCCAGCCGACCGTGGAACGAGTTTGCGATCGCTCTTACCGATGAACAGGGCAACCGACTGCTGTCCTACCAGGGTAACTGGCGTGATATCTTCCAGAACTGGGAGGCGTTGCTGCTCAGTTACCCCGAATTTATTGAAAATGTGATTGCCAAGTTCGTCAATGCCTCCACCGCAGATGGTTACAATCCCTATCGCATCAGTAATGCGGGTATAGACTGGGAGACGGAAGAGCCCGACGACCCCTGGAGCTATATCGGTTATTGGGGGGACCACCAGATCATCTATCTATTGAAATTGCTGGAACTTTCGCTGCAGTTTCACCCGGAGAAACTCGGCGATCAGATGTGCAGAGCGATTTTCTCCTATGCCAACGTCCCCTACTGTATCAAGCCTCTCAAAGACCTGTTACAGAACGCCAGGAGCACGGTGGTATACGACCATGAAAAGGCAGAGCGGATCGAAAAGCGAGTGGCGGAACTGGGTGCAGATGGCAGACTGCTAGTGGATGCCAGCGGCGGCGTGTACCAGGTCAATCTGCTGGAGAAGTTGCTGGTACCTTTGCTCTGCAAGCTGGGCAACCTGGTCATCGATGGCGGTATCTGGCTGAATACCCAGCGACCAGAGTGGAACGATGCCAATAACGCCCTTGTTGGTAACGGCTTGTCGATGGTGACCCTGTATTACCTGCGTCGCTACGTCACTTTCCTGCGTGGATTAATGTCGACTCTTCCCGGGAAAGTGGATCTGTCCACCGAAGTCGCTGAGTGGCTGGCGGATACAGCGGACGTGCTGGACAAAGCACGTGAGCAAATCTCAGAGGATCCTCTGGATAACGGATTGCGTCACCGTATTATGGTAGCGCTCGGAGAATCCGCGAGTCGTTATCGCCAACGAGTTTACCAGCAGGAAGGCTTCACCGGTCTGGTTGCTCAGGACCTGAAAGTAGTGGGACGACTACTGGAGGATGCGATCACGGCGATCGATCATAGCATTCGAAGCAACCGGCGAGACGACGGACTGTACCACTCATACAACCTGCTGGAATTAACACAGAAAACCGCGGATATTGACAGTCTCTATCCCATGTTGGAAGGTCAGGTGGCGGCTCTGAGCTCGGGTGCTATCGGCACGTCAGAGGCTGTCGCATTGCTGGAAACACTATTTGAAAGCTCCATATTTCGGCAGGATCAGAATACATTCATGCTATACCCCGACCGGGAACTGCCGGGTTTCCTGCAAAAAAACTGTGTCCCGGCGGAGCGTGTAGAGGTACTGCCACTGCTCAAGCATATGTTGCAGCTGGGTGACTATCGCGTTATCGAACGCGACGCCAGCGGAACTTATCGCTTCAATGCCGAACTGACCAATGAAGATGTCCTGCATTCCGTGCTAGAGGAGCTGTCGAAGGTCTACGGAGATTTGCTGGAAGAAGGCCGGGTCCCGTTACTGGCGCTGTATGAACAGGTATTCAACCACAAGGCCTTCACCGGTAGATCTGGAGGGATGTTCGCTTTCGAAGGACTGGGGAGCATTTACTGGCACATGGTGTCAAAGTTGTTGTTGGCGATTCAGGAGAACTTTTTCAATGCATGGTTCCAGGATGCTGATCCAGCTACCTGTCGACGACTTGGCAGCCTGTATTACCGGGTACGCGGCGGAATCGGTTTCAACAAAACGCCAGGAGAATACGGGGCATTTCCAACAGACCCGTATTCACACACCCCCGGGCACGTGGGAGCTCAGCAGCCCGGCATGACCGGGCAGGTCAAGGAAGAGATCTTGACCCGTTTCGGAGAGCTGGGGGTGCGCGTCGGCGAGGGGGCAGTGCACTTCCAACCCCGCCTACTACGTTCCTGCGAATTTCTGGCTGCACCGCAAACGATGCGTTTCCTACACGTAAACGGCCAGTGGCAGGAACTGATGGTGCCCGCCTCAGGGCTGGCATTCACCTGGTGCCAGGTTCCCATGGTTTACCAACTCGATGAGTCCGCTGAACCGGCTCTTACCGTCCACTGGGATAACGGCGATGTTCAGGCCATGCCTGCGCTGGAACTTCCTCCATACGTCGCCAGCGAACTTTTCGAGCGCAGTGGGCGTATCGAGAAGATTGTCCTGGTACTGAATGGCGACCTGCTGTTTAACGAAGGGAGCAACGATTATGTAAGCGTGAGTACTACCCGCTAAACACGAGGTGCAAAATACTGGATGCATCTACCTTTCGTTGAGGAATAATTTTATCGCTTGACGGTAGTTGCGGCTGACCTTGAGTTTTTCGTCGCAATCCAGTTCCAGAATGTATTCCCCCTTGTGCAGGGGGGTAGCTTTAACAATTCGATCCAGGTTGACCAGCGTGGATCGATGTATGCGTTTGAATTTATCCGGATCGAGCCTGGACATCAGGTTCTTCAAGGTGCTGCGCATGATCAGTGTCTCTCCCTTGACGTGCACACACATATAATCACCCGCCGCGTCGACCCAGTCGATATCGTCGATATCTACCAGAACCGTACTTTCATGATCTTTTATGGCAATTTTCCTGTCGGCCAACTGGTCCTCCTCGCTGGAGGGCATGCCCTGCCTTGCCTCTGACCTGCCAATAACTTTCTTGGCAATATCATCGATGGCCCCGACCAGGGGCGCCTTATACTGCACCGTTTCATCCGCATCCTGGAATCGCTGGAGAGCACGAGCCACCGCACGCTGCAGGCGTGCACCGTCGACAGGTTTCAATACATAGTCCACCGCGTGAAGGTCGAAGGCGTCCATTGCATAGCGCTGATAGGCGGTACAGAAAATCACCATCGGCATCAGGTCAGCCTGCAACTCCTTGACGACATCGAAACCACTGATGCCGGGCATCTGGATATCAAGAACCAGCAGGTCGGGTGTGAGGTCACGGGAAGCTTCGATCGCCTCGCGACCATTCCTGCACTCGGCGACCAGGTCAATATCCGGCATTTCTTCAAGCAGAGCGCGCATTAACCGCCGTGCAAGCGGCTCGTCATCGACGATAACCGTTCTGAGCCTGTTGGATACTCCGGTCATACTACCCCTGCTTTCTCTCTCCACTCTTCTGGTGCGGTCTGAAAGGGAATATTTATCCTGACACACAAACCGGTCGGTTCCACAGAGTTTGTTTCGAAAGTGTAATCACGGCCATAAAGGGTCTCCAGCCGATTTAGGGTATTGCTCAATCCGATACCCTGGCCCTGGACGTTCTGCAGGGCTTCCATTCCGGGGCCTGTATCAGATACCTCCAGTTGCAACTCATCATCAACCACACGGGCTTTTAGACTGACCGCACCCCCGTCTTCACTGTCTGCTATGGCGTACTTCATCGAATTTTCGAAGATAGGCTGCAGGAGCAGACTTGGAACCAGCGCCTCCCGTGCCAAAGGTTCTACATCGAACTCCAGTTCCAACCTATCCTCAAACCGGATTTGTTCAATAGCGAGATACAACATGAGTGTTTCGAGTTCCTGGTCCAGGCTGACATTTTCTCTACTTTCGTCTTCCAGGGAATGACGTAAAAACCGACTAAGCTGCTGGATCATATCCTGCGCCTTGCGGCTTTCGTTCAGCCTGACCAGGGCATTGATAGAGTTCAGTGTGTTAAACAGAAAATGTGGGTTCAGCTGATAACGCAGCATTTGCAACTGGGCATTCCTGGTGGCGGATTCAGCCTCTTTGCGCCTGAGTTGCTCCCTCTGCTTCAAGGCCGACTCCTCCATCAGCTTCGCGTGTTCAAGGGTGTGCAATTCATAATATTTTATGCCGTAATAGAGTACCGTCCAGCTCAGAAAGACAAACAAAGAACCGAAATACCAGTAATTGAACTCATCCCATATTGCCGTCTGGCCGACAATCCAGGCAAATACGACGATGCGCAGTACTGTCCACAGGCCACTCAGTATAAATACCGCCAATGTGGCAATGACGATTCTTTGCAACAGCGGCAGATCGAAGGTCTGGTGATAGAGGGGGCGCAGAGGCCAGGTTGTCAATATACCGAGCACAGCTGACAGGCCGATATGCCCTACATGGGGCCAGGTCACCTGGTCATCAATCAGTGTGATACTGAAAAATGTCACCAGGGAATACCCGGCCCAGCCGGAAACCTGGCAAAGCCAGAACCGGTAATTGCGGTTCTCATGCAGCGTTTTTGCCAGTGATCGCATCATGCTGTTTGGGGTATACCTTTAGTTATATGGGGCGTTAGAAAAATTATTCGAATTCCCCAGGTTCGGATTATGACATCGTTGTTTAATGCTAACATAGCGCTTCGAACGTCCCATAGAAAAAACCCGGACAGAGTCTAAGTGGCAGTAACCAATGAGGCAGCCAAGTGAACTCAACCAGAATACACCTGTCGTTATCGGCAATCCTAATATTCGCCCTGGTCGATCTCGGAGAGGCCTACTCGCTGCCCAGCCATGATCCTGAGCGAAGCCACTACTATGCCCCCAGGGCGCAACAGCCACCAATCGTCGACGGTGTCGCTGACGACCCGGCATGGGAGAACGCCAAATGGCGTGAGCTGAATCATCGCTGGTTGGGACCTGAATTATCTGACAGTGACTTTCGAGGTCGTTACAAGGTGACCTGGTCCGAAAAGAAACTTTATGTGCTGGTCGAGTTTGTCGACGATGTACTGATAGACACTCATCGGGATCCATTGGTCCAGTATTGGGACGACGATTGCCTGGAAATCTTCATAGACGAGGATCATTCCGGGGGTAACCACCAATATAACCACAATGCATTCGCCTACCATCTGTCACTGGACAACCAGGCGATAGATATCGGCACCGATAAGCAAGCACGCTCCTATTCCCACCATGTAGAAAGCCGCTGGCAACAACAGGGGAGCAGCATCGTCTGGGAAGTGGGCATCGACATTTATACCGACGCATACCGCGACAATGCCAGTGACAACATGCCGCAAACGCTCTCAGCGGGCAAGGTAATGGGGTTCATGCTGGCCTATTGTGACAACGACGGCAGTGAGATTCGTGAGCATTTCATAGGTTCCGAATTTGCTGCAGGTGATCACAAGGACCGCGGCTGGATTGACGCCGGGCTGTTCGG
>JAACFI010000140.1 GCA_009937575.1 Haliea sp.
CCGGCGCGTCAAACTGAAAAAATCCGGCAAGAACTACACTGCCCGCTGTCCGTTCCACGACGAGAAGACACCCTCTTTCAGCGTCAATCCTGACAAGCAGTTCTACTACTGTTTCGGTTGCGGCGCCGGGGGCAATGCCCTGGGTTTCGTGATGGACTACGACAATGTGGACTTCCCCCAGGCGGTGGAGACCCTGGCGAGCAACGCCGGCCTGGAAGTGCCGCGGGAACAGGCGCCCGGCGGCCCCGGCAGGGAACAGCGCGAACAGGGCAACAAACCCCTGTACGCCCTGATGGAGCAGGTGGCCAACTACTACAAACAGCAGTTGCGGCAACACCCCCAGGCGAAAAAAGCCGTGGATTACCTGAAGGGCCGCGGGCTGAGCGGCGAGATCGCCAGAACCTTCGACCTGGGGTTCGCCCCGCCGGGCTGGGACAACCTGCTCAAGGGCCTGGGGGAAGACGAGGACCAGCGCAAACTGCTGATGCAGGCCGGTATGCTGGTAGAGAACGAGTCCGGACGCATCTATGACCGCTTCCGCGACCGCGTGGTGTTCCCCATCCGCGACCAGCGGGGCCGGGTGATCGCCTTCGGCGGCCGGGTGCTGGGGGACGACAAGCCCAAGTACCTGAACTCCCCGGAAACCGCCATTTTCCAGAAAGGGCGGGAGCTCTACGGCCTGTACCAGGCGAAGCAGGCCAATCGCAAGCTGGAGCGCATCCTGGTGGTGGAGGGCTACATGGACGTCATTGCCCTGGCCCAGCACGGAATAAACAACGCCACTGCCACCCTGGGTACCGCCACCAGTAAAACCCACCTGGAGCGCATCTACCGGCTGTGCCCGGAGGTGGTGTTCTGCTTCGACGGGGACGAGGCCGGGCGCAAGGCCGCCTTCCGCGCCCTGGAAGCCACCCTGCCCTGCATGGAAGACGGCCGCCAGGCGCGCTTCCTGTTCCTGCCCGAGGGGCAGGATCCGGACGATGCTGTCAGGGGCGGCGGCGCTGAGCACTTCCAGCAGTTACTGGATGGCGCCACGCCCCTGGAGACCTTCCTGTTCGAGTCAGTGGCCCAGGGTCTGGACACCAGCAGCCTGGAGGGCCGCGCCCGGCTCAGCAAGTTGGCCCTGCCCTACATCCGCCAACTTCCCGAGGGGGTATTCAGGCAATTGATGTTCCAGGCACTGGCGGATCGCACAGGGTTGGAACTGACCAGCCTGATGCAACTGGAGGCGCCGCCACCGCCACCCACCCCCTTTGAACCATCCCCGGCCGATTACGATCCGGGGCCAGATCCGGAACCGGAGTGGGGAGAGACCGGCCCGCGGCAGCGCACGGCGAGCGGCGCCCTGGCCAGCGGCTACTCCAACCTGGCCCAGTCCGCCATCGCCCTGTTGCTGCACCAGCCGGATATCTCCCGCCTGGCCAACCCGCGGCAGCTGGCAGAACTGGAGGGCGACGACGTGGATCTGCTCAGGGAACTGCTGGCACTACTGCACCGGCGTCCCGAATCAAATACCGCCATGTTGCTGGGTCACTGGTATGGCACCCCGGAAGGGGAACTGCTCAGCCGCCTCGCGGGACAGGAGCGGCTGATCCCGAGCGAGGGTATTGAACGGCAGTTCATGGACATCATGGGGGAGCTGGAACACCTTCCCCAGCGCTCGAAATTGGCAGCGCAGGTCGACAAACTCAGAGTCACCAACTACGCTGAAGTGAGCGAGTTGGAAAAGCAACGACTG
The DNA here is from genome assembly GCA_009937575.1 of Haliea sp. Lineage (GTDB taxonomy): Bacteria > Pseudomonadota > Gammaproteobacteria > Pseudomonadales > Halieaceae > JAACFI01. The sequence goes on from JAACFI010000140.1 coordinate 1,739, forward strand.
AGAGAATTGCTGCAGGAAAAGCAGCAGCGGGACAGCAGCCGCAACAAGCGCTGAACACCGCCGCCACAGCCGTTTCCTCCCCCGTGAGCGCTTGAGATTGCGGGATAACGCCCCCATAAATAAAAAAGCTATCTATTGGCGTGATTATGGGGCTAAAAGGTCCAATTTTCGTTAATTTGCCGGGTATTTTTATAGTTGGGCCCATGCTTTCCGGTTATAATCGCCGGCTGATTTTTTTTTGCTATTTTTGAAGGTATCACCTTAATGACCGACGTCGCGCAGCAACAGTCCCGACTGAAGGACCTAATCGCCAAGGGCAAGGAACAGGGCTACCTGACCTATGCCGAGGTGAATGATCACCTGCCAGAGGACATCTCCGATCCGGACCAGGTCGAAGATATCATCCAGATGATCAACGACATGGGTATCCAGGTATTCGAAATCGCCCCCGACGCCGATGAACTGCTGATGACCGAGGGCGATTCCTCCGCCGACGACATTGCCGCCGCAGAGGCCGCCGCCGCCCTGGCCGCAGTGGAAACCGAAGCCGGCCGCACCACCGACCCCGTGCGGATGTACATGCGCGAAATGGGCACCGTGGAATTGCTCACCCGCGAGGGTGAAATCGTCATCGCCAAGCGCATCGAGGAGGGCATCCGGGAATTGATGGCCGCCCTCGCCCACTACCCGGGTGCGGTGGAGAAGGTCCTGAATGAATATGCGCTGGTGGCCAAGGAAGAGCGCCGCCTGAGTGACATCATGGTGGGCTACCTGGACCCGGCGGAGCACGTTCCCTCCGCCGCGGAGGTCGCCGAACGCGCCCCCGTCGCCTCTGATGATGACGAGGAAGGCGAGTCCGGCCCCGACCCGGTTGAAGCGAAGAAGCGCTTCACCGCCCTGAAACGCCAGTTCAACAAGACCGAGAAGGCCATTGCCGAGAAAGGCCGCGGCGACAAGACCACTGTCAGGGAGATGGAGAAGCTGGGCGAGCTGTTCAAGTATTTCAAGCTCACCCCCAGGGTATTCGATCCCCTCACTGACACCCCGCGCAATATACTTGCCGCCGTACGCGACCAGGAGCGGGAGATCATGCGTCTTTCGGTCAAGGTGAGTGGCATGCCGCGCAAGGATTTTATTACCACCTTCCAGGGCTCCGAGTCGGACCTGAAGTGGGTCAACCGCCACACGCGAAAAAAGGATTACGGCCCCAAGCTGGCACTGGAGAAGGACACCATCCAGCGCCTGCAGCGCCGCATCGCCCATGTGGAAGAACAGTGCGGCCTGAGTGTGGCCGAGATCAAGGAGATCAACCGCCGCATGTCCATGGGCGAGGCGAGAGCCCGCCGCGCCAAGAAGGAAATGGTGGAGGCCAACCTGCGCCTGGTGATATCCATCGCCAAGAAGTACACCAACCGCGGCCTGCAGTTCCTGGACCTGATCCAGGAGGGCAACATCGGCCTGATGAAGGCGGTGGACAAGTTCGAATACCGGCGCGGCTACAAGTTCTCCACCTACGCCACCTGGTGGATCCGCCAGGCGATCACCCGCTCCATCGCGGACCAGGCCCGGACCATCCGTATCCCGGTACACATGATCGAAACCATCAATAAGCTCAACCGTATCTCCCGCCAGATGCTGCAGGAGATGGGCCGCGAGCCCACCCCGGAAGAGCTGGGCGAGCGCATGGACATGCCGGAAGACAAGGTGCGCAAGGTGCTGAAGATCGCCAAGGAACCCATTTCCATGGAGACCCCCATCGGCGACGACGAAGACTCCCACCTGGGGGATTTCATAGAGGACAACACCATCCACTCCCCGGTGGATGCCGCTACCGGCCAGGGCCTGCAGGAAGCCACCAAGGAAGTACTGGCGGGCCTCACCGCCCGGGAAGCCAAGGTCCTGCGGATGCGTTTCGGTATCGACATGAACACCGACCACACCCTTGAGGAAGTGGGCAAGCAGTTCGACGTCACCCGCGAGCGTATCCGCCAGATCGAGGCCAAGGCCCTGCGCAAACTGCGCCACCCGACCCGTTCCGATTACCTGCGCAGTTTCCTCGACGAGACCTGAGGGTCGCCACCCAAACGGGGCGGCCTAGCAGATCCTGGGCAGCTGCTCTCCGTGCAGCCAGTCGATGACCCGCTCACCGCCGATGGCGGTGACCATGCGCACCAGCCCCATGGCATCGTCGATCACCTCCCCCACGATCGCGGCGTCGGTGCCGTTGGGATCCTGGCGCATGGCCGCCAGGATGGCCTCTGACTGGTCCGCGTCCACAATGGCGATCAGCTTGCCCTCGTTGGCGACATTGAGCGGGTCCAGGCCCAGCAGTTCACAGGCGCCGCGCACTTCCGGGCGCACCGGCAGCGCATCCTCCCGCAGGCGGATGCCGACCGATGACTGGGCCGCAATTTCGTTGAGGGTGGCGGCCAGACCGCCGCGGGTCGGGTCGCGCAGCACCCGAAGGCCCCCGCCCCCCGCCTCGGCCATGCGCTGCACCAGCCTGTTGAGCGAGGCGGAATCAGAAACCAGCGCGGTCTCGAACTGCAGGCCCTTACGCCGCGACATGATCGCCACACCGTGATCGCCGATGGTACCGGACACCAGCACCTTGTCCCCGGCCCGGGCCAGCTCGCCTGAGACTGTTACACCGTCGAGCACCCGGCCCACCCCGGCAGTATTGATAAACACCCCATCGCCCTTGCCCCGCTCCACCACCTTGGTGTCGCCGGTGACGATCTGCACCCCCGACTCCCGGGCGGCCTCGGCCATCGCCTCGACAATGGCGGCCAGGTCCTTCAGCGGCAGGCCCTCCTCCAGGATGAATCCGGCGGTCAGGTAAAGCGGCCGGGCACCGCCCATGGCCAGGTCGTTAACCGTACCGTGCACCGCCAGGCTGCCGATATTCCCCCCGGGGAAAAACAGCGGGGAAATCACGAAGGAATCGGTAGTCACCACCATGCGCCCGGCATCCACCTCGAACAGGGCCTGGTCGTTGGCCTGGTTCAACAGCGGGTTGTCGAAGGCCTGGCGAAACAATAAATCGATCAGGTCCGCCATGGCGCGACCGCCGGCGCCGTGGTTCATTTCCACCAGGCCATTGTCGATATCCAGCCTGCGCGCCTGGCGGCGGCCGGCCCGGTACCCGCTGCCGCCGGAAGTCATGCCCGGCGCCTCGCTTTCACGGCCGCCCGCTGCCGCACCTGGCGCTGCTCGGCTTCTTCGCGAAAGCGGCCGTAGGTGAAGTAGGCGGCGCAGGCTCCCTCGTCGGAAACCATGCAGGAACCCAGCGGCGACTCCGGGGTGCAGGCGGTGGCAAACAGCTTGCAGTCGATGGGCTTCTTCGCCCCCCGCAGTACCGCCGGACAATCGCAGCCCCTGGTGCCCTCGGCAGCCCGGTAGCGCATATCAAAACGAGCCTCCGCATCGTACGCCCGGTAGGCCTCGCGGACAGCCAGCGCAGAGGACGGGATCTCCCCCAGCCCGCGCCACTCGAAGGTGGGGCGCAGTTCGAACACTTCTTCCACGATTCCCTGGGCCTTGCGGTTGCCCTGTCCGGTCACTGCCCGGGTGTACTGGTTCTCGATGTCGGCGCGACCGGCGTTGATCTGGCGCAGCAGCATGAGAATGGACTGCAGGACATCCAGGGGCTCGAAGCCGGCGATCACCACCGGCTTGTGGTATTGCCCGGCGCAGAACCGGTAGGAATCCGAACCGATGATGACACTGACGTGGGAGGGGCCGATAAAGCCGTCGATTTCCACCGATTCCTCGCTGTCAGGGTCGACATCGAGTATGGCGCCCATGGCAGCGGGGGTCAGCACGTGGTTGCAGAACACGGAGAAGTTCTCCAGGCCGCTGCGCTGCGCCTCCAGGATCCCCAGGGCCGTGGGTGGCGTGGTGGTTTCGAAGCCGATTCCGAAAAAAACCACCTGCCGCTGTGGGTTGGCCCGCGCCAGGTCCAGGGCGTCGCTCACCGAGTAGACCATGCGTACGTCGGCGCCGTCGGCCCTGGCCTGTAACAGGCTGCGGCGGCCGCTGCCCGGGACCCGCAGCATATCGCCGTAACTGGCCAGGATCACTTCCGGGTGATCCAGCACCAGGCGCATGGCCATGTCCAGGCGCCCGGTGGGCAGCACGCAAACCGGGCAACCGGGGCCGTGGACCAGCTCGATATTGTCCGGCAGCAGGTCGGGAATGCCGTAGCGGAACACCGCGTGGGTGTGACCGCCGCAGAACTCCATCAGCCGGTACTGCCGGCCCGTCTGTGCCTCGACCTGCAGTGCCCGGGCCAGGCCGCGGGCGCGCTCACCGTCGCGGAATTCGTCGACGTATTTCATCGGGCGTCTCCCGCGATCGCGCCGATCTCCTCCATCGCGCGCAGGGTCTCCTGTGCCTCCTCCTCGTTCAGCCGGGACAGGGCGTATCCCACGTGCAGGATGACGTAATCGCCAACCTCCAGGTTATCCACCAGGGAAGTGCCTATTTCTCGGACGACGCCGCCGACAGATGCCAGCGCCCTGTCACCATCCAGTAATTCGGTAATCTGTACCGGTATCGCCAGACACATTATCGGGCCTCTTCGTCACAATCTACACGGCGGGCCACCCAGGCCTGCCCCAGGCTGATGGCACCGTCATTGGGGGGCATGCTGCGGGCAGTGAGTACCCGCAGTCCCCGCTGCTGCAGTCGCCCGGGCAGTTCCCGCGCCAGGATGGCGTTGAGGAAACAGCCCCCGGCCAGGGCGACGGTTTCGATCCCGGTGTGTTCTGCGGCATCGGCCGCCCACACCCCCAGGGCCTCCAGCACCGTGCCGTGCAACCAGTTGGCGCCGAGGGCGGGATCATCGCAGTCCGCCAGCTGCGCCAACAGCCCACTGAAATCCAGCACGCCCCGCTGCAGGCGATAACCGTCGCGCAGGGCGATAGGGTGCCTCACCAGGCCCTCCAGCAGCATCGGGGGCTCCCCCTCGAAAGCGGCCCGCTCACTCACGCCCAGCAGGCCCGCCGCTGCATCGAACAACCTGCCCGCAGCCGTGGTCACCGGTACCTCGCTGCCCGACAGCAGTTGCGCCACCGCCGGGGCCAGGGCCTGGCCTTTGAAGCGCGCGCTGATTTCCGCGCCTCGACCGAGTTGCTGCAACACCCCCGCCGCCATTCGCCAGGGCTCCCGCGCGGCGCGGTCGCCACCGGGAAGGTACAGGGGAGCAAAATGGCCGAGGCGCTCGAAGGCGGCGCCCTCCAGGCGCAGCAACTCCCCGCCCCAGGACTCGCCGTTCAATCCCTGGCCGTGACCATCCAGCACGACGGCCAGGGCCGGGCCCTCGAAACGGTGCTCCGCCAGGATCGCGGCGGCGTGGGCGTGGTGGTGCTGAACCGGGACCAGTGGAATATCCAGGGTGTCTCGAAGTTTCTGCGCCAGCCGGGTGGAGGCGAAGTCCCGGTTCCAGTCACAGGCCAGGCGCTGGGGCAGGGCCTGCAACATGTCCTGCAGGCCGTCGGCAGTGCGCGCGTGGAAAGTAATGGCCGCTGGCGTATCCAGGTCACCCACATGGGGAGACAGCCAGGCGCGATCGCCGCGGGTCATGGTCACCGTGGACTTCAGGTGGGCTCCCAGCGCCAGCACCCGCGGACCGGACTCCCCCAGGGCGATGGCATGGGGTGTATAGCCCCGGGCCCGGCGGATAATCATCGACGCACCGGGCTCTACCCGCACCACGGAATCATCCGCCCGGGCGGGGATTTCCCGATCGTGATGCAGGAACACATCGGCGATGTCCGCCAGTCGCTCCCGCGCCTCTTCTGCGTCCACTATGAGGGGGTCGCCGCTGAGATTGGCGCTGGTCATCACCAGTGCCAGCTCGTTGTCCTGCGCCAGCCAGTCGGTGCCCGCGGGCTTCCCCAGCAGGGCGTGGAACAGCAGGTAGTGAACCGCGGTATAGGGCAGCATCAGGCCCAGGGTGCCCAGCCCCGGCGACAGGGCCGGGCTCAGGCCGGTGTCGGCAGCGAGTGCCGGCAATACAGTTACCGGGCGTTCCCGGCTCTCCAGCACCTCCACCGCAGCATCGGGAAGTTCCACGTAGCGGACGGCGCAGGCGCGGTTCAAAACCATCACCGCGAAGGGCTTGCCGTCCCGGTGCTTGCGCGCGCGCAGGCTCTCCACCGCCGCGTGGTCCCGGGCGTCACAGGCCAGGTGGTAGCCTCCCACCCCCTTGATCGCCGCTATCTGTCCGGTCCGGAGCGCCCGCGCGACGTCGTCTATCGTACCGGTCAGTCGCGGGCCGCAATTGTGGCAGGCCACCGGCTCCGCGTGAAAACGGCGACTGAGAGGATCGCCGTATTCGCTCTCGCAGGCGGTGCAAAGGTCAAAATCCGCCATGCTGGTAGTGGCGCGATCGTAGGGCAGCGCACGACTCATGGTGTAGCGCGGCCCGCAGTCGCAGCAGGCGATAAAGGGGTGCAGGTGGCGCCGGTCGTCGGGATCGAACAGCTCCACCAGGCAGGTATCACAGATCGCGGTATCCGCGGGAATGGCTGCGCCGGCAGCCGCGCCGGCGGTGGTTTGCGCAATGCCGAAAGCGTCGTCGCCCAGCGGGTCGAGCGGGGACTCGATCAGGCTGTCGATGCGGGCCAGGGGGGGTGCTTCACCGCGCAGCGCGGCGATGAAAGCCTCCAGGTTTTCGCCCTCCGCTTCGATCAATACCCCCTCGGGGCCATTGGCGACAAAGCCCCGTATGCCGAAACGTTGCGCGCAGCGGAATACATGGGGCCGAAAGCCGACCCCCTGCACCAGCCCACGCACCCGCAGCCGCCGCCGCTCGGTCTGCGGCACCAGGGCCAGGCTGTCAGCGGGGGCAGGCATCACTCAGGCCGTCGCCCCGACCATGTCCACGGCGCCCCCGACCCAGCGCAGCCAGCGCTCCAGGCCCTCGCCGGTTTTCGCCGACACCTGGATCACGGCGATGCCGGGATTGACCCGCCGGGCATTGGCGATCAGCAGGTCCACGTCGACATCCAGGTGGGGCAGCAGGTCCACCTTGGACACCAGCATCAGGCCGGCTGCGGCGAACATGTTCGGGTACTTGAGGGGCTTGTCCTCTCCCTCGGTCACCGAGGCAATCACCACCTTGTGATCCTCCCCGAGATCGAAACCCGCGGGACAGACCAGGTTGCCCACGTTCTCGATAAACAGGATACCGTCGTGGAAATGTAACTGGCCGAAGGCCTGGTCAATCATGGCGGCGTCCAGGTGGCAGCCCTTGCCGGTATTGACCTGGATCGCCGGGGCGCCGGTGGCGCGAATGCGGTCGGCGTCAGCGCTGGTTTCCTGGTCGCCCTCGATCACCGCCACGGTGGTGTCGGGCACCAGGCGGGCCAGGGTTTCCACCAGCAGGGTGGTCTTGCCGGCACCGGGTGAGGACACCAGGTTGAGGGCCAGTACCCGGTGACTGTTGAAATGCTCCCGGTTGTGGGCCGCCAGGGCGTCGTTCTTGCTCAGGATGTCCTGTTCCACGCTGACCAGGTGGGCCCGCTCGGCGGGGTCGTCGCGCAGCGCATGGCTGTGTACGCCGTGATTATGCCGGTGTGGCTGTCCCACCGGTTCCAGTCGGGTCTCGCCCTCACCGCATCCGCATACTCCGCACATCAGATCACCTCCAGTTCTTTCAGGCGCAGTTCATCGCCCTGCTCGACAATCATAGCGAATCCCCCACAACCCGGGCAGGGATCGCCGCGTTTCAGGATGGTCACCAGGTTTGAACAGTCCATGCACCAGGCCCTGCCCTCGATTTCGCGAATTTCAAGCACCGCGCCCTCCGCCGGGGAGTCCTTCGACTCCACGTCAAACGCAAAATCCAGGGCGTGGGGATCAACGTGCCCGAGTACGCCGACCTCCACGATCACCCGGTTCACCCTCCGGAACCCGCGCTGGCGCTGCTGGTCCTGGATCAGGCCCACCAGGCTGTTGCACAGGGCGACCTCATGCACTATCACGGCCCTCCCCTGCATCCCCGTGCAGCGACCAGGCGGTACAGGGATCATAAGCGGTCACCAGCAGCCGCATGTCTTGCGGATCTTCCAGTGCCGACAGGCCCGCCAGTACCGGGCCGTGAGCACTGAAATGCCAGTCGGTGGGGGCCAGCACGCGCCAGTCGGCAACCATGTCCAGCGCCTCGCCCTGCAGGCTGACCCGGTGATACACCGGGCCGCGGGCAGTGATGGCCCTGCCGATTCCTGTCCCGTCCCCGGCGGGCCAGGTGTTGGTTTCCCGGTCATCCGCCGATGGCGAAGACAGGGTGGTCGAGATCCTGCGCATGTCCAACACCTGGGCCAAAAACCGGGCCGCGATGGTGGCGCCCAGATTTTCCTGCAGTTCCAAGATTAACGGATCACGCGCCATCGCCAGGGGACCGACTTCCAGTGCACTGGGCCAGGGCGACAGCGGATCGAAGGCCGCGCTACGGAATACCTGGCGAGCAATATCTGTGAGTTCACTGCCGGCCACACAGCGGGCTGCACCCAGCGGACGCTCGCAGCGCAGTGCCCGCCGCACCACTCGGGCAGGCAGGCAGCCACCTGCCCGGCACCAGTCTAGCAGCTGATCCAGGTCGTGCAGTTCACCGAGCCCCGGCACCAGGCCGGCCAGGGAGGCGGCACAGGTACTGTCATCCTGGGATCGGTAGATCGCCGAAAGCTCCTCCATACCGCGCGCTTCCCCCAGCAGGTCAGCCCAGTCGACGCAACAGCGCCAGGCTGCGGCAAGGGCCTGTTCCCGCCAGAGGCGACGCCCGACATTCGCCGGCTCGCCGGATCGCCCCGCCGCCGCTGCCACCGCCCGTCGCGCTGCCACGCCCTGTGCCTGGCCACAGACCGGCAACAGGGTGGGCACCAGGCGCAGGGCGGCGTCCACCGACGTACCGACAAGGGCAGAGAGCACCGGCGGTCGCTGCTGGACGATGCTCACCTTCCCCCGCTCGACCTCGACGCGAATATGCGGCGTCAGCGGTTCACCCTGTGGCCCGATCACTGGCCCGCCTCCCGCCGCGCAGAAAGCTGCGGCGATTCATACCCGGCGCATCCGGCGTCGTCTCCGGGGGAGTGAACAGGCCTGTCATCGCATGTTCGGCTACCGCGCGCATCACGCCGGGGTCGTCGAACTCCTCCATGGGTGAAAACAGGGAGCAGGATTCCAGGGCGCCAACCCCCGGTAATTGCCCGGCAATAAAGTCGTAGCGACCCGAGGGAAAGACCAGCTCCCGGGTCGTGCCCTCCATGCGGCGAGGTGCGTCTTCGCCGGGTAATAACACAATGTTCATGCACCAGGGCGTCGCGACGATCGCCAGCAGACCCTCATCCCAGCGACGCAGGCCCACCACCTGGATATCCAGGCGCTGGTTGTAGACCGGCAGGCTGCGCATGCGTTCCGC
>JAACFI010000141.1 GCA_009937575.1 Haliea sp.
TTGTGGAAACGCAGGGGTTCCATCAGCTGCCTGCCGATGGTCATGTAGGGGTTCAGGCAGGTCATGGGGTCCTGGAACACCATGGCGATATCCCGGCCGCGTATTTTGCGCAGTTCCGTCTCGTCCAGTTGCAACAGGTCCCGCCCCTGGAACAGGGCACAGCCGCCGTCGATGCGACCGGGTGGCTGGGGGATCAGCCCCAGCAGGCTGTAGCAGGCCACCGACTTGCCGGAGCCGGACTCGCCGATGATGGCGGTGATCTTGCCCGACTCCACGCTGAAACTGATGTCGTCCACCGCACGGTTGACCCCGATGCGAGTGACGAAGCTTACCCCCAGGTTCTGTACTTCGAGCAGGGCCACGGCGTCAGTCCTTCGATCCGCGCACATCCAGGGCGTCGCGCAGGCCGTCGCCGAGGAAGTTGAGGGAGAACAGGGTGAGGGTCAGGGCCAGGCCGGGGAACAGCAGCAGCCAGGGGTACTCCTCCATGGTCTCCGCCCCGTAGGAAATGAGCAGACCCCAGGAAGTCTGGGGCGGCTGGATGCCCAGGCCAAGGAAACTGAGGAAGGCCTCCAGCAGCATCACGCTGGGGATGGTCAGGGTGGTGTAGACGATGATCGGCCCCAGGGCGTTGGGAATCAGGTGACGGCGCAGGATTGTGGCCGGCGACAGGCCCAGTGATACCGCCGCTTCAACGAACTCCTGCTGGCGCAGGGACTGCACCTGTCCGCGCATGATACGCGCCATGGTCAGCCACTCCACGGCGCCGATGGCCAGGAACAACAGCAGCATGTTACGCCCGAATACCACCATCAGCAGCACGATGAAGATCATGAAGGGCAGGGCGTAGAGAATATCCACCAGGCGCATCATCGCCGCGTCTACCCGCCCGCCGACGTAGCCGGCGATGGCGCCCCAGGTCACCCCGATCAGCAGGGCCACCGCGGTGGCGACGAAGCCCACTGCCAGGGAGATGCGTCCTCCGTACATGATCTGGGTCAGCAGGTCGCGGCCGAAGATATCGGTTCCCAGCCAGTGGGCGGCGGAGGGGGGCGAGGCACCCAGGTCCAGGTTCTGCTCGGCGTAGCCGTAAGGGGCGATCCAGGGAGTGAGCAGGGCAATGAGGATAAACAGGGACAGCAGCCCCAGGCCGAACAGCGCCAGTCGGTTTCTGCGAAGTCGCAGCCAGGCATCCTGCCACAGGGAGGTGCCCTGTTCCGCAGCCGCGATATCGTCCATGGTTTCCGTGGTCACTCAGTGTGCTCCTATCCGGACGATCCAAACTGGCTGCGCAGGCGCGGATTCATCCAGGCGGCGAGAATATCCGACAACAGGTTGAACAGCACGATCAGGGTGGACAGGAACACGGTGGTGCCGAGAATCATGGTGTAGTCCCGATTGAAGGCGGCCTGCACGTAAAAGCGGCCCAGGCCGGGTATCTGGAAAATAGTCTCCACCACGAAGGAACCGGATAACAGGCCTGCGAAAGCCGGGCCCAGGAACGCCACCACCGGTATCAACCCGCCGCGCAGGGCGTGCCCGGTCACCACGCGCCACTCCGGCAGGCCCTTGGCCCGGGCGGTGCGGATGTAGTCCTGGGTCATTACTTCCAGCATGCCGGCGCGGCTCAGCCGCGCCACGTAGGCGGCGTAGGTAGAGCCCAGGGTGATGGCCGGCAGAATCTTGTCACCCGGGATGTCGCCCCAACCGGACACCGGCAACCAGTCCAGGTAAATGCCGAATACCAGCACCAGCAGGGGCCCCAGCAGGAATGAGGGCATGCAGATACCGATCATGGCGGTGGACATGGGAATATAGTCCTGGGCGGTGTTGGGTTTCAGGGAGGCGATCACCCCTGCCAGCCCGCCGATAATGACCGCTACCAGCAGGGCGTAGAGCCCCAGTTCCGCGGTGATCGGCAGGCCTGCCGCGATCAGTTCGTTTACGCTGCGCCCGGGGTATTTAAACGAGGGACCCAGTTCGCCCTGGGCCAGGTCACCCAGGTAGGCGGTGTACTGCTGCAGCAGCGGCTGGTCCAGACGGTACTGGGCTTCCAGGGCAGCCTTGACCTCCGGTATCACCGCCTTCTCGCTGTCGAAGGGGCCGCCGGGTGCAACCCGCACCAGGAAGAAAGTCACGGTGATCACCGCCAGGATCACCGGTATGGCCTGTAGCAGGCGATAGCCGATAAAGCGCCACATTATTGGTTCGCCTCCCAGTCGGGGTCCAGCCACACGTACTTAAGGTTCAGGGAATCCATCAGGTTTGAAGGCATGTCCTTCACGCTCGGGTGGATCAGGTGATTACTGGTGTAGGTGTAGATCGGTATAAACGGCATCTGCTCCATCAGCAGTGTTTCCGCCGCGTGAAAAATGGCGTAGCGTTCCTCCCGGGATTTTGCCAGCGGGGCCTGGCGCAGGATCATGTCGTCGTAACGGGGATCGCAGAAGCCCGTGTTGTTGTTGCCACCGTCGCACAGGAACAGATCCAGGAAATTGTTCGGGTCCACATAGTCACCAATCCAGCCGCGGCGGGCCATCTGGAAGTTCATCTGGTCCACCGAATCCAGGTAGACCTTCCATTCCTGGTTGGACAGGATGACGTCTATATTCAGTGCATCCTTCCACATCTGCTGCAGGGCCACGGCGATCTTGCGGTGGCTCTCGCTGGTATTGTAGGTCAGCTCCAGCCCGGGCCAGCCCCGGCCGTCGGGAAAGCCCGCCTCCGCCAGCAGCTGCCGTGCCTTGTCTACGTCGTGGCTGAACAGCTTTGGTGGTTGGTAGCCGAGGGTGCCGGGAGGTGTGATGCCATAGGCCGGTACATTGGCGCCGTGCAATACCGTATTGTTCAGTTTCTCCCGGTCCACCGCCAGGGACAGGGCGCGTCTTACCCGCACATCGTCCAGCGGCGGTTCGTTGATATTGAGGAGATAGTAATAAGTGCCCAGGTAGGGCGCATTGACATAGGGACTGTTTTCCATCGCCCGGTAGACCGGAATCTTGTCCAGGGGTATGGTCTGGGTATAGTGCAGTTGCCCTACCCGGAACATGCGCTCCTCGCTGGATATGTTTTCCGTTGGGTAGTACACCACGCCGCTCAGTTTTACCCGGTCGCGGTCCCAGTAGGTTTCGCTCTTCTCGATGGTGATGCGACGGTTGAGTTTCCACTCCTGCAGGGTAAAGGCCCCGTTGCCGACGATATTCTCCACCCTGGTCCAGGGTGTGAAACGGTCGGTGGCCTTGCCGAATTTCTCTATGGTGGGGCGGTGCACGGCGAAGGTACTGTAGTGATCCATCAACTGGATGAAGTAGGGGGTGGGGGCATTGAGGGTAACCTGGAGGGTGTGATCGTCCAGTGCTTTGACCCCGACCTCGCCAAAATCCTCGAGCTTGCCGGTGGCGAAAGCTTCGGCGTTCGCCACCGGGTAGAGCATGTACGCGTACTGGTTGCCCATGGCCGGGTTGAGGGCCCGCCGCCAGGACCACACGTAGTCCTCCGCGGTCATGGGGTCGCCATTGGACCAGCGGGCCTCCGGGTTGAGGTGGAAGGTGACCGTGAGGCCGTCCTCACTGATATCCCAGGACTTCGCCACCCCCGGTTCGGGCTCCAGCGTCCAGGGATTCTTCACCGCCAGCCCCTCGAACAGGGCGCGAACAATGTGGCTCTCGGGTAGTCCCGTGACGATATGTGGGTCAAGGCCCTGGGGTTCGGTACCGTTGCCGTAGTGAAGAATGCCTTCGCGGTTGCCCTGCACGACTCGTGATTCGCCGCCGCCGCAAGCCAGCAGGGCCAGGCACAGCGGCAGAAGCGGCAGTACTTTCAGCAGCCTGGCGCGCATTCCTTTTATAGCTGGCGGTCCAATCCGACGGCCCGCAGGGTTTTGTAAATGCCTCTCTGACTCTTGGCCGTATTGCCCTTGAGTCCCTCCAGTTCGAATACCCGACGGCGGAATTCAAGCCACTCTGGCGATCCCCAGAGGTAGGAACGACTCTTGAGCAGCTCGAAATCCGCGTGCAGGTCGTCGGCGAGATCCTTGCTGTAGAAAAAGAACCCCATCTCATTGTTGATCAGCCCCGACCGGTCATCAAAATTAGTTGTCCCGACAAACCCCGCGTCGTCCAGCACAATATACTTCGCATGCAGCTTGCCGTAATCGACGTCACCCCCGAGCAGCCTGTCGTCCATCCTGCCAGTCTCATAGATTTGTAACCGCGGGTGGTTGACCATTTTTTTCCACTCTTCGCTCTCGACCAGTTCGGGATTCAGTTCACTGTCGTCGGGGGATTCCAGCCAGGCCTCCTGCAACTCCGGTGAGAGGAGCAGCCGCGGGGCCATGTTCATATCTATAACAGATTGTGCGGAGAAATTATCTGAGGTGAGCACTGAATTGGTAATGATTTCAAGGGTTGCATCGGGGTGGTTTTCCAGCCACTCGCGGACATTGCGCGCACCGTCGACGACAATATTGCCGTCCTTATCGTAGTACTGTGCTGCAAACAGGTAAGGTGAAACGATCCGTCGTTTCTTGAATTCCCGACCGGGAATCTGCCGCAGCAGGTACTGGATAGAGTTTTCATTTTTGTCGAGATTCTCGACAGCGCCTGAGAAAATCCTCTCGTTGGTGAGGTTGTCCAACTCGTGTGCCAACAGTATCTGCGCCTGGTGCCAGTCCTCCTCCAGGTAAACCGGCATGGCATCCAGATGCTTTTTGACTGAGGGTAGATTTTTGAGTTTGGACAGTGCCGCCTGGGCCTTTTCTCGTTTCGAGGCATAGATTCCCAGGGATTCCGCGGTACGGCTGGGGCTCAGTCGCTTGTTGTCGTCAAACATGAACAGGATCGTGTAGTAGTTTTCAGTCAGCGCTCCGACGGGGTAGGGGGCCTCGTCGAGGACGGTACGCAGCAGAATCTCTGCGTCCATGTAGGTGTCGGGGTTGGGAGAGCCGTCCGCATTGATGCCGTAGTAAGAAAGGGATACGTTGCGCCCGCCGGTCATCACCATGGCCCGATCCGGGAACTTGCCGTCCACCACCAGCAATTTGTCATGGGAGCGGCGATTGAGCTTAACGAACACGTTGGATACCGCGTTGAATACCACGACCTGGATGCGGGCTTTCTTGGTTGTCAGCTGGCCCTGAGCGTTGCGCATGAACCCCGCGTCGTCGGCGCAGGTTTCCAATGCTTTGAGCCCTGAGTGAGTGGAATCGATGGAGCCGACCGAGTCGACCATAAAGCGGATATCAACACCCCGCTGAACCGCGTTACACAGGGCGCCCAGCATCGCCTCGCCGATCAGGTCGCGCTTGAAAATATAGTAAGTGGCGTCGATCGTGTGTTCGGCATTTTCGATCATCCAGATTTTTGCCGCCAGTGAGTTCAATGCGTCCTCGCTGCGGGCACCCAGGAACTTGGCGCGGGCGTTCTGCTCGGGAATATCGAGATCGACCCCGACGTCGACGACGTCCACCTGGTGTTCGTCTCCCGATTGCCACAGCCGTTGCCAGTAGAGAGAGGTTATAAAGGGATCCTCGATAGCCCCCAGGGGCGGGCAGTCAGGTAATTTCTGGGTGCCCGCGGGGCAGTCCTTGCCCGAGGGTGTGCTTGCACATCCGGCCAGCCACAAAAGAAGCGTAACGGCGAGGAAGCGTTGAAACTTAGTCATGGTCAAAATGCTCATTCTGGTTTTTCCAGCCTATCCTCGCAACGATGGCCAGGTGATCGGAGACGATCCCCGGCAGCACTTCATACTCCACAAATCTTAGTTCGGGGGAGATCAATATCCAGTCGAGGCGATTTGTATCCTTGTAAGTGTACAGCCCATTTAGGGTGGGTTCGAATACATTGAGGTCCAGGCCGCTGGCCAGTTCCCGAACGGGCGAATCACTGGTGGACCAGTCGGCGTTGAAGTCGCCCATGACAACCAGCGGGGTATCGATTTCCTTGAGTCCGTCAATCACCTCGCCGATCTGGTCCCGCCGCACCGACTCCCTGGAAAAATCCAGGTGCACCGAGGCGAGGGTGACTGTCCTGGGTGCCGCCCCTGTCCCCGGTATTTGCCACTGCAGTGAGCCGACGACAAAGCCCTTCCCGGCGGTGGGCCATGAAGGGCGAAAGTGATGGGATCGTGTGTCACCCAGGCTGTATCCTGACACCAGTACCGCACCATAAGTGAACAGCCAGGAGTCGGCGTGGTGGCCGTGCACTTTAGAGTGGAAATTCGTCGCCTCTGCCAGGTACTCAACGTGATCGAATCTGCCGCTCCACAGTGAAGGTGCGTCGGCTTCCTGCAGTGCCGCCACGTGGACGCCCGATGCCAGGATAATGGAAGCAATGTTCTCCAGGTTTTCGCGATGCCCGTTTGCGCTAACCAGTAGCTGGTTGAGGGCGGTTCCACGCGCATGGGCGACGTTCAGGGTCAGTACATCGAGGGTTTCGGACACCATGATATCGGGCAGTGCATCCGGGCTGCCGTGTTTTGCCTCACCCCACGCAGGGGGAGAAATTGCGATCGCGATCACGATAGCAGGCGTGAAGACCCGCAAAAGTAGGCTGGTACCTGAGCCCGTGCTAGTCATTTTTCGTCATTAGACGCTGAGTTCGCCTGGTACTCATCGTATTTTTCCCTGGCGCGAATAAGATCCGTATTTTTCCTGCCGTCTGATACCTTGATAACAGCATCCAGTTTCTTGTAGCGGGCGTAAACCACGCCGTCGCGATCCTTTTCACTGATTCTGCCCTTGGCACCCACCTCGATGGTGTCGCTGACTGCGTGGGCAACAGGAATGAAGATCTGATTGTCGGCTATGTCGACTTTCATTTTGCCTTCAATGTCGTGGATGGTAAGCATCTCCAGCAACCAGTCCGGTTTCCCACCCTGGTTGTTGAAGAGCGCGACAACGGGCCTGGAATCGAGAATGCTGACCCTGGCCTCAGTGTTGAGTTGCAGCGGTTTTTTCCAGACGGTTGTAGCTTGTTCAAGTTCAACTTTCGCCGACCAGTTATCACCTTCGAAGGTCTCCTCTTCGCCAATCACATGCACATTGGTGAGACTTGCCCGGGAACCGCTGAAATCGAACTCCATATCCGAGGGAATACCGTTCACCAACCTGATGTCGAATGCCAGGTCAGATCGTATCCTTTGCTTGTCCACCACCAGTTCGAGGTCCGTTGACTGGAGTGTCAGCCAGCCGTCTGCATCGTCCGGTTCCAGCACGATGTCGGCAGCCAGTGCGGCGGTGCCGTCGGTCAGCTGAAGCGGGGAGTCCGGGGGAAGGTAGCTGCTGAATACTGACATATCGGTGACGTTCGCGGAACGTATCTTGAGTGCCAGGGATCGGTCTGAACTTTTCTTCTCCAGGCTCACGTTTTCGACATTGGCGGAGATTTCGAGATTCACCTCACGGATATAAGCTGTTGATTCCTCCAGTCGCATCAGGTCCGCATCCTGCAGTTGTATACCCAGGAGCCAGTCGGGACTGACGGTTCCCTCATTCACCTGCATGGTGATTCTCCCGGTTCCGCTGCTGCTGTAGTCCAGGAATCGGACAGCCAGGTCATCCGACAGGACTTCGATATCGGTACCTGGTGCCGGCATGCCCTCGTCGAGATTGATTACTCCGTTAAGGTGTCCGCTGCCGTTAACGGCTGTGCCGTAGGCGCCATCGAGCAGCACCCCTATCCACCCGAGGTCGGAGATATGGCTGTCAAACTTCATGAACCCACGTAAGTTTCCCAGCAATTCCCTGGTATCGGAGTCGCCGATAAGTTGCAGAAGATCCCGGAGTTTTTCCTGCTCTTCTTTCTCCGTTTGCCGGAGCACGCTGAAATTACCGTCAATGATGCGGAATGAGGCATCCCATGGCTCTGAACCCATACCCTCATCCTCGGACAGCCGCGCATTACCCAGCTTGATATAACTTCCTGCGATCGCGGTAGGACTGGTATTGGCAGAGGGGTTGTTCATTTTCAGGGCGGCATCCAGGTTGCTGCTGAAACGGTATTGCCGGATTCCCAGGTCCGCTTCATCTGAGCTGATGGACAGGTCAATATCCAGTGCATTGGGCGAGATGCTCGCATGTCCCTGTACGATCCCCTCCCCTCCATGCAAATCAAGGGGCCACTTTTCGGGAAGATAATGTTCGAACAGGGATAGATCGGGGGCAGAGAGGTTGGATATGGAAAAAGACATATTGCGCCGGTTGTCCAGCTTGTCGGGATCTTCCTCAACGGAAAGGGGGCCGGTCATGCTGAGCATGAGACTGTCACCCTTGAGGAGGGGAAGCGCGTCCCCCTTGTGAACCACCTGGGGATTTCTGAACTGCGTCGAAAGATCCAGCCAGCCCTCCGCCGCTGTTGCCGGCGCCAGGCTGACACTCCCCTGCCCGGAAACTACGTGTTCATGAATGTCGATGGACAGATCATCCGCCTCGATCACGAGATCGGTCCCCGGCAGGACCATACCCTTGTCAAGCTCGAGTTGCCCGGCGACCTGACCGCTGCCATCAAATGCCACCTGGTTGAAATTGCGGGTGAACAGGTTGATAAATGCCAGGCTGTTCACGTCGATATCCAAGGCGGCATCGAGCAGCAGGAATTGCAGCACCTTAACGCCCTTGTTTTCCCTGGGTATGAATGGATCCAACGCTACCTGACCCGTGACCACCCCGCTGTGGAAGATCTCGTGCTGTGCGTTGGCGTACAGCGCATCCAGCTTCAGGTTTGCCTCGCCGTTGCTCAGGGAAAAGGGCCCGCCCCGGGTCTCAAAGGTGAGGTCAGCGGCGAGATCGCCGCTCGCGCCACCGCTGAACTGCATGACCCAGTAACTGTGATTACCGCTGAGACTGATCCCGTCTATCGCCAGTCGCCAGGGGCGTTTCTTTTTCCTCGGGGTGGTGACGGCCTCGGCAATCTCCCTGCCGTCGATCGGCGGAAAGAAGGCAATGAAATCCGTGTAATCCCGGTCTGGTTTGAGCCTCGGGCGTTGTTTGTAGTCGATGTCCTCGACATGTACGTTACTCAGCCAGACTCGTTTCAGCACCAGTGGCAGGATGGCAATGGAAGCAGATGCCGACGGCGCATCGACCTGCCACTGCTGGGACCGGGACTGGCCGTTGGCTGATATGCCCCTGACGTGGGCGCGGAAGGGATACCAGGTCCATGCCCGTTCCCAGGATACGTGGAACTTCTCGGGCCGGATGGCATTGACCAGTGATTGGGTCAGCGGTAGATAGAGCGCCAGGTTGAACAGGATAAGGTAGGCCACTTCCAGGATAATCGCGGCGCGAATGATCCTTACTAGCCAATGTCTGAATATGCTGGTGTCGCTCACTTCCAGGCCTCGCGGACGCATTTCTGATTCGGGAGATTAACGCAAATACGGCGACTTACACTAAAAACTTTCTCAGCCTAGGCGGGAATCACCCGCCCCGGGTTGAGAAGGTTGCAGGGATCCAGGGTGGTTTTGAGCAACCGCATCATGGAGATTTCTTCACGTGTCCGGCTGCTGGGCAGCCAGCGTATTTTTTCCGTGCCAATGCCGTGTTCAGCGGAAACCGAGCCCCCCAGTTCCTGTAGTGGGGCATAGACGATTTTGTCGCTTTCCAGGTGCCAGTCGCCTTTGGTGTTGGGCCGTGTAAACAGGTGCAGGTTGCCATCTGCGATATGTCCCAGAGCGAAACACTCGCCCTGGGGCCACTTGCGCTTTATGCCTGCGTGCACTTTTTCCATGTACAATCCCATGGAGCTGATGGGCAGGCTCACGTCGTACAGGAAGCCGGGCAGTATTACTTCAAAATCTTCGCGTATATTCCAGACCTCGCGTCGCTCGGACTCCGATTTTGGGATGACCGCGTCGATTATCATTTCTTTTTCAAAGGCCATTTCCAGAAGACGCTCGAAGCGTACAGCATCTGCCTCTGCATCCGCCCCTTCGGCTTCCACGACTACGTAGAAAGGATAATCCCGCCTCATGGGCGGCCGGTGCCCATTGTCGCCGGTGACACCGCGAAAGTATTCCCCCCACATTACCTCGTAGGCGCTGAGTGTGCCCGCCAGGTCACGCTGCAGGTTATTCAACAGGGCAGTCACTTTGTCGAAACTATCCATAGCCACGAGAGCGGTGTTACAACTGGTGGGTTGGGGAAAGAGTTTCAGCACCGCCCTCGTCACAATACCCAGGGTGCCCTCGCTGCCGATGAACAGTTGTTTGATATCGTAGCCGGCGTTGTTCTTCAGCATCTGGTTCATGGATGTCAGCACTGTACCATCGGCCGTCACCACTTCCAGGCCCAGCACCAGGTTGCGCATCATGCCGTAGCGAAGCACGTTGATGCCACCGGCATTGGTGGCAATGTTGCCACCGATAGTGCAGCTGCCCCTGGCGCCCAGGTCCAGCGGGAACAAGAGGCCCTGCTCGGCAACGCTATTCTGCAGGACTTCCAGAATCACGCCCGCTTCGACGGTGGCGGTACCACTGTTGCGATCGATGTGCTCTATACGGTTCATGCGCTCCAGGGAGATTATGATTTCTTCAGGATGGGCATCCGCGCCCTGTACACACCCGGTCAGGCCTCCATGAGTGACTACAGGCTGTCGGTGTGTGTTACAGGTCGCCAATGCCTGGCTTACCTGCGCAGTGGTGCGAGGTTTCAACAAGGCCAGGGCTGTAGTGGGGGCATGGTTCCAGTAGCTGGTAGCACGTTGGGAGATGGCCTCTCCCGTGAATACGCAATCCTCGCCCAGGGTTTTAATTAATGCGTTGATAACGTCGCTCATAGTTATTGCTCACTGCGCGATATCGGAAAAATGGATTATCCCCCGGCTGCCCGGTGAATACGTGCCGGGATATTTCGTTTCTCGCGCTGCGCCCGTTGTGATCAATTGGCTCTGTTCAGTGTTCCCGAAAGGGAAGGGCGAGCCTTGACCACTGTATCAGGCCACCGCTGACGTTGGCGACCCGGGGGTATCCGGATTTCAACAGGATCTCCGCCGCCATGGCCGAGCGCTTGCCGGACTGGCAGACGGCGACCACCGGCCGCTCCTGGGGTATCTCGTCCAGTCGCTCGCGCAGCTCGTCCAGGGGTATCAGGTAGGCGCCCTCCAGATGGCCTAGCTCCCCCTCGAATTCACCCGGACTGCGCACATCCAGTATGAATAGGTCG
>JAACFI010000012.1 GCA_009937575.1 Haliea sp.
GCTTCCGATGTCGACGCCGGCGACGCGCTGGCAGAGGCGGATATCTATATCGCCTATGGGCGTTTCCCACAGGCGATCGACCTGCTCAGCAATGCCCTGGTCAACGAGCCTGGCAACGCGGCCTACCGACTGAAGTTGCTGGAACTCTATGCAGAAACCGGCGACCAGGCTGCGGCGCGAGGGCAGTTCGAGGAACTGAGGTCAATTGGTGACGAGGCCAGTCTTGAGCGCGCCGAAGCGGTACTCGCTGATCTGGGACAGGAAGAGCAGGCAGGCACAGACGATTCCCGGCGTTTTATCCAGTCCGAGCCTGAGGCGGAGGCATCTGCTGCGCCAGAGCAGGCTCCGCCGGCCGATCTGCTGGCGGAATCAGACACCCCGCTGGAGGCGGATTTCAGCGGGCTGGAAATCGAAGAGGCCGCTGCCACCGAAAGTGCGCCGCCCGAGGACCTGGATCTCACCGCCGACTTCGCCGGCAGCGAACTGGCCCAGGGGGAAGAAGAGGACCTGGTCATCGCGGCGGAGAGCAACGGCCTGTCCACCAAACTCGATCTGGCCCGCGCCTACCTGGATATGGGCGACGAGGATGGGGCGCGACAGATTCTGGAAGAAGTCATTGCCGAGGGTGGTGACGAACTCAAAGCCGAGGCCGGCGCGCTCCTAGAGCGCATTGGCTGAAAACCTGCCATTCCCGGCTGACCCGCTCCCTGCGGGCAGCCGCATAGCCTGTCGTATCGAGTACGATGGCAGCCATTACAGCGGCTGGCAGGCCCAGCCACACCTGGAAGTAAGGACTGTCCAGTGCACCCTGGAGCAGGCGCTGGCCGACGTTGCAGCCTGCCCGGTTCGCACCCACTGCGCCGGGCGCACCGATACCGGGGTGCACGGTTTCTGCCAGGTAGTGCATTTTGATGCGCCGGTGAGCCGCAGCTGCAAATCCTGGGTGCTTGGAGGCAATGCCAACCTGCCTTTCGATATCAGGTTGCACTGGGCGGTGCCAGTGCCAACGGATTTTCACGCCCGCTTCAGTGCGCTGTCCCGTCGCTATCGCTATATCATCGCCAATGGTCCCGTGCGACCGGCGCTGTTGGGAGCTCAGGTCACCTGGCAGCGTTTGCCCCTGGACGCGGAGTTGATGCATCGCGAGGCCCAGTGCCTGCTCGGTGAGCGGGACTTCAGCTGTTTCCGGGCGGCGGCCTGCCAGTCAACCACGCCGATGCGCGAGGTGCAGGCATTGTCTGTATCGCGTTTCGGCGAGTTGGTGATCATTGATATCAAGGCCAATGCCTTCCTGCATCACATGGTGCGCAATATTGCGGGCTCCCTGATGGCCGTGGGCAGCGGGCGGAAACCGGAGGGCTGGTGCGCCCAGTTGCTGGCTCTGGGCGATCGCACCCGGGCCGCGGAAACTGCACCGGCGGACGGTCTGTACCTGGTGGACGTTGAGTATCCCCAGC
Source organism: Haliea sp. (assembly GCA_009937575.1). Lineage (GTDB taxonomy): Bacteria > Pseudomonadota > Gammaproteobacteria > Pseudomonadales > Halieaceae > JAACFI01. The sequence continues at coordinate 1,458 of JAACFI010000012.1, forward strand.
GCTTCTCGCTGCCACCCACGCCCCCCGGCCCGCTGTTGCTTTCCGGAGCGAGCAAGGGGGTGCTGTAAAGACAGCCAGGTGTGTGATCTGCTATGATGCGCGCCTGTTTTTTGCCGGTAATCCAAGTCTGTGACCCAAACGCGTATCAAGATCTGCGGTATTACCCGGCCGGAGGATGCGCGCGAGGCGGTGGCCGGCGGCGCGGACGCTATCGGCATGGTGTTTTATCCCCCCAGCCCCCGGGCAATTTCGGTAGTCCAGGCCGCGGAAATCGTGGACGCGATTTCGCCGTTTGTCACGGTGGTCGCGCTGGTTGTCGATAAACCGGCGGACGATATCAACCGTATACTCGAACAGGTTCCGGTGGACCTGATTCAGTTTCACGGAGACGAGAGCCCCGCATTTTGCAGGCAGTTCGCTCGCCCCTGGATGAAGGCGCTTCGGGTGAGGGAGGATACCGACATAGCCAGCGCCTGCGGGGCGTACGGTGAGGGTCGCGCTATTTTGCTGGATGCCTGGCAGGAGGGCGTCCCCGGGGGCACCGGTATGCGTTTCGACTGGGGCCTGGTATCGCGATCCCTGCCGCTCCCCGTGGTGTTGGCCGGGGGACTCAACGAACACAATGTGGCGGAGGCCGTTGCCACGGTAAAGCCGGCGGCGGTCGATGTCAGCAGTGGCGTGGAATGTTCGCCGGGTATCAAGGATGCCGGAAAAATAAGGCGTTTTATTGCGGCGGTCAGAGCCGCGGATCAGCAGGTGGATGGAACAATAGATGACCAGTGATACAAGCCAGGACCTATTTGCGTCGGTCCCCGATGCGGACGGCCGTTTCGGGATATACGGTGGCAAGTTCGTGGCGGAGACCCTGATGTCGGCGCTGGCCGAACTGGAGCGACTTTACCGCGGTTTGTCCTCGGACCCGGCATTCCAGGCGGAAATAGACGCCGATCTGGCTCATTATGTGGGGCGGCCCTCGCCGCTGTACGAGGCCCGGCGCTGGTCGGACGAGATCGGCGGCGCGCGCATTTTCCTCAAGCGCGAGGACCTCAACCATACTGGCGCGCACAAGGTGAATAACTGTATAGGCCAGGCACTACTCGCCAAGCACATGGGCAAGAGGCGAGTAATCGCGGAAACCGGGGCGGGACAGCACGGCGTGGCAACGGCAACCATCGCCGCCCGGCTGGGGCTGGAGTGCCAGGTATTCATGGGCGAGGAGGATGTACACCGCCAGGCCCTGAACGTCTACCGCATGAAATTGCTCGGCGCCGAGGTAATACCGGTCACCTCCGGTTCGCGCACCCTGAAGGACGCCATGAACGAGGCCATGCGCGACTGGGTCACCAACATTGACGACACGTTCTACATCATCGGTACTGTGGCGGGCCCGCACCCCTACCCGATGCTGGTGCGGGACTTCCAATGTGTGATCGGCCGCGAGGCCCGGGCCCAGTCCCTGGCCCAGGCGGGGCGTCTGCCGGATGCCCTGGTCGCCTGTGTCGGAGGAGGATCCAATGCCATCGGCCTGTTTCACCCGTTCCTGGGGGACAGCGAGGTGGCTATGTACGGCGTGGAGGCCGGCGGTCACGGCGTTGCCACCAGCCATCATGCGGCGCCTCTCACAGCTGGCACACCGGGGGTGCTGCATGGCAATCGTACCTACCTGATGCAGGATGCCAACGGCCAGATCATGCACACCCATTCGGTGTCGGCCGGGCTGGACTACCCTGGGGTGGGGCCGGAACACGCCTGGCTCAAGGATATCGGCCGCGTCAACTACGTGGTGGCTGACGACGACGAGGCCTTGCGCGCTTTCCATACCCTGACCAGGGTGGAGGGCATCATGCCGGCACTGGAGAGCAGCCACGCGCTGGCCTACGCGGAGAAACTGGCTGCCGGGATGACCCCGGAGCAGATGATAGTCATCAACCTGTCGGGGCGCGGGGACAAGGATATCCACACCGTCGCGCAGATCGATGGCATCGAGTTTTAGGGAGCAGGAACAGTGAGTCGAATCGCGGGGCGTTTCCGGGAGCTGGCCGAACAGGGGCGCAAGGCGTTGATACCTTACGTGGTCGCTGGAGACCCGGGACCGGATGTCACGGTTCCGCTGATGCACCGCCTGGTGGCCAGCGGCGCCGATATCATCGAACTGGGGGTGCCATTTTCCGATCCCATGTCCGAGGGGCCGGTGATACAGCTGGCCCACGAGCGAGCGCTGGCAAACGCCACCAGTCTGCGGGATGTGCTGTCCCTTGTCGCAGAATTCCGCCGAGAAGACAGCGCCACGCCGGTATTGCTGATGGGCTACGCCAACCCGGTGGAGCACATGGGATACGACGTGTTCGCTGATGCCGCCTCCGAAGCGGGCGTAGACGCGCTGTTGACCGTCGACCTGCCGCCGGAAGAGGTGGCGGGGGTCAACCGGGAATTACAGCGGGTGGGCATGGACAACATTTTCCTGATTGCCCCCACCACACCCGGACAACGTGTCGAGCGCATCGTCAAAGAGGCCAGCGGCTTCATCTACTACGTGGCCCTGAAGGGGGTCACGGGCGCCGGCAACCTCGACCTGGACGCGGTCAGTGAAGGCGTCGCTGCGGTGCGCGAACACACTGAACTGCCTGTAGCGGTCGGCTTCGGCATCAAGGATGCCGAAGCCGCCCGCGCCATTGCAGCCACTGCGGACGCGGTGGTCGTGGGCAGTGCCCTGGTCAATTGCGCCGCAGCCGCAATCGAAGCCGGTGGCGACCACGCCGCCGCCATCGACGCCGCCGGTGCACTGCTGGCGGAGATTCGACAGGGGATAGACAGCATCGCTTCCTAGATGCCCCATGGCGCGTTTATAATGGCGTCTTCACCGGGTGGGGAATGCCATGAGCTGGATTGACAAGATTCTGCCTTCAGGTGTGCGCAGTGAAGAGAGTGGCAAACGCTCCAGCGTACCCGAGGGGCTGTGGAAGAAATGTGTGAAATGCGAGGCGGTACTGTACCGCCCTGACGTGGAGCGCAATAACGACGTCTGCCCCAAGTGCGACCATCATATGCGCATCGGTGCCCGTCGACGCCTGGCTATTTTCCTGGACGAGGCCAGCGGGGAAGAAATACTCGCCGATATCGAACCGCTCGATCGGCTCAAGTTCAAGGACAAAAAACCCTATAAAACCCGTCTCGCCGCTGCGCAGAAGTCTACCGGGGAGAAGGACGCACTGATCGCCATGCGCGGCTCCCTGCTGGGTATCCCGATAGTCTGCCTGGCCTTCGAGTTCAATTTTCACGGTGGTTCCATGGGCTATGCGGTGGGGGAGAAATTCACCCGGGCGGCGCAAATCGCCCTGGATGAAGGCATCCCGCTGGTGTGTTTCTCAGCTTCCGGCGGGGCCCGCATGCAGGAGGCGCTGATTTCGCTGATGCAGATGGCCAAGACCAGTGCCGTCATCGAGCGCATGAAATTGCAGGGTGTGCCGTATATTTCGGTGATGACCGACCCGATTTATGGTGGTGTCTCCGCCTCCCTGGCACTGTTGGGAGACATCAATATCGCTGAACCGGACGCCCGCGCGGGTTTTGCCGGCCCCAATATCATCGAGCAGACCATACGGCAGAAACTGCCCAAGGGATTCCAGCGCAGTGAGTTCCTGCTGGAGCACGGGGCGATCGACATGATCGTGCACCGCACCGACATGCGTGACACCATTGGAGGCCTGCTCTCCAAGATGACCCACCAGCAGGTGTCGCCGTCCGCCGCCGAGGAACTCCCGGAGGAAACGGCTGGGGAGGAAGAGGAGTCCGCACGCGCTGCGACAGGAGATGAATAAGGGCAGCCTCGAGCAGTGGTTGCAGCGCCTGGAGACCCTGCACCCGAGTGAAATGGAGCTCGGGCTGGAGCGAGTGTCAGTGGTTGCAGAGCGCCTGGAGCTGCTGTCACCGCTGGCGCCGGTGGTTACCGTTGCCGGTAGCAACGGCAAGGGTTCTACGGTAGCCGTACTGGAGGCCCTGTTGCTGGAGGCGGGCAGGCGTACAGGCTCCTTCACCTCGCCACATTTTCTTCGTTTCAATGAGCGAATCCGGGTGGCGGGCGAAGAGGCTAAGGACATTGAAATCGTCGCTGCTTTCGCCGCGATCGATGATGCCCGGCAAGATATCTCACTGACCTACTTCGAGTTCGCCACCCTCGCGGCCCTGTGGATATTCAGGGACCGGGGCGTCGACGTCATCCTGCTTGAAGTGGGCCTGGGCGGTCGACTGGACGCCACCAATATTATCGATCCATCGGTGGCGGTAGTGACCCAGATTGCCCTCGATCACCAGCAGTGGCTGGGAGAAACGCTGGGCGAGATCGCCCTGGAAAAGGCGGGAATCCTGCGGGCGGATCGACCGCTGGTCATTGCCGATGCATCGCCCCCACCGGAACTTCTGGAACGCGCTGATTCGCTGGGTGCAGCGCCGATACTGCTTTACGGCAGGGATTTCGCCGAGACAGGGGGCGCCCAAAAAGGGGGTCTGCAGGTGCGCCAGTGCGACGGTCGGCTCCTGGACCTGCCCGCGCCCGAACGGGTTGACCTGCTGGCGGAAAATGTCGGTGCCGCCACGCAGGCGGCCTGCCTGCTGGGGGTGGCACCCGATGCGAACCAGTTTCGCCAGGCCCTTTCCCGGCTCCGGGCCACCGGGCGACGCGAGGCCAGGCAGGTCGCGGGTCTGGACTATATACTCGATGTTGCCCACAATCCCGCTTCGGTTACGAAATTGCTGGAATTTATCAGTGATTCCCAGTGCAAAGGGAGGAACCTGGCGGTGTTTTCGGCCATGGCGGACAAGGATATAAGGGGGATGCTAACGCCGGCGGTGGATGTGTTCGACGCCTGGTTTCTGGCAGACCAGCCGGATAACCCCAGGGCGGAGACTGCGGCGGCCACCGCCGATGCGCTGCGTTCCCTGGGGGAGACCATGATCAGTGTCAGCAAAAATCTTCGTCAGGCGTTTCGCAGGGCCCAGAGCCTGATGGCAGTCGGCGATCGCCTGGTCATTTTCGGCTCCTTTTATACGGTGGCGGCGGTGTTGCCATTACTGGAAAAGGATCACAACAAGAGCCTGGCGGGAGCAGTTTCTTGAACGATATTCTCAAACAGCGCCTGGTGGGAGCACTTATCCTGGTCGCGTTGGGTGTCGTGTTCTGGCCTATCATCTTCGTTGAGCCCGGCGGCCGGCCGGAGGCGGATCAGGCGCGCATTCCGCCCCGTCCCGAAGTGGACACCACCCCGATCGAGCCCCCTGACCAGGTCGGACTGCGGCCCCCGCAGCAAGTGCTGGCGAGGGATTCACAGCTGGAAGAGGGCGGTGAGCCCGAGTCCGTACCCCAGCCGGCCCTGGAGCCGGTGCCGGAACCGGCCCCGGTTCCAGAACCGGTACCCGTACCGGAACCGGAACCGGTGGCTGAACCAGCACCGCAGAAGCGTACCCGATCGGAATCGCCAGAGAAGCTTGCCATGGACAGCCAGGGCGTGCCTGTTGCCTGGATACTGCAGGTCGCCAGCGTGAGCAGTGCGGACAAGGCCGAACAGTTGCGCCAGCGCCTGCTGCAGAAAGATCGCAAGGCCTATACCCGCAAGATCAGGCGCAATGGCAAGGATCTCTACCGCGTGTATATAGGCCCCAAATTCGAACGCGGGCGCCTGGAGGCCATGCAGGCAGAGGTGGACCGGGAGTTCGGGGTCAAGTCGATGATCGTGAGATACATACCCTGATGCGCCAGACTGCTCCCATCTCACCCTCGACAAACCTGTTAGAATGGCAGGCTATGGGTGTGGGCGGGTGGCCCGTGTGAAGGGCTGTCCCGGTGATTGAATGGGCGCATCTCAACTGGGTGGACTGGTTCATCGTCGTCGTGCTGGTCGCCTCTATCTTGCTGAGCCTGTGGCGGGGTTTTGCACGGGAAGCCATTTCACTGGCGGCCTGGGTGGCGGCATTCGTGATAGCGAATCTGTTTGTCGACCAGATGGCGAGTCTATTGTCCACCTGGATCAGCAATGTCACCGGGCGCTACGTCGCCGCCTTCGCCCTGCTATTTGTAGGTACCCTGATGCTGGGAGGCGTGCTGGGTATACTTGCTGCCCAGTTACTCAAGGTTACCGGACTGAGTGTACTGGACCGGCTCCTGGGTACGGTATTCGGTTTCGCACGGGGAGTGATCATCATCCTGGTGCTGGTCTTCGTGGTGCGGCAGCTGGTGCCGCCGAAGGACCTGCAGTGGCTGCACCAGTCGCAGTTGATGCCGCACCTTGAAATGCTGGCGCACTGGACCCAGATACTGTTTCACCAGTTGGGATCGAGGGAGTGGTCCGCAGTTACAACCTGAATTCACTGCTGAGAGGTAAGCGCTGAATGTGTGGTCTCGTTGGTACAGTCGCGAAGACGAATGTTGCCCAGGATATTTACGATGCCCTGACGGTCCTCCAGCACCGGGGACAGGATGCCGCAGGTATCGTTACCTGTATGGGCGGCCGTTTCAGCCTGCGTAAGAGCGAGGGTCTGGTGAGGGATGTATTCCGCCAGCACCATATGCAGCGGCTGCAGGGTACGATGGGCATCGGACACGTGCGCTACCCCACTGCAGGCAGTTCCGGCCCGGCCCTGGCACAGCCATTTTACGTCAACTCCCCCTACGGAATTGCCCTGGCGCACAATGGCAACCTGACCAACGCCGAGCAGTTGACCCGGGAGCTGTTCCAGGATGACCTGCGCCACCTCAATACGGATTCCGATTCCGAAGTCCTGCTCAACGTGTTTGCCCACGAGCTGCAGACTCTCGGCAAACTCAGCCCCAGCGCCGACGACATATTCAAGGCGGTGGAGGCAGTGCACCGGCGCTGTCGGGGCGGCTACGCCGCCGTAGGCCTGCTGGTCAATTACGGCGTGGTCGGCTTTCGGGATCCGCTGGGGATCCGTCCGCTGGTCGTAGGGGAGCGCGACAGCGAGAATGGCAAGGAGTATATGATCGCCTCCGAGAGTGTGGCACTGGACGTACTGGGCTACAGTCTGCTTGGGGACGTGGCGCCGGGGGAAGCTATTTTTCTCGACACGGAAGGCGTGTTGCACCGTCGCCAGTGCGCAGGGGCCTCCTCACTTCGCCCCTGTATTTTCGAGCACGTTTACTTCGCCCGTCCGGATTCACTGATGGACGGCATCTCCGTATACAAGACCCGGATGCGCCAGGGAGAGGCCCTGGCCAGGAAGATCCGCAGGACCAGGCCGGACCTCAATATCGACGTGATCATCCCGATACCGGATACCAGCCGCATTGCCGCCCAGTCCATGGCGTCAGCGCTGGGAATCAAGTTCCGCGAGGGGTTCATGAAAAATCGTTACATTGGCCGCACCTTCATCATGCCCGGCCAGAGCCAGCGCAAGAAGTCCGTGCGCCAGAAACTGAACCCGGTCCCGTTGGAGTTCGAGGGCAAGGACGTGATGCTGGTGGATGATTCGATCGTGCGCGGTACCACCTGTCGCCAGATCATCGAGATGGCCAGGGATGCCGGGGCCCGCAATGTCTATTTCGCGTCGGCGGCGCCGCCGGTGCGCAATCCCAATGTCTACGGCATTGACATGCCCTCCGCCTCGGAGTTGATCGCCCACGGTCGTACGGTGGAGGAGGTGAGCGAACTCATCGGTGCCGACTGGCTGGTCTACCAGGACCTGGACGACCTGGTGAAGTGCTCGCTGGAGGGTAATCCCGACGCGGACGGCTTCGACTGCTCGGTTTTCGATGGTGAATATGTCACAGGCGATGTCGACCAGAATTACCTTGATCGGCTGGATTCCCTGCGCAATGATGAGGCCCAGACCCAGAGGAGGGCCGCGCTGCAGGAGGACGGAGCAGTCGTCGGCCTGCATAACGATATCTAGATGAACGATGACGATAATGACCCGCTGAGCGGCGCTCACCTGGATACGCTGGCAGTACGCGCGGGTATCGAGCGCACCGCACAGGGTGAACACGCGGAGCCTATATTCGCCACCTCCAGTTATGTGTTCGATAACTCGGCTCAGGCCGCCGCGCGATTTTCCGGTGACGAGCCCGGCAATGTCTACTCCCGCTATACCAATCCCACTGTGCGGACCTTCGAGCAGCGCATCGCCGCGCTGGAGGGCGCGGAGGCGGCAGTGGCCACTGCCTCTGGCATGGCGGCCATCCTGAGTACCTGTATGGCCCTGCTGAAGTCCGGCGACCACGTGGTCTGTTCCCGCGACGTTTTCGGTACCACCACCAACCTGTTTGGCAAATTCCTGGCGAAATTCGGGGTGACGGTCAGTTTCGTACCAGTGAGGGACCAGGAGGCCTGGGGCGGGGCGATACGGCCCGACACCGCCATGTTGTTTACCGAGACGCCCTCCAATCCGCTTTGCGAAGTGGCCGACCTGGCGGCAATGGCTGCGCTGGCCAGGGATAATGACTGCCTGCTGGTGGTAGATAACTGCTTCTGCACACCGGCGCTGCAGACTCCCCTGGCCCTGGGCGCCGATATCGTTGTGCACTCAGCCACCAAGTACCTGGATGGCCAGGGGCGCTGTGTAGGCGGTGCGGTGGTGGGCGCCGAGTCACACATGGAGGAGGTACTGACCTTCCTGCGCACCTGCGGGCCCACCATGAGTGCCTTCAACGCCTGGGTTTTTCTCAAGGGGCTGGAGACTCTGCGCCTGCGGATGGAGGCTCACAGCCGTTCCGCGCTGGCACTGGCGAGCTGGTTGTGCGAACAACCCGCCGTGGAAAAAGTACACTACGCGGGCCTGGAAGATCACCCGGGGCACGCGCTGGCCAGAGCCCAGCAGCGTGCTTTCGGGGGCGTCCTGTCATTCCAGGTCAGGGGGGGACGCGAGGAAGCCTGGAAGTGTATCGACGCGACCCGCATTATGTCCCTGACCGCTAACCTGGGTGATGCGAAGACCACCATCGTGCACCCGGCGACGACCACCCATGGGCGACTGACCGAACAGGAGAGGGCGGCCGCGGGTATTGCGGACAACCTGGTGCGTGTCGCAGTGGGCCTGGAACATGTGGATGACTTGAAGGCCGATCTCCAGCGGGGCTTTGATACACTGGGGTGAACCGGCCTGGGGACCAGCTGGAAAACAACAATGCATTTACAGGGCGTGATTGACAAGGCCGTTGCCGAGGTCGGCCGGATACTGTTGGGTAAGGAGGGGCAGATCCGACTGGCGCTGTGCTGCCTGTTCGCCAGGGGTCATTTGTTGATCGAGGATCTTCCGGGCATGGGCAAGACCACGCTTTCCCACGCCCTGGCCGACGTGCTGGGTTTGTCCTGGAAGCGGGTCCAGTTCACCAGTGACCTGCTGCCGGCGGATATCCTCGGGGTGTCTGTGTACAATAGCAAGGATGCCAGTTTCAGCTTCCATCCAGGTCCCATCTTCACCCAGTTGCTGCTGGCGGATGAAATCAACCGCACCACGCCGCGCACCCAGAGCGCGTTGCTGGAAGCTATGGCGGAGGGGCAGGTCACGGTAGAGGGGGAAACCCGGGCATTGCCGGATCCTTTCTTCGTAATTGCCACACAAAACCCGATTCACCAGTCCGGTACCTATCCACTGCCCGAGTCGCAACTGGACCGCTTCCTGATGCGTCTCGAACTGGGCTATCCCCACGCCAGCGCCGAGCGCGAAATGTTGCTGCGCCAGCACTCCGCCTCCAATGACCGGGTGCAACTGACCCGCTGCATCGACAGTGAACAGCTGGACGCCATCCGCCGGGCGGTAGCTGAAGTACACGCCTCCGAGAACCTGCTCGATTACCTGCAACGCCTGGTGGCCTACACCCGTGAGTCTGCGGAGTTTGCCGTCGGCCTGTCGCCCCGCGGGGCACTGGCGCTGCTGGACTGCACAAAGACCTGGGCGGTAATGCACAACCGCGGTCACGTGGTACCGGAGGACCTGCAGATGGTGTTGCCTGCGGTGGCTTCCCATCGCCTGCTACCCGCCGGAGACTACGCGGGGGATGGAACCGCCCTGGTCGCGCTGCTGCAACGCAACGTGGACGTTATACGGGCCTGAAAGCCGGGCGATGCTGATGCAGACACAGGCGCGGGAGGGGCAGGGCATACAGCAGCATATGCGCCGCCGGTTCCGCGAGTGGGTCAACCGTCGTATACCGCCGGCGCGGGCCGTGACCCTGGACCAGCGGCGTATTTTTATCTTTCCCTCGCGGGCCGGATTTTTCTTCGGCCTGTGCCTGTTATTGATGCTGACAACAGCCATCAACTACCAGAACAACATGAGCTATGCGCTCACTTTCCTGCTGGCGACCCTGTTTATCATCGCCACCCTGCACACTTACGCCAACCTTTCCGGCCTGACGATACGGGCCCTGCGCGCCCAGTCGGTTTTCCCCGGGCAGCAGTCGGAATTTGATATCCAGGTAGAGCGCAGCAAGCAGCGTTCGCATTTCGCCCTGCACCTGAAGTGGCCCGAGAGCACCGAGGCACTGGTCAACCTGGTGGATGAAGATTCCGTCAAGGTGCAACTGCACACCGCGGTGAGCCAGCGGGGCTGGTTCAGCCCGGGGCGCTTATTGCTTGAATCCACCTACCCGCTGGGCCTGTTGCGCTGCTGGACATGGATAGACCTGGATCTCTACGCACTGGTCTATCCCCGGCCCGTGGTTTCGGCGGATTTGCCGGGTCTGGCCACTGACACGCCGGACGGGGTATCGGTGCCGGTGCCCGGCAGCGACGATTTTTACGGCTTTCGAGAGTATCGGCAGGGCGACTCCCTGAGGCAGCTGCACTGGAAGGGGCTGGCCAAGGGGCAGACCCTGCAGACCAAGCAATATGCCGCTTATGCCGATCGCAGCGTATGGCTGGACTGGGACATGTTCCCGGGCCTGCCCACTGAACAGCGGCTGTCCCACCTTTGTTACTGGGCCCTGGAATTCGAGGCAGGCAGGGAGGAGTACGGGCTGCGCTTGCCGGGCGTGTTGCTCGAACCCGGTACCGGGGAGAAGCACCTGGGCGAGGTGCTCAAGGCCCTGGCCCTGCACCAGCTGGAGCCCCGTCCACAATGAAGTTACTGCACCAGGTTCCGCGCAATGCGCTGGTGTGGATCATCATCGCCCAGTTCACCCTGGTGGCGCCCCATGCCGGCAGGGTGCCGACCTGGATACTGTTGCTCTACCTGTTTGCCGCCCTGTGGCGTATCCAGGTTTACCGCGGACAGTGGTCGTTTCCCGGCCGCTGGGTCAAGGCCGTGATGATGCTCAGCGGTTTTGCCGGCATCTATTTCAGCTACAGCTCACTGATAGGACTGGAGCCGACAGTCGCACTGCTGCTGACCGCTTTCGCATTGAAACTGATCGAAACGGTAGCCCGCAAAGACGTCTACGTTCTTATATTTCTCGCTTATTTCGTTTGTATCACCGAATTCCTGTTTACCCAGGACCTGCTGATCGTCGGCTATTCGCTGCTCAATGTCATCGTCATCACCACCGCCCTGGTGGCCCTGCACCAGCCGGGGGAACACCAGTTCAACCGCCGGACCATTCGCCTGGCCGGCGTGATGGTGCTGCAGGCCGTGCCACTGATGCTGGTGCTGTTTTTCCTGTTTCCGCGCATCGGCCCGCTGTGGACAGTGCCGGTGAAAAGCCATGCGGCGAAAACCGGCATCAGCGATTTCATGAAACCGGGAGATATCGCCAACCTGAGCCAGTCCGCAGATGTCGCCTTTCGGGTACAGTTCGAGGGGGAGATACCCGACAAGTCACAGCTGTACTGGCGCGGCCTGGTGTTCAGCAAACTGGAAGAGGGGGCCTGGACCAACCTGGGGTACTTCGATATCCCGGCTAAACAGCGCAGAACGGTCATTGTGGACACCATTGGCGACCCGCTCCGATACAGTATCATCATGGAGCCCACCCAGCAGAACTGGTTGTTCGGGCTTCGTCACGCTGTTCCGGACCGCCCCGGCATCCTCGTCGCGCCTGATTTTCGCCTCTATTCCCTGGTGGTGATCGAGGATGATTTCCGATACTCGGTGGAATCCTGGCCTGAGGCGCCCCTTGAAACCAAGCTGTCCTCCTGGCGCCGCGAGGTGGAACTGCGTTTGCCCGCGGGCGACAACCCGCGAACCCGTGAATTGGCCAATGCCATGCGGCTGGAGGCGGGTAGCGACCGGGAGTTTGTCGATGCGGCACTGGAGCGCTTCAACGTGGAACCGTTTGTCTACACCCTGAAGCCGCCCCTATTGCCCGACAGTAATCCGATGGATGCATTCCTGTTCGATACTCTGCGGGGCTTCTGTGAACACTATGCTTATGCCTTTGTGGTAATGATGCGCGCCGCCGGGGTCCCCGCCCGGGTGGTGGCTGGGTACCAGGGCGGTGAGATCAACCCGGTCAACAGAACCGTTGTTGTGCACCAGTTTGATGCCCATGCCTGGGCAGAAGTATGGTTGCCCGGTGAGGGGTGGGTCAGGGTGGATCCCACCGCCTCGGTGGCGCCGGAGCGCATCGAAATGGGGCTGGAAGACGCGGTTGCAGAGGAGGGTACATTCCTCGCTGAATCTCCCTTGTCGCCCCTGCGTTATCGCAGTATCCGCTGGCTCAACCAGTTGCGCCTGCGCTATGACGCGCTGACCTATCGCTGGCAGAGCTGGGTGGTGGGTTTTGACGGCAAAGTTCAGTTTGATTTGCTGCGAGACGTATTCGGCGAAGTGAGCGCCGGGCGTTTTGCCGCCGCGCTGATCGGTGCCTGGGCGCTGGTACTGATACCTGTTGCCCTCAGCCTGTTGCGTAAGCGTGATACACGTCCCCGGCGACCGTTGGACCGGGAGTACCTCAGAGTCTGTGATCGTCTCGAGGCAGCGGGCTACCCCCGGCGCGCGGGTGAGTCCGCCGCGCACTACGCGACCCGGATATCGCAGGCCTGCCCTGCCTGGGCTGCACCATTGGAGCAGATCACGGCCCTATACAATACCTGTTCTTATGAAGGCCTTTCTTCCGGGGAAACGAGCGAAGTGGCAAAAAGCTTTTACCGTGCAGCGAGAGGGTTCAGGCCGCGGCGCTGTGACAGTGATATTGCAACGGCCGGACCTGAGTTCGACAGCTGACTCAGGCCTGGAAAAATCGAGCGCCCAGTATGGTGCACCAGCTGAGACCGGCGATCATGATTGCCATGAATACCACCGCCGAGCCCATGTCCTTGGCCCGTCCCGAGAGTTCATCTGCCTCCTGGCCCAGGCGATCGACGATAGCCTCGATGGCGCTGTTTGCCAGTTCCGCCAGCATCAGCAGTATCAGGGGAATAACCAGCAACAGGAACTGTACCACGTCCTCGGCCAGTAGTACGGCCAACGGAAACCCGATCACGGCAAGGGTCGCCTCCTGGCGGAAGGCTGCCTCGTGGCGCCAGGCCGCCCGGATTCCCTGCCAGGAATAACGCGTGGCGGACACCAGTCGGGTGAATCCCTGTTCTCCTGGTTTCACTCCAGGTGATCCAATCAGGCGCTGGCGACTTCCTGGATTTCCACCGCCGCTATGCGCGCGCCTTCCTCGGCGCTCTTCTGGAACTCCGCGATCTGGTCGAAGTTCAGGTAGCGGTAGATGTCATCCGCCATGGAGTCCAGGTTCTTCGCGTACTCCAGGTATTCCTCCGGTGTCGGCAGCTTGCCCATAATGGCGCCCACCGCTGCCAGTTCCGCCGAGGTCAGGTAGACGTTGGCCCCGTCGCCCAGACGGTTGGGGAAATTCCGGGTAGAGGTGGAGAGCACGGTGCTGTTGGCTGCGACCCGCGCCTGGTTGCCCATGCACAGTGAGCAGCCGGGCATCTCGGTGCGCGCGCCCGCGGCGCCGAAGATATTGTAATAACCTTCCTCCATCAGCTGGTGCTCATCCATCTTGGTGGGGGGCGCCAGCCACATGCGGGTGGAGATACCACCCTTGTGTTGCTGCAGCAGCTTGCCGGCGGCCCGGAAGTGACCGATGTTGGTCATGCAGGAGCCGATGAATACCTCGTCCACCCCATCGCCGGCCACGGACGAGAGCAGGCGTGCATCATCCGGGTCATTGGGCGCGCAAACGATAGGTTCGGTCACCTCGGCCAGGTCGATCTCGATCACCGCCGAGTACTCGGCATCGGCGTCCGCCTTCATCAGGCTCGGGTTTTCCAGCCACTCTTCCATCTTGCGGGCCCGGCGTTCCAGGGTGCGTGGGTCACCGTAGCCATCGGCGATCATTGAGCGCAGCAGCACGATGTTGGAGCGCAGGTATTCGGCGATGGAATCTTCGGACAGCTCGATGGTACAGCCGGCGGCGGAGCGTTCGGCGGAAGCGTCAGACAGCTCGAAGGCCTGCTCTACGGTCAGGTCGCCCAGGCCCTCGATCTCCAGGATGCGGCCGGAGAAGATATTCTTCTTGCCTTTTTTCTCAACGGTCAGCAGCCCTTCCTGGATAGCGTAGTAGGGGATCGCGTGTACCAGGTCGCGCAGGGTGATGCCGGGCTGCATTTCACCCTTGAAGCGCACCAGCACCGATTCGGGCATATCAAGGGGCATGACCCCGGTGGCCGCGGCGAAGGCCACCAGGCCGGAACCCGCGGGGAAAGAAATGCCCATCGGGAAGCGGGTGTGGGAATCGCCACCGGTGCCCACCGTGTCGGGCAGCAGCATGCGGTTCAGCCAGGAGTGAATCACGCCGTCACCGGGGCGCAGGGACACGCCGCCGCGGGTCATGATGAAGTCCGGCAGGGTATGCTGGGTGTCGATGTCCACCGGCTTGGGATAGGCCGCCGTGTGGCAGAAGGACTGCATGGTCAAGTCGGCGGAGAAGCCCAGGCAGGCCAGGTCCTTCAATTCGTCCCGGGTCATCGGGCCGGTGGTGTCCTGGGAGCCGACAGTCGTCATGTGGGGCTCACAGTAGGTACCGGGGCGCATGCCCTCGGTGCCACAGGCGCGTCCCACCATCTTCTGGGCCAGGGTGTAGCCCTTGCCGGAATCCTGCGGCTGCTCGGGCTTGCGGAACAATTCGGAGTCGGGCAGCCCCAGGGCCTCCCGGGCGCGCGTCGTGAGGCCGCGACCGATGATCAGGTTGATACGGCCCCCGGCACGCACTTCGTCCAGCAGCACGTCGGATTTCAGTTCGAACTCGGACAGGACATCGCCGGACTCGGACAGGATCTTGCCGTCGTAGGGGCGGATCTCAATGATGTCGCCCATGCCCAGGTCGTCCACCGGCGCCTCGAATACCAGCGCACCGGCGTCTTCCATGGTGTTGTAGAAGATCGGGGCCACCTTGCCGCCGATACAGATGCCGCCCCCTTTCTTGTTGGGGACGCCGGGGATGTCGTCACCGAAAAACCACAGCACCGAGTTGGTGGCAGATTTACGGGAAGAGCCGGTGCCCACCACGTCCCCGACGAAAGCGACGGGGAGGCCCTTGTTCTGTATCTCCTCTACCTGCTTCATGGGGCCGGTGACGCCGTGCTCTTCGGGCACCAGGCCGTCCCGGGTCATCTTGTACATGGCCAGGGCGTGCAGGGGAATATCCGGGCGGGACCAGGCATCGGGAGCGGGGGAGAGGTCGTCAGTATTGGTTTCGCCGGTTACCTTGAATACGGCTACCTTGATGGACTCGGGCACCGCGTCCTGGCTGGTGAACCACTCGCCATCGGCCCAGGACTGCATCACGGCCTTGGCGTTGTCGTTACCTTTCTTCGCCAGTTCTGCCACGTCGTGGAAGGCGTCGAACATGAGCAGGGTGTGCTTGAGTTCTGCCGCGGCCTGACTGCCCAGGTCCGCATCGTCCAGCAGCCCCACCAGGGTCTCTATATTATAGCCGCCGTGCATGTTGCCCAGCAGGTCCACGGCCCGGCTCTTGTCGATCAGGGCGCAATCGGCTTCGCCCTTGGCAATCGCGGACAGGAAGCCGGCCTTGACGTAGGCGGCCTCGTCCACACCCGGGGGTACCCGGTTGGTGATCAGGTCCAGCAGGAATTCTTCCTCACCGGCAGGTGGGTTGTTCAGCAGTTCTACCAGCGCGGCAACCTGCTCGGCGCTGAGGGGCTTGGGGGGGATATTCTGGCTGGCGCGTTCGGCCACGTGTTCGCGATATGCTTCAAGCACGGTAGAGCTCCTTTCGTTGGCTGGATCCCCCGGATGCGAGTGCGGCGGAGGATTTCCCGTTGGGGGTCAAATCGGCTGTGAAGTATAGACTACAAGGCCATTAAGATAAATAAATCAACTGCTTATACCGTGCATTCACCCGGGTGATAACGTACACTCGCCCCCATTGCAGTTCCCCCGGAATTCTCGCGGTCACATGCTCGAGCGCAAAGTCAAAACTCCCTGTATCGGTGTCTGTTCCACCGGCATCGGGGACGCCGTCTGCCGCGGCTGTAAACGCTTCTGCCACGAGGTGATCGACTGGAACAGCTATTCCGAGGAACAGAAAGTGGTGATCGACCGGCGCCTGTCGGATTTCCTGTCCCAGTGCGTCAGCAACAAGCTGCGCATTACCGACCGGGCCCTGCTGCAGTGGCAGTTGCGGGTGCAGCAGGTCGACTACACCGAGCACCACGACGAGTACTGCTGGGTGTACAGCCTGCTCAAGGCGGGGAGCAGCCAGATCGAGCGCAGCGCTGATTATGGTTTCGAGGTGGATCGGCGCTATGCGGATACGCCGCTCACCGAACTGCGAGAGATCATCGACCAGGAGTTTTATATCCTGTCCGAGGCTCACTACCAGCGTTACATGATGACCCCGGACCTGTTCGCGGGGCAGGATTGATGGCAGGCCTGGAGCCCATCAGGGCGTTCCTGCACTGTGCCACTCCCCCCGCGTGGGTGGAGTGGGCCCTGCAGCACCCTGATATTCTTCTGATCGATCATGCCAACTGCGAGAAAAAAGCCGCTTCCACCGCCCTCAATCTCATGTATCGCTACGTGGAGCACCACGAGTTACTCAAAAAACTGTCTCGCCTGGCCCGGGAAGAACTGCGGCATTTCGAGCAGGTGATCGCGATCATGAAGGCCCGGGGTGTCGAATACCCACAGATTTCAGCGTCTCGCTACGCGGCGGAACTGCGTAAAGAGGTACGCAGTCACGAACCGGCGCGACTGGTGGACACGCTGCTGGTCGGGGCGATTATCGAGGCCCGCTCCTGCGAACGCTTTGCCGCCCTGGCGCCGGAGCTGGACGAAGAGCTGGCAGATTTTTACTGCTCACTGCTGAAATCTGAATCCCGCCATTTCATGGATTACCTGAAACTGGCGGAGAAACTGGGATCGGCGGAGGAGGTGGCTGAGCGCCTGCCGGTCCTGTTGCGGCGGGAACGGCAGTTGATCGAATCGCCAGACGTGGAATTTCGCTTTCACAGCGGGGTGCCAAATTAAATAAATAAGATTAAATATAAGTTATAACCTATAGAGTAATAACAAAATTATATAAGTTAACCTTGTTTCGAGCTGCTTCGATAGCCCAACCCTGAGTATCCCAGTCCCCCAGTACCCAGCGTACTCCACTCACTTCCTCGTGGCGGGTGGGTCGATGGGTGTGGCCGTGAATCAGCTGCCTGACGCCGTGGGCACGCATCACCTTCTCGACCTCGTCCCGGGTTACATCCATGATATCCGCCGCCTTGTTGCTGTTGGCCTCGCCGCTCATGGCCCTGAGCTCGGCCGCCAGGCCGCGGCGCTGATCCAGGCTGCGAGCAAGCACCCGGGTCTGCCAGACGGGGTCCGTGACGGTGGTGCGAAAGTCCTGGTAGTCGCTGTCGGCGGTACACAGGCTGTCACCGTGCATCAGCAGGGTGGGAACACCGTGGAGGTCTATCGGGGTGGGATCGTCGAGCAATTGTGCGCCGACCGTACCGCAGAACGCCTCCCCCAGCAGGAAATCCCGGTTGCCCCGCATGATGTACAGTGCCGGTCCCGCAGCGCTGAAATCCCGAAGCAGGCCGCGCACCTGGACTGCCAGTGATGAATCGTCGTCATCCCCCACCCAGGCCTCGAACAGGTCGCCGAGGATGTAGAGGCTCTCGCAGTCGGAATGTTGTTGCAGGAAGTCCGCCAGGGCCCGGGTAACACCGGGCCGGGCGGGATCGAGATGTAGATCGGATATGAAGAGGGTGCTGGACAAATCAGCGCCGGGTCTCAGCCCTCTGCGACTTCCACCGACTCGATAATCACGTCGTCGGCGGGGACATCCTGGTGGCCGCCGCGACTGGTGGTCGGTACTGCGCGGATCTTATCCAGTACCTCGCTGCCCTCGGTGATCTTGCCGAACACGGTGTAGCCCCAGCCCTGGGCGTTCTTGCCGGAGTGGTTGAGGAAGTCGTTGTCTTTCACGTTGATGAAAAACTGGGCGGTCGCCGAGTGGGGATCCATGGTGCGCGCCATGGCGATGGTGCCGAAGTCGTTCTTCAGCCCGTTGTCCGCCTCGTTCTCGATGGGCTCACGGGTGGATTTCTGCTGGAAATTCGTGTCGAAACCGCCTCCCTGGATCATGAAATTGTCGATAACCCGGTGGAAGATGGTGCCGTCGTAGAAGCCGTCACGGGCATATTGTAAGAAATTCGCCACGGTTTGCGGTGCTTTCTCTGCATCCAGTTCCAGTTTGATTTCGCCGAAGGTGGTGCGGATGGTTACCATGTTGTCGTCCCTGCTGGTGTCGGTCAAAGACGGGTCATGATACGGGCTTTTGACGGGCAGGAAAACAGCATCCGGTCGAAGATAGGCACAATTGCGCAGTTCTGCGCGAAGGCGGTTCAATAAGCTATAAGCGGGGAGGTTCTGCCGTTATAATACGCGGCCTTTTTTATACCCCGGTGCCCGGAATTTATGGAAAACACCCCTGCGAGCAACTTTCTGCAGACGATTATCACGGAAGACCTGGCTTCTGGCAGGGTCCGGGAGGTGGTGACACGATTCCCGCCGGAGCCCAACGGCTACCTGCACATCGGCCACGCCAAGTCGATCAGTGTCAATTTTGGTTTGGCAGAGGCCAATGGCGGGCGATGCAACCTGCGATTTGACGACACCAACCCGGAAAAAGAGAGCCAGGAGTATATCGAATCCATCCTGGAGGACGTGCGCTGGCTGGGATATACCTGGGATGGAGAGGTACGCTACGCCTCTTCCTATTTCCAGCAACTTTACGACTGGGCGGTGTACCTGGTGGAGAAGGGCGAAGCCTACGTCTGCGACCTGAACGCGGAGCAGGCCCGGGAGTACCGGGGAACGCTGACTGAACCCGGCAGGAACAGCCCATACCGGGATCGTTCCGTCCAGGAGAATCTCGACCTGCTGGCCCGTATGAGAGCGGGTGAATTCGAGGAGGGCGAGAAAGTGCTGCGGGCGAAGATCGATATGGCGTCGCCCAATATGAATATGCGCGATCCCATTCTTTACCGCATCCGCAAGGTGCCGCACCACCAGACCGGGGACGAGTGGGTGATCTATCCCACTTATGATTTCGCCCACGGGCAGGAGGATGCCATAGAGGGTATCACTCATTCCATCTGTACCCTGGAATTCGAGGACCACCGGCCGCTCTACGACTGGTTCATTGAACACCTGCCGGTAGACAGCCGGCCGCGACAGTACGAATTCGGCAGGCTCAATCCCAGTTACACCATCACCAGCAAACGCAAGCTTAAGCAACTGGTGGAGGAGGGCATCGTGGCGGGCTGGGACGATCCGCGCATGCCCACCGTGTCCGGCATGCGCCGCCGGGGCTACACGCCGGCGGCGATCCGTAAGTTCTGCGACATGATCGGCACCACCCGCAGCGACGGGGTGGTGGATGTGGCGATGCTGGAATTCGCTATCCGAGAGGACCTGAACGAAAACGCACCGCGGGCCATGTGCGTACTGAATCCGCTGAAAGTGGTGCTCACGGACTACCCGGAGGAAAAGCTTGAGTCCATCTCCGCCCCCTGCCACCCCAGCCGCGAAGAATTTGGTCAGCGCGAGCTGCCCTTTACCCGCGAGTTGTATATAGACGCGGACGACTTCCGGGAAGAGGCCAACAAAAAGTACAAGCGCCTGGTGCTGGGCAAGCGGGTGCGCCTGCGCAACGCCTACGTGATCGAGGCGGACGAGGTGGTGAAAGACGGGGAGGGCAATATCATCGAGGTGCGGGCCCACACCATCCCCAATACCCTTGGAGAGAATCCTGAGGACGGGATCAGGCCCCGGGGCGTGATCCATTGGGTATCGGTGAGGGCCGGGCGGCGGGCCGAGGTCAGGCTGTACGATCGGCTGTTTACCGACGAGGCGCCGGACAAGGGGGAAAATGATTTCCTGGATTCTATCAATCCCGATTCCCTCACGGTGGTGGAGCAGGCCTGGATCGAGCCGGCCCTGGCCGATGCGGAGCCTGAGCAGGGCTACCAGTTTGAGCGCGAGGGTTATTTCGTCGCGGACCGCTACGACCACCGCGCTGAACACCCGGTATTCAACAGGACTATCGGCTTGCGCGACACCTGGACCAACTAAAAGGAAAGAGGGATGACTCTCAAGTTGTACAACACCATGGGTGGCGACAAGGAGGTTTTCGAACCCCTGGTCCCTAACGAGGTGACCATGTACGTCTGTGGGCCCACGGTTTACAACCTGGCGCACATCGGCAACGCCCGCCCGGTGGTGGTGTTCGATACCCTGTTTCGCCTGCTGCAGACTCACTACGACAAGGTCACCTACGCCCGCAATATCACCGATGTAGATGACAAGATCATCACCGCGGCTAAAGAGGGCAACCGCAGCATCGAGTCAGTTACCGGGGAGTTCACCGCCAAGTACCGGGAGGACATGGCACAACTCAACGCACTCCCACCGACCCTGGAACCTCACGCGACCCACAATATCGACGCCATGATCGACCTGACCCGCGCGCTGGTGGAGAAGGGGCACGCCTACGAGTCAGAGGGCCATGTGCTGTTCTCGGTGGAGTCCATGCCGGACTACGGCAAACTTTCCAACCGCAACCTCGACGACATGTTGGCCGGTGCACGGGTGGAGGTTGCAGACTACAAGCGCCATCCGGGGGATTTCGTCCTGTGGAAGCCCTCCAGCGACGAGGACCCGGGCTGGGACAGTCCCTGGGGAAGGGGCCGGCCAGGCTGGCACCTGGAGTGCTCGGCGATGATTCGCGCGCACCTCGGGGAGACCATCGACATCCACGGTGGCGGCCGCGACCTCATTTTTCCGCACCACGAGAACGAGATCGCCCAGAGCCGCTGCGCCCACGGTGGCGACTACGTCCGCTACTGGATGCACAATGCCTACCTGGATATCGACGGGGAGAAGATGTCCAAGTCCCTGGGCAATTTCCGCACGGTAAGAGACCTGCTGCAGAGTTACCGGGGGGAGGTGCTCCGCTTCGCCCTGCTGTCGGCTCACTACCGGTCGCCCCTGAACTTCTCGGCGGAGCTGCTGGAACAGGCTCAGGCTACCCTGGACAGTCTCTACAGCACTCTGCGGGATGTGCAGGATATCGAGTTGGACACGGAAGTCGCATTGGCCCAGGAGCCTTTTTACCAGGCCCTGAACGACGACCTCAATACCCCGGTGGCGATCGCTGAAATCCACGCGCTGGCGCACCAGCTGCACAAGGCTTCATCGGAGGATAAAGCCTCGCTCAAGGCGCGTATCCTCGCGGCGGGCAACCTGCTGGGCATCCTGGAGCAGGATCCCCAGGAGTGGCTGCAGGAGGCGGCTGCGGATGACGCGATATCGGCAGAGGATATCGAGGCCCTGATCACCGAGCGGCAGGAGGCCAAACTGTCCAAAGACTACGCCCGCGCCGACGAGATCCGCCAGTCGCTGCTGGACCAGGGTGTCGTTCTCGAGGATTCCCGAGAGGGAACCAAGTGGAAGCGCGCCTGATAGTTTCGATAATACGGTGGGGTGCGCTCCGCGCACCCTACGGCACTTCGATTTGTACAACGCTCGATCCGAGGGTCCCGGCTCGCAGGCGCCATGCAGAGGTATCGGTAATCAGAGGTACAGCAGAAGTGGTTCAGCCTAAGCTTTTCTCACCCGACTCAACACTCTGCATAATCAGCGTATTGATAGTCATCGGCCCCACACCACCCGGAACCGGGGTATAGGCAGAAACTTTATCGACCAGCGCAGAAAGTTCGATATCACCGACACCACCCGGGTGATAGCCGGCATCTACGACCACCGCGCCTTCCTTGACCCAGTCAGCCTTGATGAACTCCGGCTTTCCAACGGCACCCACCAGTATGTCCGCCTGGGCGATGATCCCCGCAAGATCCTGGGTACGGGAGTGGCAGATGGTCACTGTCGCATGCTTCTGCAGCAGCATCATCGCCATGGGCTTGCCCAGGATGGGGCTGCGGCCGACAACGACAGCGTGCTTGCCCTCGATCTCGATGCCGTAGTGGCCCAGGATGCGCATGATGCCCTGGGGGGTGGCGCAGCCATAGGCGTCCTCGCCCATGGCCATGCGGCCGAAGCCCAGGCAGGTTACGCCGTCCACGTCCTTGCCCAGGGCGATGGCGTCGAAACAGGCGCGCTCGTCGATCTGTTCGGGGACCGGGTGCTGCAGCAGGATACCGTGCACATCGGGGTTGTTGTTCAGTTCGTCGATCTTGGCCAGCAGTTCTTCGGTGGTAGTGGAGGAGGGCAGTTCCACAGCCAGTGAATCCATGCCCACCCGGCGACAGGCGTTGCCCTTCATTTTGACGTAGGTGGCAGAGGCCGGGTCGTCCCCCACCAGGATGGTGGCGAGGATGGGGGTTTTACCGCTGGATTGCTCCTTGAGCCGTTCCACCCGGGCGAGTAACTCGGCTTCGGTTTCAGCGGCCAGGGTTTTTCCATCCAGTACGAGTGCGGGCATTTGACAGGGTCCTCAGGGCTGGTTCGGCGGGGGTCTGGCCCGCCGCTTGCGAAGGCGCGTATTCTCCCATGACGGGCTACCGCAGTGGAAGAGCCACAGCCGGAAAACTGTAGTAAAATCACCAATGTGGCGTTGACGCTCACCATGGGGGTGAGTATTATGCGCCCTCCTGAAAACAGGGGTCGGCGAACGCGTCGGAAAAGCGAGTTCGGGGTATAGCGCAGTCTGGTAGCGCGCCTGCTTTGGGAGCAGGATGTCGGGAGTTCGAATCTCTCTACCCCGACCAACTTTCCAGCTACAGGGAAAGTTGCAGCGACCTTTTTCAGCACTTCACGATGGTGGCCGTAGCTCATCAGGTAGAGCACCGGATTGTGGCTCCGGAGGTGGGGGGTTCGAGACCCCTCGGCCACCCCATTTCCTCCGTGTATAATCGGACCTCGAGATCGGGGGTATAGCTCAGCTGGATAGAGCACCGGCCTTCTAAGCCGACGGTCGCAGGTTCGAATCCTGCTACTCCCGCCATTTTGACAACGGGATATTTTGTGCAATTACTCTCACCGCGTTTACGAATCGTACTGATGATAGTCGTCTGGGTAGTGGCGCTGTTTGCGCTCGCGCTGTGGTTGAGCGGCACCCGTCTGCCACGGGTGACCGTTGCCGGTGGTCCCGCGGGGAGTGAAACGCTGATCCTGACCCAGGCTATCGCGGACGCAGTCAACGAGGCCGGCATCGGCGTCAGGATGCTGGTATTCGAAACCGGCGGCAGCGGGGAGAACCTGAGATTGATGGACAGCGGCCGCATCGACATGGGGACCATCCAGGCCGACACCCCCGCCACCGATGGTGTGCAGGGGGTTACCACCCTATACAGCGATGCCTATCACCTGATCGTGCGCGATGACCTGGGAATAGAGAGTTTTTCAGACCTGCCGGGACACCGGGTGGCGATACCGCCGCGGACCAGTGGTCAGTTCAATTCCTTCTGGTTCCTGGCGGATCACTATGGTATCGATCGCGACGTGCTCAATGCCCTGCCCATGTCCGAGGAAGCGGCGAATTTTGCCATGGAGCGGGGGCAGGTGGATGTGGTGTTTCGCGTGCGCGCGCCTGGCAATCCGGCTATTCGCGAGCTTATCGGCGACAAGAACCTGGTCCTGGTGCCCATCGGGCAGTCCGAAGCGCTGGCGCTAAAGCAACCCGCTATCGATTCCGGTGTGATACCGCTGGGTTCTTACCGCGGTTCGCCGGCGCTGCCCGCCGATAACCTGGATACCGCCGTGGTGGAACGCCTGTTGGTGGCGCGCTCGGACCTGGATGCCAACCTGGTCTACAAGGTCACCAGGGCGATCTATGAATCGAAACCGGAGATTTTGAAAAGCAGTAAACTCGCGGGATTTATCGGTCCCTTACCCGATGATTCGGAGGGTGTGGTCACTACCCACCCCGGTGCGCGTTCCTATTACGATCGTGAAAAGCCTGGGTTCATGCAGCAAAATGCCCGGCTCGTGTCGGCGCTGCTCTACGTGATCGCGATTCTGTGTTCGGCTGCGCTGGCGCTGCGCACGCACTGGGTGCGTTCCCGGCGCCTGAGAATGCACACCTTCAATAAACGCCTGATGGAGATCGCCGCGGCGGCCCGTACCGACACCGAGGTGGTACAGTTACATCAACGTAAACACCAGCTCATGGATATGTTGGAAGAAGTCGTGGGAGACCTGGAAAGGGAAAGAGTCAGCCAGGAGGAGTTCGAGCATTTCTCTTTTACCTGGCAGGCGGTTGATGCCCTGGTGAGGGACAGGCTTTTGATGTCGGGTGCCGTACCTGAGGTGGGCGCCGGGAGGGCTGCATGAACAGTACCTTGCGTTTCTGGTTGGCCTGGTCTGCCGGCCTGGGGCTGGCACTGGCCCTGATGGTCTGGGCACTGCTCCAATGGTACCTGAGCAATCATTCCCAACTGGTGGCGGATCGACTGCAGTTACTGGGTGAGCTGCGGCGCGGTGCTGTGCAGGAGTACTTTGCCACTGCCAGCGCCGAGCTGCGCTTCTGGAGTTCCAACCAGGACATGGTGCATGCCCAGGAGAAACTCGTGGAAATCTGGGGTAGCGATCCCCGGGTGGCCGCCCGGGTAAGGCAGGCCTATGTAGAGGATAATCCTCACCCCGCGGGTTTTCGACTGAACCTGGATGATGCCGAAGACGGCACCGAATACAGCGAGTATCATGCATTGATGCACGCCAGGGCGCGCTTGTTCGTTACCGAACGTGGCTATTACGACTTCTTCCTGATCAGCCCCGATGGCGACGTGTTGTACACAGTGGAGAAAGAAGCTGATTTCGCCACCAACCTGGAATCCGGCCCCTGGCGTGATAGCGGTCTGGGGGAGGTGTTCCGGCGTGCCAAGCGGGAGCGAACCAACCAGTCCATCGTCGTCAGCGACATGCGCCCTTATGAACCCAGTGATGGTGACCCGGCCATGTTCGTGGCCACCGCCGTGTACGCTGCCGCGGGAGAATTTCTCGGGGTGATTGCTTTCCAGCTGCCCACCGACAGTATCCTCGGCATCATGAATTACACCAGTGGTATGGGTGAGACCGGAGAGACCTACCTGGTGGGACAGGACAAATTGATGCGCAGCGATTCCCGCTTTACCGACGAATCCACCGTTTTGCGCCAGACCGTGGATACGCCCACCGTCAGGCGCGCGCTGGAAGGAGAGCAGGCCCAGGCCTTTATCGACGATTATCGCGGTGTAGAGGTCCTGTCGGTGTCACTGCCGATGGAGGTGGGCGATACACGGTGGGCGGTAATGGCGGAAATTGATCGCTCGGAAATCGCCACGATCGCAGCCAGCGATCGGCCGGCAATGGCCGCGCCCCTGATGTTCATTTACGGCCTGTCGCTCTGGTCGGTCTGGTACTGGCGCGGGCGCACACTGCCCGAGGAGGATGTACAGTATGCGGGCCTGGATTTCGGTGACGGAGACGGCGGCGGAATGGACGGTTGATAGCGCTTGCGGTCACCGCGGCTTTGAAGCACAATACGCGCCGCTCGCACCACTGGTGCGGCGGTTGTGGTGGCCCAGGCGGTCCCCCCGCAACGATAGATAGTGAACCCGGCCAGGCCCGGAAGGGAGCAACCGTAGTTATCGACTCGTGTGCCGGGGTGTGGCTGTCTGGGTCATCTCCATTTCCCGAAGTACCCAGTGATCGTCCCGCGTTTTGTCTCCCACAGCGGCTGGTGTATCCTAGCCCTTTTCCCAGGTTGTAAGGCTCTCAAGGCATGTCGTATCAGGTACTGGCGCGAAAATGGCGACCCCGGACGTTCCGGGAGATGGTCGGTCAGGAGCATGTGCTGCAGGCGCTGGTCAACGCCCTGGACCACGGCCGCCTGCACCATGCGTATCTGTTTACCGGTACCCGCGGCGTGGGCAAGACGACCATTGCCAGGATTCTGGCCAAGTGCCTGAACTGTGAACAGGGCGTAAGCTCCGAGCCCTGCGGGGAATGCTCTTCCTGTCTGGAAATCGCCGAGGGGCGCAGCGTCGACCTGCTGGAAGTGGATGCAGCCTCGCGCACCAAGGTGGAGGATACCCGCGAACTGCTGGAAAACGTGCAGTACGCACCCACCCACGCGCGCTACAAGGTGTACCTGATCGACGAGGTGCACATGCTGTCCGGGCACAGCTTCAACGCCCTGCTGAAAACCCTGGAAGAGCCGCCGCCCCACGTCAAGTTCCTGCTGGCCACTACCGACCCGCAAAAGCTGCCGGCGACGATTCTGTCCCGCTGCCTGCAGTTCAACCTGAAAAACATGCCGCCGGAGCAGATAGTGGGCCACCTCAAGTCAGTGCTGGCGGAGGAAATGGTCAGTTTCGAGGAGCCCGCCCTGTGGCTGCTCGGTCGAGCTGCCAATGGCAGCATGCGCGATGCGCTGAGCCTCACCGACCAGGCGATTGCCTTTGGTTCCGGCAGTCTCAGTGAAACCGATGTGCGCAGCATGCTCGGTACGGTTGACCTGAACTTTGTCTACCAGTTGCTGGAAGCGGTGGGCGGCGGTGAACCAGCGGCTGTGCTGGATACCGTGGGCAAGATGGCCGAACACGCGCCGGATTTCGAGGGCAGCCTGGACGAACTGATTTCCCTGTTGCACAGGGTGGCCGTGGCCCAGGCGGTCCCCGATGCCATCGACAACAGCTGGGGAGATGCCCAGCGGGTCGCTTCCATCGCGACATCCCTGACCGCGGAAGATGCCCAGCTGTTTTACCAGATTGCCCTCAATGGAAAGCGCGATATCACTCTGGCACCGGATCCCCGCAGTGGTTTCGAAATGATTCTGCTGCGCATGCTGGCCTTCCGACCCGCGGCGGTGATCGACGAGAGCCTGGGACCGGAAGATCTCCAGAGCGTGGTCGCGCCCACCGACCAGGCCGCCGCTGGGGAGGTCGGCGCACCGGTAAAAAAGCCACCTGAGGAACCTGTGGTATCGGCCCCGGAGCCGATGGCAGCGGCTGTGGCAGGCGATGTGAACCTTGCGGGGTTGACCCCGGCAAACTGGCCGCAACTTCTGGAACAGCTGGGGTTACTGGGCATTGTGTATAACATCGCGTCCCACTGTGAGCTGCAGCATTGCAGCGGGAATGATCTCAGCTTTGTTCTGGATGCCGACAACAGTTCCCTGTTCAATGACGGCCACAGGGATAAAATACGCCTGGCGCTGGAAAATTACTTCGGCGAAGCGCTGACGGTAGGTATCGAGCCCGGCGAACCGCAGGGTGAAACCCCGGCCATGCGCCAGCAGCGCCTGGCCAGGGAACGCCAGCAGGAAGCCGTGGCGGAAATTGAGGGCGACCCGCAGTTGCAGCAGCTGATTGCCCGCTTCGACGGTGAACTGGACCGCGCGTCCATAGTGCCAACTGACTCTTGAGGTAGACCCATGAAAGGAAATCTCTCGGACCTGATGCAGCAGGCCCAGAAAATGCAGGCCGACATGCAGAAGGCCCAGGAAGAACTCGCCAATGCGGAGGTGCAGGGTGAATCCGGCGCCGGCCTGGTGACCGTGGTGATGACCGGTCGGCACGATGTGAAACGCGTGTC
The DNA here is from genome assembly GCA_009937575.1 of Haliea sp. GTDB lineage: Bacteria > Pseudomonadota > Gammaproteobacteria > Pseudomonadales > Halieaceae > JAACFI01. The sequence continues at coordinate 29,412 of JAACFI010000012.1, forward strand.
GATCGATAACTCGGTATTCAGCGAGGACAAGGAGGTGCTGGAGGACCTGCTCGCCGCGGCAGTCAACGATGCAGTGCGCAAGGTGGAGGCACACAATCGGGACGCCATGTCGGGACTGGCGGCAGGTCTGAACCTGCCCGCCGGTTTCAAGATGCCCTTCTGAGAGTCTGTCCACTGCCAATGAATTTCAGCCCCGCATTGCAGAATCTGATCGAGGCCCTGCGCTGCCTGCCAGGGGTCGGTCCCAAGTCCGCCCAGCGCATGACCATGCACCTGCTGGAGCGAGACAGGGAGGGGGCGGTGGCGCTGTCCCGGGCACTGCAGGGGGCGGTAGACCGCGTCGACCACTGCAGCCGCTGCCGGAATTTCACCGAGCTGGAGATATGTGAGATCTGTTCTGACCCGCGGCGGGACAGCTCTACCATCTGTGTGGTGGAAACACCCGGTGATGTTCTGGCGGTGGAGCAGAGTGGCAGCTATCGCGGTATCTATTTTGTGTTGATGGGGCACCTGTCGCCCATCGACGGGATTGGTCCGGAGGAGATAGGGCTGGACCTTTTCTACCGGCGTGTACTGGAAGAGGGTATCGAGGAGGTCATCCTGGCGACCAATCCCACGGTGGAAGGCGAGGCCACCGCCTACTATCTCACCGACATGTTGCAGCCCGAGGGGGTGAAGGTTTCACGCATTGCCCATGGCGTACCCCTGGGTGGGGAACTGGAGTACGTGGACGGGTCAACCCTGGCGCACGCCCTGTCCGGTCGCAGGCCGGTGGAATAGACCTTGAGCTGGCAACTGATCGCAACCGACGAGGAACTCGCCACACTGCTGTCCCGGGCAGCCGATTGCCGCACCGTGATAGTGGACACCGAGTTTATGCGTCGCAACACGTTCTATCCGCAGGTGGCGCTGTTACAGCTGTGTTTCGACAGCGGACCCGCAGCGGAGCAGGCCTGGCTGGTTGATCCCCTGGCTATCAGCGATACGGCCCCCCTGGTGCGGCTGCTGTCCGATCCGCAAGTCATCAAGGTACTGCATTCCGCCAGTGAGGACCTGGAGGTGTTCCAGCGCTGGCTGGGGGTATTGCCCGACCCCCTGTTTGATACCCAGCGCGCCGCAGCCCTGGTGGATATCGGATTCGGCATGGGCTACCGCAACCTGGTGCAGGCGATCTGCGATGTGGATCTCCCCAAGGGGGAGACCCGTTCCGACTGGTTACAGCGCCCCCTGACCGAGTCCCAGTGCGACTATGCCGCCCAGGATGTGATCTGGCTGCTGGCAGTTTGGCGTGAACTGAGGGACCGCTGTCGGGAGCAGGATAAGCTCGAATGGGTGCTTGCCGATGGTGCCGATGCCACCCGCACCGCGATGGCCAACGGATCGGGCAGCTATTACCCGAGAATCAAGAGCGCCTGGAAACTTGATCGACGCCAGTTGGGCGCCCTGAAAGCCGTGTGCGAATGGCGGGAGGAGACGGCGCGGAGCCGCGATAAACCCCGCAACTGGATCATAGATGACAAGGCCTGCCTGCAACTGGCCCTGAATGACCCGGCCTCGCGCAGCGCCCTGCGCGCGTCTGTGGACCTCCCGCCGCCGGCCATGCGGCGCTATGGCGAGACGCTGCTGGATCTGCTGGCGGAGCAGCGCAAGATTCCGGAAGAGGAACTGCCCCGGCGGTTGCCGGCGCCACTGAATGCCCGGCAGCGGGATATGTTGAAAAAGCTGAAGGCCCGCGTGCGCGAGATCGGCGCGGAGCTGGGCGCGGCACCGGAAGCACTGCTGCAGAGCAGGGACTACGAATTACTGGTGCGCAGCGCCAGCGGCGAGCCCATAGCAGCACCTGCGCACTGGCAGGGCTGGCGTCGGGACGAGGTCGTCGCGCCCCTGCGCCAGCTGCTGGGTGATCGGCAATGACGACGCCGATACTGGTGCAGATCTACAAGAGTCCGCGCAAGGAGGAGATGTACCTGTTCGTGGAGAAATCACGTGGGCTCGTCGAAGTGCCGACAACGCTGCTGGAACAGTTCGGTGAACCGGTGGAGGTCATGAGCCTGCTGCTGTCGCCCGAGCGCAAACTGGCCAGGGCCGATGCCGCGGAGGTGCTGGCGGGGATTGCCGATGCCGGCTTCTATCTGCAGATGCCTCCCACCGCGGAGGAATTATTGCGACGGGACGGTCAGCCGTGAGCGACTGGTGGAATGTCACACCCCTGGGTGAACTGAGCCCGGAACAATGGGAGGACCTGTGTGACGGCTGCGCCAAATGTTGCCTGCACAAGCTGGAGGATGCGGACACCGGTGATGTGTTCTATACCAAGGTGCGCTGCCG
>JAACFI010000142.1 GCA_009937575.1 Haliea sp.
GAGTGGCGGCAGGCGGCCGTCGATCACGATGAGTTATCGGGCCAGAAGCGCTGGCGCGACGTGGACCAGACCAGCCTCTACGACTACACCCAGATCCGCCTGCGCCTGGATCGTTTGCGCAGCCTGAGGGCACGGCACGATTACCACGGCTTGCTGTTCACCCTGAATGAGGGCATCCACGGCAATATGGGGGGCATGGGCCGCAGCAGCCTGTATCGCAGGGCCAAATTCGGCACCAAGAAGCTGATCGAGCAGTATATCGATGAAATCGACGACTCCCTGCGTTTCCTGGCGGAACTCGATCACGACGCTATTGACGTACAGGAAAAACTGGATTTTTTCTACCGCGCCAATGTCTGCTTTGGCCGCTCTGCCCTGATGCTCAGTGGCGGCGGCGTGCTGGGCTTTTATCACCTTGGCGTGGTCAAGACCCTGCTGGATCAGGGGCTGCTGCCCAGGGTGATCTCCGGTTCCAGTGCCGGTTCCCTGGTGGCGGGAGTGTTGGGTACTCATACAGACGAGGAACTGGAGCACTTCTACGAACCGGCCAATGTGCACTTCGAGGCGGAGCGCGAGGCCAGCGTTTTCTCCCAGATGTTTTTTGGCTCCAATCCTCAGATCGACGTGGGCGATCTGGAAAAGCTGGTGGCGCGCATGGTGCCGGACCTGACCTTCCAGGAGGCCTACGAAAAGACCGGCAGGCAGATCAGTCTCACCGTGGCCCCGGCAGAGCCCCACCAGCGTTCGCGATTGCTCAACGCGATTACCTCTCCAAACGTTTATGTTCGTTCCGCGGTGATGGCCTCCTGCGCGGTACCGGGGGTATTTCCGCCGGTGATGCTGATGGCCAAGAACGTCCACGGTGAGGCCCAACCCTACCTGCCTACCCGCAAGTGGGTGGACGGTTCCATCGCTGACGACCTTCCCGCCAAACGCCTGCAACGCCTGTACAGCACCAATCACTACATCGTCAGCATGGTGAATCCCATTGCCATCCCCTTCCTGCGCAAGGAAGGGGAGAGCGGTGCCCTGGCGTCTGCGCTGGGGAGCCTGGGGGTCGGTATGGGGCGCGAGCTACTCAATTTTTACCGCGGCATGGTGCAGAAACAGGGGGATAACTGGCCCCGTTTCAATATGCTGATGAACAGTATCCACGCCCTGATGGACCAGGACTACAGCGGAGACATCAATATCATCCCCAGTTTTCGCTGGTATAACCCGGCCAAGATACTCTCCCACCTGTCCGAGCAGGACCTGATCGACCTGATGGAAGGCGGGGAGGCCTCGGCCTACCCCAACGTGGAGGCGATACGGATCTGCACCAAGATCAGTCGCACCATGGAGGAGATCCTGCACCGTTTCGAGCAGGGCGACCTGCGGCCGGATGCGGCGGAGTATCACCGGCCGCGTGCCTCCCGCCGCCGACCCCCTCCCACCCGGGCGGACCGGGAGGCCATGCGCGAGCACCGGGTGCATTCCGACAAGCCGGCCAGGCCGGCAAAAACAGCGGCAAAAAAGAAACCGGCGCAACGCAAAAAGACCGCTGCGAAAAAAGCGGCCGGTAGAAAGCCTGCGAAAAAAACCCAGGAGGGAGATAAACCCGCCGTCGCGGCCTGATCCGTCGCCTCAGTCGGTGAAAAACAGTTCCCGGCTGTTGCGGTAGACCTGTTGCAGAAGGGCCTCCACCGGTATGGCCTTCACCTCCGCCACCCGCTCGGCGATGAACGGCAGGTAAAAAGGCGCGTTGGGTCGCCCCCGGTAGGGCACCGGCGTGAGGTAGGGAGCGTCGGTCTCCAGCAGAATCTGCTCCACTGGTGTGGCGGCCACCACCTCCCGCACATTGTCCGCCGCGTTGAAGGTGGCGATACCGTTAAATCCCAGCATGAAGCCCTCTGCCAGGCAGAACTCCGCCAGGGGCAGGCCGGCGGTGAAACTGTGTATCACGCCCCCGCGGGATAATTTGCCGCTGAAATTGCTCAGGATATCCCGGGTGTCCTCGTCCGCGTCACGGGTGTGGATGACGACGGGCATATCGAGGTCGACGGCGGCCTGCAACTGGCACTCGAAAGCCTGCCGCTGGGCACCGCGGTCAGCGTGGTCGTAGTAGTAATCCAGCCCGATTTCCCCCACCGCCAGGATGCGTTCGTCCGCGGTGCGTTCGCGGATGGTGGCTTCCACCTGGTCGCTGTAGGAATCCGCTTCGTGGGGGTGGATTCCCTGGGTGCCCCAGATATTGTCCGCCTCCCGGGTCAGTTCCAGCACCCGGTCCAGGTTGTCCGGTGACACGGCGATGGTGATGATCTCCTCGATGCCCACTTCCGCGGACTTCTGCAGGGTGGCGGCCAGCTGCTCACTGTCCAGGTAATCCAGGTGGCAGTGGGTCTCGATGATCGGTGTGTCGAAACGCGGTATCTCGCGCCGCTTTTTCTTGCTCATGGCTGCTTCTTGCTCACGGCATGCCTAATGCCTGTTCTGTGGATTTTCCTGGAGACCTGCTAGTGCAAACTGGCGCTGATGCGCTGGCGCATCTTACGCGGCTGCGGCGTGCGCAGGTCGCGGATAGTACACCTGATCTGCTCCCACAACCAGTTGTGTACGGCAGAGTTGGCGGTGCGCTTGTGTGCCACCAGAACGTAGTCGATCTGGTACTGGGCGCTATCGGGTACGGGCAGGGCGGTAATTCCGCGGGTAGCGCCCTCATTCTGCAGGATGTAGGCGGGTCCGGGCATGAAGTAGTCGGTATGGCGCAGCACCTCCAGGGCCGTGAGCAGGTGGGATATCTCCAGGCTGCTGCGTTGGTGGTCGGGAATATTGTCGAGAGTGCCGGTGTTGCGCTGCAACTCGGCCTGCTCCCAATCCGAAATATAGAGTTTTATCAAGGGAAATTCCGTCAGCCGGCGCCGGTCCAGTTCACCCTCTGTCAGGGGATGGGAGTCCCGGACCAGGATAGCGGGGGGGCTGCTGCCCAGGGGTTCCACCTTGAAGTCGTCGCCGTAGACGCGCTGTTTGATGTGTACTGCGAAATCCAGGTTGCCCAGTGACAATTCCTGCAGCTGGTTCTCAACCCGGGTGATCACGCTGAGGCTGAGGCGCGGCGCCTGGTGCTCCAGCCGTTGTACCAGCTGGGGCAGCAGGGCGACACCGATATACTCGGACAGCGCGAGCCTGATTTCGCCGCTGAACTGGGCCGGATCAAAGTGTGATCCGGAGACCAGTTGGCTGATATCGCCCAGGATGGCGGCCAGGTCCTTCTCCAGTTCGGTGGCCCGGGGTGTGGGCTGCATACCGTGACCGCTGCGGGTGAACAGGGCGTCATCAAACACCTGCCGCAGGCGTGACAGGGTCTTACTCATGGCCGGCTGGGTGATAAACAGGCGTTCCGCAGCCCTGGACACGTTTTTCTCTTCCAGGAGAATCTGCAATGCAATCAACAGGTTAAGGTCGATCTTGGCGAGTTCGCGAGTATCCATCGAATACGATATAAATACAATTCATAGATCTAATAAAAATAATACATTAGATATATATCATACCCCCGGTTATCGTGAATGCAACTCGAAACACAGCTCCGGTTTTACGGGGTGTCGATGGGAAACCATCCAGGTCCACAGAGTTACTTTTTCAAACCCGCCTGATGGCGGGTTTTTTTTATGGTTCTTTGTAGATTAGTTCGGCGTTTCGTGCCTTAGCCCGATGGAGAAGCGCCTGCCGGCCCTCAACTACCACCCCGCTGAGCTGTTTCTATGCTCTCAGTTTCGGCTGTGCCCTGGCGCCAGTGCGGCGGCGGGCCTTGGGTCGGGAAGCCGTGGCGCGGGCTTTGGCCGGTGCCTTGCGTTTGGCGGCGGCTTTAGCAGGCGCTTTGCGCTTTGCCTTGGTTTTAGCCTTGGCCGGTGTCTTGCGCTTTGCCGCGGTTTTGGCCTTGGCGGGTGCCTTGCGCTTGGCTGCAGTTTTGGATTTGGCGGGCGCCTTGGCCTTGGTTTTGGCCTTGGCCGGCGCCTTGCGCTTCGCTGTGGTCTTGGTCTTCGCAGTTGGCTTGCGTTTGGCGGTGGCTTTCTTCTTCGGCGCAGCCGGTTCCCCTTTCACCCGCTTGCGCCGGGGCGACCGGATTTTGGCCTTGGCGGCTACCGCCTTGTCCCTTCCGGCAGCCTTCTTCCCGTCCAGGACCGCCGCGGCGTAGAGTTCCTCGTAGGAAGCAACCAGGCAGTCGTGGTATAGCTCGGGGTCAGGAATGATGTCCCGGTCCGCCAGCACCGACAGGGTCACCTTGCCCGAGTAGCTGAATACCAGGTGGAAGATGCCCATGCCGGGGGTGAGTACACCCAGGCCGTAGTAATCGACCATCTTCGCCCCTGCACAGTAAAGCGGGAAGTCGGGACCGGCCACGTTGGAAATACAGGTCGAGACGTTCATGGGAATAAAACGCGACCACTGGTTGCGGGCCCACATGCCGGCCACTGTCTTGGTAAAGGCCGGGGAAAACACGCCGGCCAGCATCATGGCGTCTACCAAGGGACTGGCTTCGCCGCTGCGTTTCGCCTCGTCTGTTGATTCCCTGACTGCCTTCAGGCGCTCGAGGGGGTCCTCGATTTCCGTGTGCATGGAGGCGAAGACGGAGCCGACCTGGTTGTTCTCGTCGGTGACGCCGCGCCTGGTGCGCATATTCAGGGGCAGGGCCGCCGCCAGTGAGCCCTCTTCGGGCAGTTCACCCTTGGCCTCGAGGTAGCGTTTGAGGGCGCCGCCGACGACTCCCAGGGCAACATCGTTGATTGTCACGCGCGCTGCGTTCTTGATGTCCTTGAATCCCTCCAGGGGAAATTCCGCCGCGTCAAATACGCGGTGCGGACCCACGGCCTTGTTGAGAATGGTCTTCGGAGCTGAGACATCAGGTGCGGGGATTTCGTCGCGCGCGATGTCGAGTGCATATTTGCCCAGATCGCGCAGGGTGGTCACGGAGCCCCGGGCCACCTGGAGGGTATTCTTGACGCTGTTTACGGAAGCCTTGGCAAGCAGTTCGGTAGTGGCGGGCTCCGCATCTACCAGGCGCGGCTCCGCGTCCGGTTCATCCTCTTCACCCGGATCCGGCACCAGGTCGTGCAGCGCGGCCATGAAAGACGAGCCGCCGGCGCCGTCTACCAGCGAGTGGTGCATCTTGGTGTAGACCGCGAAGCAGCCCTTGGGCAGGTTGGGGATATTGTCCAGGCCCTCGATGATATAGGCCTCCCACAGGGGGCGCGACATGTCCAGGGGGCGGGAGTGCAAGCGCGCCACCTGGATGCACAACTGCCGCCAGTCGCCCGGCTCCGGCAGGGCGATGTGCCGCAGGTGAAATTCCACGTCGAAATTGGCGTCCTTCACCCAGTACGGGCGGTCAACGCCCCCGGGTACCTCTACCAGGCGGGTGCGGAATAGTGGCATGCTGCCAAGTCGCCGTTCAAAGCCCGCGATCACGTCCTTGAAGCGCACGAATCCGCCCGGGGCGGTAGAGGGATCGTAGATGCCCATGCCGCCCACGTGCTGGGGCGTATTGGTCTGCTCCAGGTTGATGAAGGCGGCGTCCAGTATTCCTAGCTGTTTCATAGTGTCTCGTTGCCCCTGTCGGGCTTTGCATTACTCTAAAGATAGCTTGCCGGCGGATTTTTGCCCGCGTCGGAAGCTTCCTCTCCCCCGAACCGTGAGTACCGTCCAGCGGTGTCCTTGCGAGCGCCGTTTACTCGTGGCATGTTGGCACTTTCGCGATCCCGGGGCGGGGCGAGTTTATACCATTGATGGCTTCGGGGCGCTAGGAGAGGTGGTTAAAAATTGTTCATCGATGTGAATAGTTGGCCTCGAGTGGCAGATGGCGTCGGCTACCTGTCATGTCTGTGGCTATTGTGCGCCGCCCTGTTACTGCCTGCGGCCGATAGCCTGGCGGGCAAGCGTGCATACGGGGAGGACTTTGTCCGGGTTGGCCAGCGCTGGACCGACGCCGGGCCGCCGCCGGCGTTGAGCCGGGAGACCCCTCCCCCGGGGTCGGATGGCGGCTTTCTGCGGCAGATCGAACAACTGCAGGATCGCGAGGGTCCCTACAGCGATTCCCTGGCGGAGCCACTGGCGGGGCTCGGGCGCTACTACCGTTCTGCCGGTGACCTCGATGGGGCCTTGCGCTCTTACCGTCGCGCATTGCACGTGGTGCGGATCAATGACGGGCTTTACAGTGAGCGCCAGATCCCAATATTGCAGGAACTGCTGGACACCTATCGCGGCAGCGGCGACCTGCAGGCGCTGGACCAGCGTTACGATTATTACTTCCGCCTGTACGGTAATGGGCAGCCACCCTATTCCGAGGTGCGCCTGCGGGCGACGCTCGGCTACCTGCGCTGGCAACGGGAGGCAATTCGGCTGGGCATGGATGGAGAGAGACATCGTCGCCTGCTCGCCCTGTACCACATGAACGATACACTGATACAGGCTACCGGGCAGGATCCCGCCGTGTCCCGGCAACAACACCGGGAAGTGGTGTTGAGCCAGTTGCGGAATCTCTACCTGCTGGAGGACCGTATAGCACCGCGCCTTGAAAAGATCGGTGTGGCCGAGAGCGCGCCGAGCTTCGGGGGAGAGTGGGAACAGGGGGACTTTGATCGCAAGCGCCTGGAGACCCTGCAGCGGGGAGCCCTGTCACGCGGTGCCGGTCTGCTTCGCGACCTTATCGACCGCAGCGGTGCCGATACCCCAACTGAAGAGCTGGCGCGCCTGCACCTGGAACTGGGGGACTGGTACCAGTGGCATGGCAGCGCGAGCGCGAAGGAGCAGTACGCCCGGGTGGTGGCGTTACTTTCCGCCGCGGGGCGCGATGAACTGCTGGAGCAGTGGCTGGGCCAGCCGGTGGAATTGCCGGATAACGGCGCTTTCTGGCAGCCGCCGCTGGCGACGGGTGCGGAGCGAAGGGTGGTCATTGAAACCAGTTACGACGTCTCGGCAACGGGACGGATCAGCAATCTGCAGGCAAGCGTGGCAGCCCCGGAAGACGACGGACTGGCCACCCGCTTGAAGCGTTACCTCAAGCAGATCCGCTTTCGACCACGGTGGGTCAACGGCAGCGCCGAGGCGATGGCTGGCGTGCGGCGCGAATACGAGATGTTCGACTAGCAGGCTGCTGCTAGGCGTTTTCAATCACCATGATCGCACCGGACGCCTTGATCGGGCTGCGGGTCTGCCAGCCGACGATATCGGCACAGTGTTTGTCTGCGCAGCGTTCCGCCATCTCGTAAAAGGTGGGGCGCTCCGGGTCGGCGATAAGGATATGTTTAACGCCGGCTTTCACGGCCCGGTTGACCATGTTGTACACCGGGTTGACCAGTTCATCCCAGAAACAGATATCCGCTGCAACCAGCATATCGTATTGCGACAGCTGTTTAGTGGTGAGTTTCTCGAACCGCGACACCATGTGGTTGGTCTCGACCTTGTTCAGTTCCGCGGTGGCCTCCAGGAAGGGAAATACATTGGCGTCGGCATCCATCGAGGTGACCTCTGCCCCCAGTGTTTTCGCACACCAGATACCGGTGACACCCCAGCCGCAGCCCACGTCGATAACGCTGCGGCTGTGCTGCGGGCGGTTCCTGTTGAGATAGTCCATCAGCAGACAGCTGGACTTCCACAGCTTGTTGCCGTGTATCGACGGGTAGACGCCACTGCGCTTCACCCGGCGGATAGCGGGGTGGGAGCCGGTGGGCATAATGACACCGCGGAAGCGGTTCTCGGTTCGTGGTTTACTGCTCAAAACTGTTCCTTGTCCTGTTATTCGGGAATGACCCAAATGGGCGAGGTCCAGGCCCGCTCCTGAATGATAGGTGAGTAAAAGGGTTGTTCCGCCGGGTCCAGGCAACAGCGGCCGAATACATCGCCAATGGCGCCCTGGTCCTGCAATTCAGAGGTTCTGGCGGCGGCCTGTTCCTGGCAGTTACTGGCGAAAGGGTTGACCCCCGCTGCCTGGCACTGCAACGTGCTCCAGCGACAGGAAGGATTCTCCAACACGCGCACATAGTAAAAAGCCCGCTGCGAAGGATTGTAATCCGGATCCCTCCACACAGTACAGAGATTCCCGTGTCCGCTGCCGGTAGGTGCGCAGCTCTCGGGATCCACACCGGCCCTGTTGTCAGAGGAGCCGGCCACGTCGAATACCTTTTCGCGGGTGTTGCCCGAATCGTCGAGCCAGCCCTTGATTACCTGTATCCGCTGCAGGTCCAGGCCAGGATGACCGGGAATGCCCGGGTCTTTGGCTGCGCTGACCAGGAAGGCCGGCGACTCGCCGGAGGCTGTGAGCTCGCCCCCCATCGGTACGCCACCCGTGTAGGCCTTCTCGAGCATTTGCGGGTCGCCGCACAGGTCGTCTGCCAGGTTATCACCGGCAAAAAAGCGTACTATCGGGCGGGTACCGGTGGTGGCGTAGGTCTCGCGCCTGCGCATACCCTCGAAGATGCTGTCCCGGGAGTTCTCTTCCGCCCAGACCACCGCCAGGCCGCCGGGGTTATCGAAAAAATGGTCCTGTACATTGCGGTAACCGGCATCGCGGCGGCCGAGGTGCCCCACGTAGTTGTCCTCTTCAGCCCCCCCGGCGGTGGCGCTGTGGGTGTCAGTGCTGCCGATAAAACCGGTCTTGAACGGGTTGATACCGGTTGCCTTTTCCAGAGCGAGACCGTCCTTGAGCACGTTGCGCACCATGTTGCGGCGGCCGAATTCGTCGATGCCCACGGGCGCCGCATTCTCGGTCTGCACTTCGCCGAACACCGTGCCTAGCATGGACAGGTTGTCGGCCACCACCTGCTCGAAATCGCACAGTTCGTCCTCGGTGGCGACACCGCGGCCGAGCAGGCGATCGAAGCGACACTCACTGGCTGCCTTGTGCTGCACCAGTTCCACCAGGGGTTCGAAGAATAGACGATCCTTCGCTTCCTGTTCGTTGCGCGGGTCCGGGAACATCAGGCCGCGGCTCAGGTTGGGATTGTGGGGAATGGACATGACGTCACAACCCTCGCTGCCGTCGATACACTGCTCGCGCAAACGCCGCCACAGGTCGGGGAAGTTCATCGAGCCGGTGTCGTAGGTAGAAATGGCGGTATCGGTCACTCGCTCGTTACGGAAAATCACGTTGCGGTGCAGGTTGGAATAATTCGGTGCATCAGTGTACTCGTAACCGACGAAGGTGGTAAAACTGCATGCGTCACTGCGGTCGTAATGGTCTTCTGCCGCGACCTGTATACGCTGCCAGCTCTCCTTGTGTGCGGCGTCGCAGTCGCCCAGCGTGCAGGTGAACGACTGCTCTTTCTGGGCGGAGGTGTCGACCACCCCCAGGGAGACCCAGTAATTCGCTGCCAGCAGTTGTACGTAGAATATCTCGCTGCGTGAGGCGATGCAGGCGGGGAACCAGTAGGCCAGCTTAGAGGAATCCTGGGTGCAGAGGTTGATCGGGCCCAGGAACTCGGCGTGGTCGGTCACCGACGTGAAGTCCAGCGGACGCTGGATACGAGCAATGATGTTCTGGTTCGCGTCCGGGTCCGGCAAGGTGATCGCCTCACCTCTGGCGTAGCGGTAGGCCGCCCAGGGGTCATTTCGCTGGCTGGACACAAAACTGTCAAATGAGTAGCTGGTGTGCACGTGCAGGTCGCCGAACATGGGCCGTTTGGTTGCGCTGTAATCTTTGCAGGGCTCGCGTTGTTCGGTGCGCTGGAACGCGTCTGCCGTTGCCAGGGATGACAACAGGCACAGTGTCGCCAGTGTAAAGGGTATTGTTAGATGCCGGATTAGAATTTTCATGGCGTTTTCCTGGCGCTTCCAGGCTGTTGCAAAGAATGGGCGCCTATTGTGTCACCGGGAGCAGTCGTATTTCCAGCACTGCCCGCGGCTGCTGGTGTGTCATGGTGTACTGGAACCCTCCGGGTAGCTGGGATAGGATGGCAGCTTAATAAACGCGGCCCAGGGTCCGTAGTTTTGGCAGAGGAAACAGGTAATGATAGTCACCAGGCGGCAAGTTGAGCTGCTGGAGAAAAACAAACCCCGGCAGGCACGCGCCAAACGCACTTACGAGGGCATATTGTCGTCGGCGGCGGAGTTGCTGGTGGAGGTGGGTGTGGAACGGATCTCCACCAATATCATTGCCGAACGGGCGGGTATCACGGTGCCCGCACTCTATCGCTATTTCCCCAATAAATATGCGGTGCTCAACGCCCTGGGGGCCGTGTTGATGGACCGGCAGAACGAGGTGTTTCAACAGTGGTTTGAGACCCACCTGCCATCCGCCAATCCCCAGGTGCTGATTGACCGGGTCTACGACCTGCTCAAAATGACTTACGATGTGACCCGGGAGCAGACCGGCGGGCTGGAAATAATCCAGTCCCTGCGTGCAGTTGGGCCGTTGCAGGAACTGCGCCTGACTTCACACCGGCTGGTTGCAGAGCAATTCGCCGCGGCGCTGTCGGAACTGCTGGGCCGCCCGGTGGACGAGGAGATGTCTCTGCAAGCTCGAGTATCGGTGGATACTGGCTACGCAGTGGTGGAGATGGCCCTTGAGGACAACACACTGTCTGCAGATGAGGCACTGCAACAGGGTGCCCGCATGTTGCAGACCTACTGGGCCAGTATTCTCGGCGCCGCCTGATCAGGGGTCTCTGCCGTCTCAGTCTTCCCCGGTGACGTCCTCGGCCTGGGGGCCTTTCTCACTGTCGGCGACCACGAACGAAACCCGCTGGCCGTCGCGCAGGCCACGGCGTCCCTCGCCGCGGATGGAGCGGAAGTGAACGAAGATTTCCTCGCCGTCATCCTTGACGATAAAGCCGAATCCCTTGGATACGTTGAACCATTTGACCTTGCCGAATTCACGGGGGCTATCCGATTTGCGGCTGGTGGCTGCCCCAGGGATTCTTTCTGTCGCAGTGGTAGCCGACTTCGAGGCGGGCAGCGAGACCAGCAGTACAGTGGAAACAGTGGCAATGCAGAAGGCAAGCAGCAGTGGCAGGTCGGGCAGGGGGTTTCCCTGTAATAAGGTGGTGGCGCTGGACACCACCGCGGCGATGACCAGGCTGACAATAATCTTGATGCTCAGGCTCATGAATTTTCTCTCACAGGTGTATGGCCCGAATTGGCGGGGGCCGAACGCCGCGCAATTCTAACACCTA
>JAACFI010000510.1 GCA_009937575.1 Haliea sp.
CAGAGGAAATAGGCAGATTCTTCCGTAGGGTCGCCGTTTTCGTCGGTCATAAAGGGAGGACCCCAGCCCCGAGTGTCGTCACCTCCGACCGGGTTCTCGACCTTGATCACCTCGGCTCCCAGGTCGGCCAGCATCTGGCTGGCCCAGGGACCGGCGAGTACCCGGGACAGGTCCAGTACTTTCAGGTGAGAGAGCGCAGTCATGACTAGAAAGCCGGGATGTCTGTCTGGGTGCGCCCAAGGATCAGCGCGTGAACGTCGTGGGTGCCCTCGTAGGTGTTTACCACCTCCAGGTTCACCATGTGGCGCATCACCGGGTACTCGTCGGAAATCCCGTTACCCCCCAGCATATCCCGGGCCTGGCGCGCTATTCCCAGGGACTTGCCGCAGGAATTGCGCTTGATCAGGGAAATCAGTTCCGGGGCGATCTGCCCGGCGTCCATCAGCTGCCCGGCCCGCAGGCAGCCCTGCAGCCCCAGGCTTATCTCGGTCTGCATGTCGGCCAGTTTCAACTGGATCAACTGGGTGGCGGCCAGGGGTCGCCCGAACTGCTTGCGCTCCATGGTGTAATCCCGGGCGGCGTGCCAGCAGGCCTCCGCCGCCCCAAGAGCACCCCAGGCAATACCGTAGCGTGCATTATTCAGGCAGCCGAAGGGACCTTTCAAGCCATCCACGTCGGGCAAAAGCTGCTCCTCTGGCACGAATACCTCGTCCATGACGATCTCTCCTGTGATAGAGGCGCGCAGGGCAAGCTTGCCCTCGATTTTCGGGGCACTGAGCCCCTCCATGCCTTTCTCGAGGATAAAGCCACGGATCTTGCCATCATCGGTTTTGGCCCAGACCACGAATACGTCGGCAATGGGGCTGTTGGTAATCCACATCTTGGCGCCGCTGACAAGATAACCGCCGTCGACCGATTTCGCCCGGGTGACCATGCTCCCCGGGTCGGAACCATGATCCGGCTCGGTAAGGCCAAAACAGCCGATCCACTCACCGGTGGCCAACCTCGGGAGGTACTTTTCTCGCTGGGCTTCAGATCCGTAGGCGTAGATTGGATACATCACCAGGGAGGACTGCACGCTCATCATGGAGCGATAGCCGGAATCCACCCGCTCTACTTCCCTGGCGATCAATCCGTAGGAGATATAATCCACTCCAGGACAGCCATAACCGTCGATGGTGGAACCGAGCAATCCCAGCTCGCCCATCTCACGGAAGATAGCGGCATCCGTTTGCTCCCGTCGAAACGCCTCCTGCACCCTGGGTGATAACCTGTTCTGAGCGTACTGGCGCGCGCTGTCCTGGACCATACGTTGTTCATCAGTCAACTGCTGTTCCAGCAGGAACGGGTCCTGCCAGTTAAGTTTTTGCCAGCTCTTTCCTTTGGCCATCGAATAGTTCTCCGTGGTGGATTAAAAAAGTGGCAGAAAAATAGCAGAAGCTGCCGCATTAATAAAATATATGTTATATATCAATTTCATATATTAATTATATGTCAAGGAATTATGGACCTGCGCAAACTGGAAATCTTTTCCCGCGTCGCGGAACTGCGCAACTTCAGCCAGGCCGCGGCCAGCCTGCATATGGCGCAGCCCGCTGTGAGTATCGCCATACGCAAACTGGAGGAGGAACTTGACACCTCACTTTTCGATCGCGGCGGCAAACGGGTAGCACTCACTGCCGAAGGTGAGGAACTCCTGCAACGCGCGCAGCTGATCCTGCAGGAAGTGGAGGAGCTGAAGCGCAGTAGCAGTGCCATGAAAGACCTGTTGCAGGGGGAACTCAGCATCGCCTGCCCCTCAATGCTGGCCACCTACTTCCTGCCGGACCTGCTGGCGGGCTTCCTGGGAGAATACCCCGGTCTGCAGGCCTCGGTCACCCAGGCGGGCACAACCGTCGTGGAGCAACTGCTGCTGGAGGACGCTATCGAAATCGGCGTCACCACCAGTAACGACCCCGCCCTGGTACCGGAACTGGAACTGGTACCCCTGATCAGCGAGCAGATCGTGTTGTGCATGGCCGCGGATCATCCGTGGGCAAAACGACGTTACATCTCGCTAAAGGACCTGGACGGGTCTCCAATGGCGGTTTATGAGAGCGGCTATTTCATTCGTAACAAACTGGACCAGCTGTGCCATGAGCAGGGAGTGCGCCCCGAGTACCGCATGCAATCCAACTTCCTGCCCCTGCTGGTACGGGTCGTGAAGCAGGGCCTGGGCACTACCGTTGGACTGAAGGTCATGGCGGAGGAGGAACCCGGCATAGTCGGCGTGCCCCTTTCGCCGCGCCTTGAACTGGATATGGCCCTGGCCAAACGCCGGGGCAGAATCATCTCCCGGGCCAACCAGGCCTTTTTGGATTGGGTCGCTTTCAAGTTATGATGCGGCACAAATAATCAGCAGATCCCGCTATGCCGACCCTGTCACAGTACAGCAGACACCTGTCGATCCTGATTCCCGCCGTCGGCACAGCCGATTTCCCGGGGATGCTGGTGGACATGCTCCGGGAACTGGTGCCCTGCCAGGACACCACCATCCTGTTGTATCCCGCGACTGACCTGCCCGTCATCGAGTATTTTGATATACCGGAGGACGGCGGCAACTCGACACTGGACGTATTTGTCAGGGGTGCGTTCCTGCTAGATCCCTTCTACCTGACCGCAACCCGCGACAGGAAATTCGGTGTGTTCCGCCTGCGTGACCTGTCCCCCACCGGTTTCAAGGACAGTGAGTACTACCGGTCCTGGTACCGCAACTGCGGCTACCAGGATGAGTGCGG
>JAACFI010000511.1 GCA_009937575.1 Haliea sp.
TGTTTTTTGCCTAACCAACAGCGTATGACCGTAGCGAGGTGTCTTCTGCCGTAACCACGATCTCGGTGCCAACGACCGCTTTCGGGAAAAGCGGTCGTTAGTCCTGCTGGAGTCGGAAGGACCGCTTCACCTCGTTGGACTAAACCGCTATCGCGGTAGTGGGCGCAGCCCGCGCCGTCTCGCCCGGGCCCTCCCTTATATCTTATCTGCCAGTCCAGACCTGTCCTATGTTGAGGATTCCGGTGGGATTCCCCCACCGCCTCAACAGGAGCAGTGCCATGACACAGTCTACCCAAACCATCAGTCCCCTGCGCCAGCGCATGATCGACGACATGACTCAGCGCAAACTGAACCCCAAGACCCAGGAAGCTTACCTCCGCTCGGTCATCAAACTCTCTCGGTTCCTGCATCGCTCACCTGACACGGCCTCAGCGGATGACCTGAGGCAATTCCAGCTGCATCTGGCCCAGAACGGGATTTCCAACAAAACCATCAATGCCACCATCACCGGGCTGCGCTTTTTCTTCGAGACCACCCTGGATGACCACCAGGCATTGCGCAAGATGAGCACCGTCCGTGATCCGCGCACGCTACCAGTGATCCTCAGCCCCGACGAGGTGAAACGCTTGCTTGAGGCCACAACCAACCTCAAGTACAAGGCGGCACTGGCCACCGCCTACGGGGCCGGCCTGCGGGCCAGTGAGGTGACCCACCTCAAGGTCACCGATATCGACAGCCAGCGCATGGTCATCCGCGTCGAGCAAGGCAAGGGCAGCAAAGATCGCAACGCCATACTCTCGCCCGCCCTGTTGGCGCTGTTGCGAGACTGGTGGCGCACCGCCCAGGCGCAGCGCCGAATGCTCAAGGGCGGCTGGTTGTTCCCGGGACAAAATCCCGTCAATCCCCTGTCGACCCGCCAGTTGCGACGGGCGATGGACGCTTCGGTGAAGCTCGCCGGCCTGGATAAACACGTGTCACTGCACAGCCTGCGACATGCCTTCGCCACCCACCTGTTGGAGCAGGGTATCGATATCCGCCTGATCCAGGTCCTGCTCGGCCACAAAAAGCTCGAGACCACGGCGATGTACAGCCAGGTAGCGACCCGCACGTTGCGCGATACGCACAGCCCGCTGGATGCCCTAACGCTTGATCCACCTGGCTGAGGGGCACTGTGTCCCAGTCCCTAGAGGTCGCGGATGTCTTCCGGGCCCGGGGTGAGGCGTGGCGTGAGGCACAGACCGGGCACCTCAGCCTGGGCCAGCTCAAGGTGATGTCCGCCATCGAACGCTGCCGCAGCGCGGCACTCGGTGGCCATGTCCTGTGCTGCGAGCACTGTGCCCAGCTGCAAATCGCCTATAACTCCTGCCGCAACCGGCATTGCCCGAAGTGCCAGGGTTCGGTGGCAAAACGCTGGCTGGATGCAAGGCAGCAGGATCTATTGCCCGTGGCGTATTACCATCTGGTCTTCACCCTGCCGGCCCCGATCAGCGATCTGGCCTACGCCAACAAGGCCGTGCTTTATCACCTGTTGTTCCGGACCGCTGCTCAGACCCTGCGTACCATTGCCCGCGATCCCAAGCACCTCGGCGCGGATCTCGGCTTCACCCTGGTTCTGCATACCTGGGGGTCGGCCATGACCCACCATCCCCATGTGCATGGCATCGTCCCCGGTGGTGGATTCGCTGACGATGGGCAGCGCTGGATCGCCTGCAAGCCGGGCTTCTTCCTGCCCGTTCGGGTGCTGTCGCGGTTGTTTCGGCGCTTGTTCCTTGAGGCCCTGGCCAGGGCCCATAAAGCGGGCGATCTGCGCTTCTTCGGTGACCACAGCGAGTTGGCTGACCCCGTTGCCTTTGCCGATTGGCTCAAGCCCCTGCGCCGGCAGGATTGGGTGGTGTATGCCAAGCGCCCCTTTGCCGGACCGGAAGCGGTACTGGCCTACCTGTCGCGCTATACCCACCGGGTGGCCATCGCCAACAGTCGGCTCCTCGCATTCGATAACAATGGCGTCACCTTCAAGTGGAAGGACTATCGGGCCAAGGGACGTACCCACCACAAGACCATGACCCTGGCCACGGATGAATTTATCCGCCGATTCTTGTTCCATGTGCTGCCCCGGGGCTTCCATCGCATTCGCCACTACGGCTGGATGGCCAACTCCACCCGGGTGCAAAAGCTGGTACTGGCTCGCGACCTGTTACAAGTGAATCACACGGAGCAAGCCGACGAGGCGCCTGGGGATGACGTGACGACACCGGCCAGCCCCTGGGTGTGTCCTACCTGTGACGCTCCGATGATCGTCGTGGGCATCCTTGATCCTTGCCATACTCCTCGGGCACCACCGCAGCAGATCGGGCATGGACCGTAGCATCGTCATCACAGGACTCCCACCACACTGTCGTCATGGCCCGGCAGCAGGACCGGTTTATCTGATGCAGCGATCATGCGTGTTGCCAGGCACCCTTGAAGCCCAAACCCTCCGACAAAAAAACGAGATGACTGAATCGAGAATGCATTTACAGGCGCTTTACTGTCCGTTGGTCACCTTTACTGAGACATCCGGTCCGCTCCAACCAACATCAATCCCCATAACCTGGCAATACGTCAAACACCGTACCTTGACTCCCGCGGTTTCCTCCCTCGAGGCTTATTCAACGCCTGCCCGGTGACGGTCAGTGCCTGGTTGAGGTCCAGAGAACGGGGGCAGGCGTCGAACAACCCTTAACGATCCCGGTCCTTTCACCGTCACCAGAACAACACTCTGGGATGTCG
>JAACFI010000512.1 GCA_009937575.1 Haliea sp.
CAAATATTCCAAATAAGTATAGGGCAAATAAACGGCCTGTTGAGAGTAGATCTCCTCACTGATACTGCAGGCTGCACTGGAGAGATAGTACTGATGTTAATGATCGCCCATATGGAGCCATTCCGGGATCGGCATAAAGGCGCCACCCCGGGATCGGCATAATGGCACCACCTGAAGATCGGCATAAAGGAGCCACCCCAGGATCGCCATAATAGCGCCACCTACCGCTGATTAGCGGATCTCAGACATCCAATTCCATGGTGTAACCTCCCCGGTTTTTTTGCCGGAACAGGAGCAACACCACATGGCAAACCGGAGGTTTGAGATGTATCAATATCGACAAGTGATTGTCCGCATGCGGCTGGGTGAATCCGACCGTGCCATCGCCCAGTCCGGGCTGATGGGTCGCAAGAAAGCCAGATCCGTTCGCGAACTGGCCAACACCCGGGGTTGGTTGAACCCCGACAACGACATACCGCCCGAAGCAGAACTGGCCGCCTGTTTTGACCAGTCCCATGCGCGACCACAGACCACCTCGCTGGTGGAACCCCACGCCGAGGAGGTGAAGAAATGGGCAGGCTTGGGCATCCAGGGTACGACCATCTACCAGGCACTGGTGCGTAAATACGGCTTCGCCGGAAGCTACTCTTCGGTCCGCCGGTACTTGCAGGGCGTGGAGGCGGCCAATCCCAATGCCACAACGGTGCTCGACTTCGAGCCCGGCGATGTTGCCCAGGTAGACTTCGGCGCCGGGCCGGTGATTACCGACGCCCACAGCGGGGAGAGCTTTAAGACCTGGGTGTTCGTAATGGTGTTGGCCTGGAGTCGGCACCAGTACGCCGAGCTGGTGCGCGACCAGAAGGTGGAGACTTGGCTGGGCTGCCACCGCCGGGCCTTTGAGGCATTCGGTGGGGTTCCCACCCGGGTCACGATCGACAACCCCAAATGCGCCATTACCCGAGCCTGCTACCACGATCCCCAGGTACAGCGGGCCTATGCCGACTGTGCCGAGGGTTACGGGTTCCTGATCAACGCGCTACCGCCCCGGGAGCCCAAAAAGAAAGGGCGTGTTGAATCAGGCGTCAAGTACGTCAAAAACCACTTCATGCCCCTGCGGGAGTTCCGCGGCCTGGGTGATGCCAATCGGCAACTGGACGAGTGGGTGATGGGTACCACCGGCAATCGCATCCAAGGCACCACCCACGAGAAGCCCCTCACCCGGTTCGTTGAGACCGAACAACACCTGCTCAAACCGCTCCCCGGCACGCCGCCAGAGCTGGCCAGTTGGAACAAGGTCAAGGTCCACGGCGATTGCCATGTACAGCACGAGAAGTGCCGTTACTCCGTGCCTTATCTGCTGGTTGGCAAGGCCTTGTGGCTGCGGGCTTCTGAGACCACTGTGCGCGTGTACCAGGAGCAGGAGATGGTTGCTATCCACTCCCGGCTGGTGCGCCCTGGCCAGCGATCCACATTACCCGAACACATGCCGCCCGAAGCACAGGCCTACCAGATGCAAGGTCCCCAGTGGTGTCTGCGCCAGGCCGAGCAGGTTGGTCCAGCCTGCCATGCCCTGATCGAGCAACTGTTTGCCGACCGGGTGCTGGATAACCTGCGCGGTGCTCAGGGCATCGTCGGTTTCCGCAAGCGCTACGGCGCGACCCGACTGGAAGCCGCGGCCACCCGGGCCCTGGCCTACGCCAGTCCCCACTACCGCACCATCAAGACGATCCTGGAGAACGGCCTGGATCAGCAAACCCTCGATGAAACCGGCTTCGACCAGCTAGGCAGTGCCTATACCGGTCGCGGTCGTTTCTCACGAGATACCAAGAAACTGTTAACCCACTGATCCCACATCACAAGGAAATACACCATGGAATATACACCCAACCCCATGCCGGAACTGGCCCCGTTGCTCAAGCTGCTGCGCCTGTCGGGCATCCTCGATAGCCTGGCGGCCCGCAACCGGGAAGCGGTGGAAGGCAAGCTCGCCTACACCGAGTTCCTGGCCCTGGTCATCCAGGATGAAGTGGCCCGGCGAGAGCAGAAGAAGTTTGCCTCCCGGGTCCGCCGCGCCGGCTTCCGGGGTGAGAAGACCCTGGAGGGCTTCGACTTTACCCTTCACCCCCAGTTAAACCAGGAACTCATCCGGGACCTGGCCACCTGCCGCTTTGTCGAGGAGAAAGTCTCCCTGCTGATTGCCGGGCCCTGTGGCACTGGAAAAAGCCATATCGCCCAGGCAATCGGCCACTGCGCGGTGCGGCAGGGCCACGACGTGCTGTTTACCACGCAGACGAAACTGTTGGGCAACCTGCATGCGGCCAGAGCCACCAACACCTATGAGCGGCGCTTCCAGAACCTGGTGAAGACGCCACTGATCATCATCGACGACTTCGGTCTGAAACCGATGCGCCAGCCCCATGATGAGGTGTTCCACGACCTGATCGCCGAGCGCTACGAGCGCGGTGCCACCATTGTCACCAGCAACCTGGACTTCTCGGAGTGGGGGGATGCCTTCCCCAACCAGTTGCTGGGCGCGGCCACCCTAGACCGCCTTCGTCACGGCGCTTATCGACTGGTGCTGGATGGAGAAAGTTACCGCCGACCACGGCCTCTGCCGGAAAGTGAAAAAACGGAGTTTACAGAGGGGGTAGAAAAGCGCTAAAAAGACACCCGTCTGAGGCCTGCAAATCGGCGCATCAAAGTGGCGCCATTAGGCCGATCATGGGTGGCTCCATTAGGGCGATCATCGACAA
>JAACFI010000143.1 GCA_009937575.1 Haliea sp.
AGGAGCCGGTTGGCACGGTTTCTGCTCTGTCCTATAGTCAACTTGGATCTCAGGACGGGTTTTGCAGGTAAAAGCGACAGCTATGGGCTCTACCGGCTGGCAGGCAAGGTATCTTGCCCGGCATCGCCTGCCGGACAGTTACCTGGTTTATGCACAAAAATGGTTCGCGCCGTTGGCGGGGTGGCTTGTCGAGCACCAAAAAGGTGCAAACAGGCCGATTCTGGTGGCGCTGAATGGCTCACAGGGGTCCGGCAAGAGTACTGTCTGTGACTACCTGCGGGAGATCCTGGAACACGATCACGGCCTGAAGGCCATCGCACTTTCTATTGATGACTTTTACCTGACCCTTGACCGGCGACGGGAACTGGCGGCCACCGTCCATCCCCTGCTGGCGACTCGCGGGGTGCCCGGCACACACGATATGACCCTGTTGCGCCATACCCTGGATGGTCTGCTGGCGCCAGATGCTGGCGGGCCCGTGGAGATCCCCCGCTTTGACAAAGCCCGGGATGATCGACTGCCCAGGGAGGCATGGGATTCGGTAAATGACGGGGTGGATGTCGTGTTGCTGGAGGGCTGGTGCGTGGGTGTGCGCCCCCAGCAAGAGGGAGAACTGGCGGTGCCGGTCAATGCCCTGGAGCGGCAAGAAGACCCGCAAGGCCGTTGGCGGGCCCTGGTGAATGATACGATCACCCGGGAGTTCATGCCACTGTACGCGCGAGTGGACCAGTGGGTGATGCTCTGCGCCCCGTCCTTTGACTGCGTTTACCAGTGGCGCCTGGAGCAGGAGCGCAAACTGGCGGATCTTCAATCCTCCCCGGGTGACAACCGCATCATGGATGAGGGGCAGCTTGCCCGGTTTATCCAGTTTTACGAGCGCCTCACCCGGCATTGCCTGAACGACCTGCCCCCACGGGTGCACCACCTGTATCGCCTCGATACCAGGCGCCAGGTAGTGGAACAGGCGCACCGCGGGAAGCCATTGCTATGAATGGGGCGACAGCTGCGCGCTACCTGGTGTTCACCGACCTTGACGGCTCGCTGCTGGACCATCACAACTACGGTTACCGGGACTCGCTGCCGCAACTGCGCCAGCTGGACAGCCTGGGTATTCCGGTGATTCCCGCCTCCAGCAAGACCAGGGTGGAAATCGAGCGCCTTCGCGCAGAATTGAATAACCCTCACCCCTTTATCGCCGAGAATGGCGCGGCGACATTCATTCCCGTCGGTTATTTTGATCGCCAGCCGGCGGACACGGTGGAGAGGAATGCATACTGGATACGCGAGATGAGCCAGCCCCGGTCGGCCTGGCTGGAAATCCTGGAGGAACTGGAAATCGACTTCGCCGGCAACTACGAGTCTTTCCACCGGGCGGGGGTCGAGGGCATCATGCGCATGACCAGCCTGCCCCGACCACGTGCCGAGGAAGCCAACCTCCGTGAATACAGCGAACCGGTCAAGTGGTTTGGCGACGATAAGACCCGTGATGTCTTCCTGGGCCGCCTGCAGGCGGCGGGTGCCCAGGTATTGCAGGGCGGGCGCTTTCTCAGCGTGTGCGGCGACTGCGACAA
Organism: Haliea sp.; assembly: GCA_009937575.1. Lineage (GTDB taxonomy): Bacteria > Pseudomonadota > Gammaproteobacteria > Pseudomonadales > Halieaceae > JAACFI01. Next base: position 1,572 of record JAACFI010000143.1, read on the forward strand.
GGGCAGGGCGCTGGCCTGGTTGAGAAATGCCTACTGCGAGGCGGCGGGAGGCGCGCGCTGTCACGATATCGCGATAGGTGACAGCCGCAATGACTGCGCCATGCTGGAGGCGGCTGAAACTGCGCTGGTCATCCGCTCTACGGTACACGAAATCCCGCCGTTGCAGCGCAGCGAGGGTGTCATCTACAGCGAGGATTACGGACCCGCGGGTTGGGCCGAGGGCGTGGCCCGCTGGCTGCATCTGCAGCAATTATAAAACCGCGAGAATTGAGGACCCACGACCATGGGCGATTTCTACCAGAACGGCATTATCACCACCCTGCACAACCTGTCCAAGCGACCGATAGACGTGCTGGAAAACGAGTTGCTGGAGTTTTCACGACAAAGACCCCTGGGACTGATTCTGCCGTCCCTGTATTCAGAACTGCAGGGGGTGGCACTGCCCGCCATCCTCGAAGAGCTGGTCAATGTGCCGTATCTCTCGGAAATCGTCATCGGCCTGGATCGGGCCGACCAACAGCAGTATCGCGAGGCGCTGGGCTTTTTTGGCAGCTTGCCCCAGCGCCATCGGGTCTTGTGGAACGACGGTCCCCGCCTGCAGGCGCTGGACAAGCAATTACAGGAGCTGGACCTCGCGCCCAAAGAACTGGGTAAGGGTCGCAACGTCTGGTATTGCATGGGGTATACCCTGGCCTCCGGTCAGACCGAGTCGGTGGCCCTGCACGACTGTGACATCCTCACTTACGACCGTGCGTTGCTGGCGCGCCTGATCTACCCGGTGGCGCATCCCCGTTTCAACTACGAGTTCTGCAAGGGGTTCTACTCCCGGGTGGCTGACGGCAAGATCAATGGACGGGTCAGCCGCCTGCTGGTCACGCCGCTGCTGCGGGCGCTGAAGAAAACCCTGGGAGACATGGAATACCTGGAGTACATGGACAGTTTTCGCTATCCACTGGCGGGGGAATTTTCGTTCCGGCGGGATGTACTCAACGATATCCTGATCCCCAGTGACTGGGGCCTGGAAATCGGTGTGTTGTCGGAGATGTACCGTAACTACGCCAATAATCGCCTGTGCCAGGCAGATATCGCCGATATCTACGACCACAAGCACCAGGACCTGTCAGCTGAGGATGACCAGGGAGGCCTGTCGAAGATGTCCATCGACATTTCCAAGGCCCTGTTCCGTAAGCTGGCCACCCGGGGCGTGACCTTCAACACCGAGGCGTTCCGCTCCCTCAAAGCCACTTACTACCGCATCGCGCTGGATTTCGTGGAAACCTATCACAACGACGCGGTGATGAACGGGCTCAGCCTGGACATCCACAACGAGGAAAAAGCCGTGGAGTTGTTCGCGGAAAACATCATGAAAGCGGGGCAGGCCTTTCTCGCCAGGCCCATGGAGCGACCGTTTATTCCCAGCTGGAACCGGGTGATCAGCGCGGTGCCGAATATCCTGCAGCAACTGCGTGAAGCCGTGGAGGCCGATCACGCAGAGTTTTCCCGGGGCTGAGGTCGACCGTCGATGCTGCAGAAAGTAAGGGAACAGGGGCAACTGCGGGAGCGGGTACAGCGACACCTGGATGCCATCTATCGCGACAATCCGCTGGATGCGGATCTCGATGGTCTCGCCGAGGTTTTACTGGACCTGATGGGCCTGGACGCATCCATGGACGCCCCCCAGCGATATATCAACCACTGGGACCAGCGCGATGCCATTGTCATCACCTATGGCGACAGCGTGCTGGAACAGGGGGAGCGCCCCCTGCGCACCCTGAAACGTTTTCTCGATGAGCATGTCCGTGGCTACCTGACGGGAGTGCATATCCTGCCCTTCTATCCATGGAGTTCTGATGATGGTTTCGCGGTACTGGATTACTCCAGCGTCAACGAAGCTCTGGGAGACTGGGCAGACATAGACGCAATTGGCTGGGATTACCACCTGATGGCGGACCTGGTGATCAACCACTGCTCGAGCCGCAGCCTGTGGTTCGAAAATTTCCTGCGGGGACGATCCCCGGGCCAGGGGTATTTTTTCACCGCCTCCCCGGAACAGGACCTGTCCGCGGTGGTGCGACCGCGTACCTCCCCCCTGCTGAAAGAAGTGGAAACCGCACAGGGTACAAGGCACGTCTGGTGCACCTTCAGTCACGACCAGGTGGACCTGGATTTTCGCAACCCGGAAGTGCTTAAACAGTTCGTGTCCATCATCCGCCACTATATGGACCACGGGGTGCGCATCTTTCGCCTGGACGCGGTGGCCTTCCTGTGGAAGATTCCCGGCACCAGCTGCCTCAACCTGGAGGAGACCCACGAGATCGTGCGCCTGCTGCGCACCCTGGTGGAGCACGCCCGGGAGGATGCGGTGCTGATCACCGAGACCAATATTCCCAACCGGGAAAACCTCTCCTACTTCGGCAATGCCAACGAGGCCCATTGCGTCTACAACTTTTCCCTGCCGCCGCTGCTGGTGAACGCGCTGATTACCGGCGACTGTTCGTACCTGAAGCAATGGATGATGAGCATGCCGCCGGCGCAGAACGGCACCGCCTACTTCAATTTCATCGCCTCACACGACGGCATCGGTTTGCGCCCGGCCGAGGGATTGCTGTCAGACGGTGAGATCAAGACCCTGGTGGCGACCATGCAGCATTTTGGCGGCAACGTGTCCTACCGGGCCCTGGAGGGCGGCAAGCGCAAGCCCTACGAGATCAATATATCCCTGTTCGATGCCCTGCAGGGCACCACCTCCGGGCCAGATACCTGGGGCGTGGAGCGCTTTGTTTGCGCCCACGCCATCATGCTGGGTCTGGAGGGCATCCCCGGGATTTATATTCACAGCCTGGTGGGCACGCGCAACGATTACGACCGGGTGGAAAATACCGGTCACTACCGCGCCATCAACCGCCACCAGTGGGACTACGAGACCCTGGGCACACTGTTGCAGCACCCCGCATCCACTCATGCAGAGGTGTTCGCGCGGATCACGGAATTACTGGGCATTCGCCAGCGGCAGGCGGCCTTTCACCCCAATGCCACACAGTTCACCCTGCACCTGGGTAATGCCCTGTTCGGCTTCTGGCGCCAGAGCATGGACCGGCGACAAAGCGTGTTCTGTATCAGCAATGTCTCCAACGCGGTGCGACCACTGGCCCTGGAAGCGGTGAACCTGATCGATACCGAGGAGTGGATGGATCTCATCAGCGGCGAGCAGTACCTGTCCAGGGAGCAGGTAGTGGAGTTGAAACCTTACCAGACCCTGTGGATTACCAACGCTCCGGATTACGCCTGACCCATCGCCAGTGATCGCGGATGGCTTCGGAGAGTGACATCTTCCCACCTCGCTCCGGCCACAGGGCGGGCTGCAATGAATCGAGCTCAGGCAGTGTCTGCTGGGGGAGTATCCGATCTCGCAGGGCGTGAATGAATTTGAGCGTGCGGAACGCGTCGAACCACTGGTGAAATTGACGCAGGAACTGGGCACTGTCCCTGGCCTGGCGGGTGCAATGGGCCAGGGCCTGTTGCCAGCCGAGTTCCTCCAACACAGCGTTGCATTCGGCGGCCAGGCTATCTGACAGCCCCTCGGCACACAGTCGTTCGGTCATTGCCGATGACCTGGACTGGTAAAGGGCGGGCACCGATTGCAGCAGCGCCCGCAGGGCGGCAAAACACCCGGGGTGGTAGAAAAGTGCCGGCGAAGCTGCGCCATCGGCAATCCTGGCAACCGCGGGCCCAGTGCCGAAGGGCACACGGTGTGATTGCCTGGATTGCAGTTCAATACACTCTCCAACCAGCCGGTTGATGGGTCCCAGCTTGGCCAGTTTATTCAGCAGGTAGAAATCCTCGCCGCCGGCGCGTCGCGGAAAACCGCGCACCTTGGCATAGGCGCCGGCCCTGACCGCCAGGCAACTGCCGAGACTGTGGTGAGCGTAGGGTGAGCCTGCGTACTCCAGGCCAAGTACATAGTGGTGCAGGCGCAGTTCATACAGGGTGGTCGCCTCGTTGGTCTCCGGGTCGGGACCGGGGACGTGGAGAAACGGATAGGTGGCGGCGACGATCCCGGGTTCGCAGCCGGCAGTACGCTCAAAGTAATCCGCGGGCAGGCGGGCATCGGCATCGCTGCTGTGGATCCAGTCACCGCTGATCGCACCGTCGCGGATCCACTGCCAGGCGATATCACAACCGATTTTACGCGCCAGGCCGACACCACCGGCGGAGGGCAGTGGCCCCAGGTTCGACTCCGTGTCGTAGAGCAGCAGCGAACTGCGGCCCGGGAGCGTGTAGAGCGCGCCGGCGAAATCCGGTCCAGGGGCGGAGGGGAGAGTCTCTATTGCCTCCCGGAGCAACTGGTTGGCCTCCGGGTCGAGGTCCCTGTCCGGTCTGTTCAACACCACTATCGTAAGAAAGGAATCGGTCTCCCGGGCGAGTTCCGCCAGCGTTTGCAGCAGGTCGGCTGACTCCCGGTAAGCCGGGATCACCAGTACGTGCTTCCACAGCGCCTGTTCACAGTGCAGGCGTGGCAAGCCCGGTTCAATGTGTCGTTGCTGGTAGCGTTGCTGGGCGACCTGGTCTCTCACGGTCCCGCGCCAGTCAGTGCAGTGCAGCCCGGATCGGCAGTTTGCTGACGATGTCCGCTTCAATGTCCAGCAGTTCGTCCCAGCGCCGGTCGATCACTTCCCGGTCCAGGTACAGTTCCGCCAGTTCCAGGAATAATTCGTAGTGACGCTCCTCCGAGCGGGCGATGGACTGGTAGAACTTTTTCAGTGGGCCGCTTTCCAGTGCATCTGCGACCAGGCAGAAGCGCTCGGCGCCCCGGGCCTCGATGATACTGGCGGTGAGCAGCCGATCCAGCAGGTAAACATCCCGGCCCTGGCGGATCGCCTCCCGGAAGGCCAGCACATAGGGGTCCTTCCGGTCGGCGACGGTGATCAGGCCCCTGCGGTGGATCCACTTCACCACCTCCCGGTAGTGGGTGAGTTCCTCCACCGCCAGGTCCGCCATGGCGGCCACCAGTTCGACCCGGTCCGGGTAGTGGGAGAGCATGGAGATCGCCATGCCGGAGGCTTTCTTCTCCGCCGCCGCGTGATCCAGCAGGAAGCTGTCAAAATCCGCCATCACTGCCTCGGTCCAGGCAACGGGAGTGGCGTGGCGCAGGGGTGATCCAGGCATAGGCTTGAGCAGCTCGTTTCAGGGGAGGGCTATTGAACTGTATGTGCGCGGTGAACACAAGCGAGTGGAGGGTTATTGCCGCGCGGCGCGGCCCTTATGCTAAACTCCCGAATCCCGACGGGGAGACTGTGCTTCCGGCTTCTTGAAACTGAATATACCCAGGATTTACCAGCTCATGATCATCAAACCACGCGTCCGCGGATTTCTGTGTATCACCACCCATCCCACAGGGTGTGAAGCCAATGTCAGAAAGCAGATCGACTACGTGAAGTCCCGGGGCCCAATCGAGAACGGGCCTAAGAAAGTGCTGGTGATCGGCGCGTCCACGGGTTACGGACTGGCTTCTCGTATCACTGCGGCTTTTGGTTCGGGAGCCGACACCCTGGGTATCTTTTTCGAGAAAGAAGGCAGCGAGAAAAAGCCCGGCACCGCTGGCTGGTATAACTCTGCTGCCTTCCACAAATGTGCAGAGGAGGAGGGCCTCTACGCGAAGAGTATCAATGGCGACGCATTCTCCGACGAGATCAAGCAGAAAACCATCGACACCATCAAGGCAGACCTGGGACAGGTTGACCTGGTGGTCTATAGCCTGGCGGCACCGCGCCGCCAGCACCCGGTCACCGGGGTGGTGCACAATTCGACCCTCAAACCGATCGGCGGTGATACCGTACAAAAAGGGGTGAATACCGACAAGGAAGAAGTACAGGACTTCCACCTGGAAGAGGCCAGCCAGGAGGAGATCGACAATACCGTGGCGGTAATGGGCGGCGAGGACTGGCAGATGTGGCTGGAGGCCCTTGACGAGGCAGGGGTGCTGGCGGACGGCGCCAGGACCACCGCCTACACCTACATCGGTGATAAGCTGACCTGGGATATCTACTGGCACGGCACCATCGGCGCCGCCAAGAAAGACCTGGACAAGCGGGTGGTGGATATCCGCGCGCGTTTGGCCGAAAAGGGTGGCGACGCCCGGGTCTCTGTACTCAAGGCGGTGGTCACCCAGGCCAGTGCGGCAATCCCCGCCATGCCCATTTACCTCGCCCTGTTATTCAAGGTAATGAAGGAGCAGGGCGTGCACGAGGGCTGTATCGAGCAGGTAGACGGCCTGTTCCGGGATTCCCTTTACGGCAGCGATCCCTACCTCGACGAGGAGGGCCGATTGCGGGCGGACCGCAAGGAGCTGGATCCTGCAATACAGGCTGCGGTCGCCGAGCTGTGGGAGCAGATCAACACTGAGACCCTGCGCACCCTGTCCGACTTCGACGGCTACAAGCGCGAGTTCCTGCAGCTGTTCGGTTTCGAAGTGGAGGGCGTCGACTACGAGGCCGACGTCAATCCCGACGTGCCTATCCACAACCTGGCCTGATCTTATGCTGGATCACGGCGTTCCGTTCCGCCTCAATAGCCGCGTCCGGCGTATTGTGGCGCCGAACCCCGGAGTTATGACCGGGGCGGGCACCAATACCTACCTGCTGGGCGACGAGGAGGTGGCGGTACTGGACCCCGGTCCGGCGATCCCGGAACATATCGATGCCATCCTGCAGACTGGCGGGGATCGCATCCGCTGGATTGTTTGCACGCACACCCACCCGGATCACTCCCCCGCCTGGCAGGCGGTGGCAGAAGCGACTGGCGCCGAAGTGATCGGCGCGTCGCCCGCCGACGACATGTTCCAGGACGATACCTTCAGCCCGGCCAGGGAACTGCAGCACGACGATGTGCTCGCCACGCCGGAGTTCACCCTGCGGGCGGTGCACACCCCCGGGCACGTCAGCAACCACTTCTGCTTTTTCCTGGAAGAGGAACAGATGCTGTTCGCCGGGGATCACATCATGAACGGCTCTACTGTGGTGATCATACCCCCCAGCGGGGATATGAAGGCCTATATCGAATCCCTGCAGTTGTTGCTCCTCTATCCCCTGAAGCTGATAGCCCCCGGCCATGGTGAGGTGATGGAGGATTCCCGTGCCATCGTGGAGTGGCTGGTCAATCACCGCCTGAAGCGCGAGGAAAAAGTCATAGCGGGGCTGCGCAAGACCGGCCCCACGTCTGTCGATGACCTGGTGAAGGTGGTCTACGACGACGTCGATACCAGCCTGCACAAGATGGCAAAACTTTCCCTCAGTGCGCACCTGATCAAGCTGCATCAGGAAAATCGCGCCCTGAACCACCCGGGGGATGACACCTGGGAAATGCTGGAAATATAATCCGGCGCACGTCACATAAATCTAATAGAGGAAAACAGCATGAACGGCCTGATGATGGACACCTCCCTGTCTATTACTTCCATAATCAAACACGCAGAGCAGGTGAACGGCGACACCGAAATCGTATCGGTAACCAGTGACAACCCGCGCCATCGCTACACTTACCGGGAAGCCTTCGCCCGGGCGCGCCGGCTCGCCAACGCTATTGCCGGCTGGGGCCTGGAACAGGGGGACCGCATTGCCACCCTGGCCTGGAACGACTACCGCCACTTCGAGACCTATTATTCCTCCGCCTGCAGCGGCTATGTCTGCCACACCGTCAATCCGCGCCTGTTCCCGGAACAGCTGGTTTACATCATCAATCACGCCGAGGACAAATACGTATTTCTCGATCCGGATTTCGTGCCGCTGGTGGAAGGCCTGGCCAGCCAGTGCCCGGGTGTGCAGGGCTGGGTGGTACTGACCAGCGAGGATAATATGCCCGGGACCAGCCTGGACAACGTCATCTGCTATGAGACGCTGGTAGCCTCGGGCGACGAGCACTTCGAATGGCCGGAACTCGACGAGAATACCGCCTGTGCCCTGTGTTACACCTCAGGCACTACCGGTAATCCCAAGGGCGTAGTGTACTCCCACCGTTCCACCCTGCTGCACGCCTACGCCACCATGATGCCGGACGCCATGGGCCTGTCCCGCAAGGATGTGGTGCTGCCCATCGTGCCCATGTTCCACGTCAACGCCTGGGGTACGCCTTACTCCTGCCCCATCGCCGGCGCCAAACTGGTGTTTCCCGGCAGCAAGATGGGAGACGGCGAGACCCTGGCGACCCTGATCAACGAGGAGGGGGTCACCATGTCTGCCGGCGTGCCCACAGTGTGGCTTGGCCTGATTGCTTACCTCAAGGCCTCCGGCAAGCGGGTCGATTCCCTCAAGAGCATTATTGTCGGCGGCGCGGCCTGTCCCCTGTCTGTAATGGAAGACTTCGACACCTTTGGCGTCGATACCCATGTGGGCTGGGGTATGACAGAGATGAGCCCCCTGGGCAGCGTCAACAGCAGTCCGTCTTCGAGGGAAGACTACAGCGACGGGGACTATGCCAAAGTACGGCTCAAGGCCGGTCGCCCGATTTTCGGCGTGGAGATGAAGATCGTCGATGACGATGGCAAGGATCTGCCCTGGGATGGCGAGGCCTTTGGTTCATTGAAAGTGCGCGGGCCCTGGATCTGCTCGAGCTACTTCAAACTGGAGGGCTCGGATGCCCACGAGGAGGAGGGCTGGTTCGAGACCGGTGACGTTGCGACCATCGACCCGGATGGTTTCATGGCGATTACTGACCGCACCAAGGATGTGATCAAGTCCGGGGGTGAGTGGATCTCCTCGATCGAGGTGGAAAATGTGGCCACGGACCACCCGAAGGTGGCGGAGGCAGCTGTCATTGGCCACTTTCACCCGAAGTGGAGTGAGCGGCCGTTGCTGATCGTGGTGAAGGGGCCGGAGGGGGATGACCTCTCGGAGGAGGAGATGCTGGCCTGGTTCGACGGCAAGATCGCCAAGTGGTGGACGCCTGAGGCGGTGCAGTTTGTCGACGAGCTTCCCCATACTGCGACCGGAAAGCTCCAGAAGGTGAAGTTGAGAGAGATGTTCAAGGATTACTCGTTTCCTGAGTAGTTCGTTGTTGGGGCGATTTTCGGGCAGCCCTTGCGGGCTGCGGCGTCGCTTGGTGGGGTGAGGTTTCGTTTTCTACATTACGGGCACCATGCGGCGCGTGTGGCGCTTTACTTCTTTATTGGCGGGACTAGCGGGTCACGCGGCATCAGGCATTTTGGGGCATTGCCCATAGTGCCATTGAGTTACGTAGTAACCGTCACGGGGTCCACATTCAGTGGGCCACTAAGAGAAAGACATTGCGCACCGGAGCCCCTCCAAGTCCGAAAGCCGAAACCTCACCCCACCAATCAACGCGGTCTCCGTAGCTAGCTCCTCAGTTGCTGCAGGGACCGAAGGGACATGCCGGGGGTTGGCACACCGCGTTGATTTGTGCGGGGGATTTTTCATTGCGGACTTGCCTACCCATGCACCCGGTAACGGCTACGAGGGCGATAAAGCAGTACTCCTACCACCAAACCTGAATCGAAGACACCTGCAAAAAACCGCCCATAAAGAAGTAAAGCGCCACACGCGCCGCATGGTGCACAAATGTAGCAAGGGAAAATGGCCCGTGCAAAGCGACGCAGCAACCCGCAAGGGTTGCCCCAAGGAAAGCAATCTAACCAACCACCCGCTTATAACTATTTGCACTATTCGTAATAAAAGTGCAATAAATTTACGAATAGCGGTTCCAAATTGCATTATTAGTGACTACTATACCCATCCCTAAAGATTCAGGCTGCGTTACCGGCGAGATATGTCAGAGGAATCCTACCAGGCCCGTACCCTGCCGCAGGTGGTTGCCGAAGCGGCTGCCAGCTATGGAGATCGCATCGCGATTACCGATGGTGAGGTGAATCTCAGCTATGCCGAACTCGATGCCGCCCGATTACAGGCCGCCCGGGCGTTTGTGGCCAGTGGCCTGAAAAAAGGCGACCGCATCGCCATCTGGGCGCCCAATATCTACCAGTGGATCATCGCCGCGATCGGCGCCCAGAGCGTTGGCGGCGTGCTGGTACCCCTGAATACCCGGATGAAGGGAGCCGAGGCCGCCTATATCCTGCAGGCCAGCGGTGCCCGGCTGTTGTTTACCGTCGGCGATTTCCTCGGGGTCAGTTATCCCGAATTGCTGCGCGACCAGGACCTGCACGGATTGGAGCAGGTGGTCATGCTGTCCGGCGAGGCAGAGGGCGCAGTTGCCTGGGAGGCCTTCCTGGCTCAGGGGGATGGGGTCTCCGGGGCGGAGGTCGAGCGCCGCTCCGCCGAACTCACGCCGGAAGATACCCTGGATATCCTGTTTACCTCCGGTACCACCGGCAAGCCCAAGGGGGTGGTCACCAGCCACGGGCAGAATATTCGCACCTTTGAGACCTGGAGCGACACTGTCGGCCTGCGCTCCGATGATAACTACCTGATTATCAACCCGTTTTTCCATTCATTCGGGTATAAGGCCGGGTGGCTGGCGTCGATTATCCGCGGCGCCCGCATGCTGCCGGTGAAGAGCTTCGACCTGGACGAGGTGCTGGAGCAGATTCCGCGAGAACAGGTATCCATGATCCCCGGCCCGCCCACCATCTACCAGTCCCTGCTGGCGCACCCCCGGCGTTCTGAATTTGATCTCTCCAGCCTGCGCCTGGCGGTGACCGGCGCGGCGCCGGTGCCGGTGTCACTGGTGGAGCAGATGCGCGGTGAACTGGGATTCGAGGTGGTGGTCACCGCCTATGGCCTCACCGAGAGTTGTGGGGTGGTATCCATCTGCCGCGCCGACGACAGTCCCGAGCGTATTTCGCACAGCTCCGGACGTGCCATGGACGGGGTGGAGATGAAGTGCGTCGATGCCGAGGGCAATACCGTCCCCGCCGGCAGTGAGGGTGAAATCTGGTGCCGCGGTTTCAATGTCATGCAGGGCTATCTCGATAATCCCGAGGAGACCGCCCGCACGATCACCGCTGACGGCTGGTTGAAAACCGGTGACGTGGGGGTGATGGACGAGGACGGCTATGTGCGGATCACCGACCGCATCAAGGACATGTTTATCGTCGGCGGCTTCAACTGCTATCCCGCGGAAATAGAAAACAGCCTGTGCAGCATGCCCGGAGTGGCGCGAGCGGCGGTGATCGGGGTGCCCGACGAGCGCATGGGCGAGGTCGCCCGCGCCTATATCGTCACCACAACTGACGCGGATATTGACGAGGCCGCGGTGATCGAGTGGTCCCGGGGCAACATGGCCAACTACAAGGTGCCGCGCTCGGTGCGCTTCCTTGAGGAGTTCCCGATGAACGCCGGTGGCAAGGTGCTGAAGAACGAATTGCGCGAGATGGCCGCGCGGGAGTCAGGGTGAACGACCTGGCTGCCAATGCCGCGCCGGTGCTGATCGAGTTGGATGATACCGACCAGGCCATCATCGACTTGCTGCGGGAGGATGGTCGTATGCCCTACCGCGCCATTGCCCGGCAGTTGGAGATCACTGAAGCCACCGTGCGTGCCCGGGTGCGCCGGCTGGAGGAATCGAACACCATGCGGGTGGTGGCGGTCACCGATATCGAGGCAGCCGGTTTCGGCATGTTGCTGGCTATCGGGGTGCAGGTGGAGAACCGATCACCGGAGGCGGTAGCGCGAGAGTTGGCCGATATTCCCGAGGTGTTTTCGGTCAATGTGGTGGTGGGTACCCACGACGTGGAAATACTGGTGGTGGCAGAGGACCAGGATGCCCTGGACGAGCTGATCGGTGGCAAGCTCGCGGGCACCCCCGGGGTGCGGCGCCTGACCCCGGCCCTGGCGCTGGATGTATTGAAAAACCAACCGGACTGGGTGCCCTTTCATGACCCGGCGTAGGCTCGATGAGGTGGACAAGTCCATCGTGGCGCACCTGTCCCGGGACGCGCGGGTCAGCAACGGCCAGATCGCCGGGGAACTGGGTGTGACCGAGGGCACCGTGCGCGCCCGCATCAAGCGCATGGAAGAGGAGAAGCTGATCCGCATTACCGCGGTAACCAATATCGACCGCTTCCGGGATGCGGCATTGGCCTATATCTGGATAGAGGTGGAGCGCTCGGACCAGACCCGCGGGGTGGCCGGGGCGCTGGAAGAAATCGATGAACTCGGCTTCGTCGGTGTGATGCTGGGACGCTCGGATATTCTGGCGATCACCATGGTGCGCAATACCGAGCATCTGGCGGAATTTATTCACCAGCGCATCAGTGTGATTCCGGGGGTGCGGCGCACCGAGAGCACCCTTGGGGTGAATTTTGTAAAACACGACTACCGCATGGCGCGGATAGTCAGTTGAGAGAAGGAAATCCGGATGGATAAGCGAATGAGTGCCGCCGATGTGGTGGCGCAACTGCGGGATGGCATGACAATCGGGATCGGCGGCTGGGGGCCCAGGCGTAAGCCCATGGCCCTGGTGCGGGAAATCCTGCGCTCGGACCTGAAAGACCTGACCATCGTGTCCTACGGCGGTGCCGACGTGGGCATGCTGTGTGCCGCGGGCAAGGTGAAAAAGGTTGTGTTCGCCTTTGTCTCCCTGGACTTTATTCCCCTGGAGCCCTATTTCCGCCAGGCCCGGCAGTCGGGCGCCATCGAGGTGATGGAAGTGGACGAGGGCATGATGCTGCTGGGCCTGCGCGCCGCTGCCTGGGGCCTGCCCTTTATTCCCACCGAGGTGGGCCTGGGGACGGATATCGTCACCAGGAACCCGGATATCAAGGTGATCGACAGCCCTTACGACGACAAGGAATGGGTGGCCATGCCGGCCCTGAAACTGGATGTGTCACTGATTCATGTAGACCGGGCCGATGCCCGCGGGGTCTGCCAGATCGCGGGTCCTGATCACTATATGGACGACTGGTACGCGCGGGCTGCCGATAAGACCTTCGTGTCCTGTGACGAGTTGGTGGAGACTGAATTTTTCCGCGACCCCGCCCAGGCGCGCCTGGTGCACTGGGAGCGGGCGGCCACCACCGGCGTCGTGCATATTCCAGGGGGCGCACATCCCAGTTCCTGCAACCCGCTGTACGGCTTCGATGTACCCCATTTCAAGGCCTATGCCGCCTCGGCAAAAGAAGAGACCGGTATCCAGGGTTACCTGGACCAGTACCTGGGGGCCAGCGAGGAACAGTACCAGCAGAATGTGGGCGGGCTGGACGCCATTCGCAGCATCGAGCTGCCCACCTACTGATCGGCGAGGAGACAAGGACAATGACTGCAGCAACTGACTACACCCTGGCCGAACTGTGCATCGTCGCCGCCAGCAAGGCCTTCGAAAACGACGGCGAGGTACTGGCTACCGGCATCGGCGTGATCCCGCGCCTGGCCGCCAGCCTGGCCATGAAGACCACCAACCCGGACCTGATGATGACCGATTCCGAGGCCTGGCTTTTGAGCGAGCCCAATCCCCTGGGTGCGCGCGGCGAAGACTTCGCGCAGGCCAACGAAACCTGGATGGGCTTTTCCCGTATCTTCGACAACGTGTGGAGCGGCAGACGCCACGCCATGCTGGGTCCGACCCAGATCGATAAGTACGGCCAGTCCAACACCTCCGCCCTGGGCGGCACCTACGACAAGCCCAAGGTGATGATGCTGGGGGCTCGCGGCTTCCCCGGGAACTCCATCTCCCACCCCAACAGCTTTTTCGTGCCCAGCCACAATACCCGGGTGTTCATGGACGGGGAGTGCGACTTCGTGTCCTCCATCGGCTATAACCCCGGGCGCCTGCCTAAGGGGCACAGCCTGGAGGATATCGACATTCGCCTGGTGGTGACGGACCTCTGCGTGATGGATTTCGGCGGTCCGGATCACCAGGTACGGCTGGTTTCCCTGCACCCGGGTATCACCGCGGAGCAGGTGCAGGAAAATACCGGTTACCCGATACATATCCCGGATGAGGTGCCCACCACCGCGGCACCAACTGAGGAGCAACTGACGATTATTGCCGCGATGGATCCCCACAACCAGAGGGCTTACCAGATCAAAGATAATCCGGCAGGCGACCCTGCCGCCGGGGATCGTTCCTGAGGTCGATAAGATGCTGGAAACGCGCTTAACGGAAAAACTGGGCTGCAAGTACCCCATCGTGCAGACCGCCATGGGCTGGGTCGCCGATCCGAACCTGGTGGCGGGCAGCTGCAACGCCGGTGGCTTCGGTTTCCTGGCGGGCGCGACCATTCCCGCCGACGAGATGGAGCGGGACATCCTGCGGGTCAAGGAACTCACCGACCAGCCCTTTGGCGTGAATTTCCACATGTACCAGCCCAACGCCGCCCATATCGTTGACCTGGTAATCGAACACGGGGTGCGGGCGGTCAGCTACTCCCGTTCCCCCGGGCCGGAGTTCATCAAAAAGCTGAAGGATGCGGGTGTGGTATGTATGCCCACCGTGGGCCTGCCCAAGCACGCTATCAAGGCGGTGGAACTGGGTGCCGATGCGGTCACCGTGCAGGGCGGGGAAGGGGGCGGGCATACCGGCGCGGTGCCCACCACCCTGTTGATCCCCCAGGTCGTCGACGCGGTGGGAGACAAGGTGCCGGTTGTCGCCGCCGGCGGGTTCAAGGACGGCCGCGGGCTGCTGGCAGCCCTGTCCTGGGGCGCGGATGGCATTGCCATGGGTACCCGCTTCCTGATGACCGAGGAGAGCCCGGTGCCACGGGAGACTCTGCAGCGCTACATGGACTGCAAAAATCCAGCCGAGATCATCGTATCGAAGGCGATGGACGGCCTTCCCCAGCGCATGATCATGAACGAATTGCTCAGTTCCCTTGAAAAAGCAGGGCCGGCCAAAAAGTTGTGGATCGCCCTGGTCAACGCCTGGGCCTTCCACAAACACACCGGTGGCAGCATGGCGGGTCTGCTGAAATCTGCCTGGGCGATGCACAAGGACTCGGAGATCCCCACCTCCCAGGCCATTATGTCGGCCAACGCGCCCATGATCATCCAGAAAGCCATGGTCGACGGGGAGCCCGCCGACGGTGTGCTGCCCTCGGGCCAGGTGGCTGGTGTTATCGACCAGCTACTCTCATGTGAAGACCTGATCAACTCCATTGTGACCGAGGCGGAGCAGCGCCTGGCACTGCTGGCCCAGCGGGCCGGCTAAGAAAGAGGAAAAGACAATGTCCCAACCCTTCAAGGTAACCATCGAGCATGGCATCGCCGAGATGATCCTGGACCATCCCCCGGTGAACGCCTTTGACAGCGCCGGCTGGTTCGCCATTGCCGACGAGATCGACGCACTGGGGGTCAACGACGAGGTGCGGGTCATCATCGTCGCCGCCGAGGGCAAGGGTTTCTGTGCCGGGGTGGATATCAAGGAACTTGCTGCCGATTCCACCAAAATTGTGGATGTGAACAAAGGCAACTACGAGACCTTCCGCGCTATCCATCGCAATCCCAAGCCGGTGATCATGGCCCTGCACAGCTTCGTGCTGGGCGGCGGCATCGGCATGGCCGGCGCGGCGGATATCATCCTGTGTTCCGAGTGCGCCCGTTTCGGGGTGCCCGAGATCGACCGCGGCGCCATGGGCGGCGGCGCCCACCTGCAGCGCATGTTCCCGGTGCAGAAGGTGCGCTACATGTACTTCACCGGTGAGTTTATCGATGCCCAGGAGGCCTACCGCCTCGGTGCGGTGGAGCGGGTGGTCCCGAGGGACGAGCTGCTGCCCACTGCCCGGGAGATCGCCGGCAAGATCGCTGAGAAATCCCCGGCCATGGTCAAGCTGGCCAAAGAGGCCCTCACCGGCATCGAGGACGGCAACCTGGAGGACAAGTACCGCTGGGAGCAGGGATTCACCCTGGAGGCTTACACCGTGGGCGACTCCCAGGAGTCCCGCGAAGCCTTCATAGAAAAACGCGACGCCAAATTCTAGCGTAGGGTGCGCACCGCGCACCATCCAAACGGAAAAACGATGGATCTGACATTCACAAACAAACAAACCGCTTTCCGCCAGGAAATCCACGACTGGCTGGCCGTTAACGTGCCGGCCCAGCCCCTGCAGACTTTCGACACCGCCGAGGGCTTCGCGCAGCATCGCGAGTGGGAGGCTACCCTCAATAAAGGCCGCTGGGGCATGGTCACCTGGCCGGAAGAACTCGGTGGCCGCGGCTGCGACCTGATCGAGTGGTTAATCTTCGAGGAGGAGTACTACCGCGCGCGGGCCCCCCTGCGGGTCAACCAGAACGGTATTTTCCTGCTGGGCCCCACCCTGATGGAGTACGGCACCGAGGAGCAGAAGGCCCGCATCCTGCCGAAAATGGCCAGCGGGGAAGAGGTGTGGGCCCAGGGCTGGTCCGAGCCCAACGCCGGTTCCGACATGGCGGCCATCCGTTCCACCGCCCGGCTGGAGGGCGACAAGTACGTCATCAACGGCCAGAAGACCTGGTCTACCCGCGCGGTTTGGGCGGACTGGTGTTTCGGCATGTTCCGCACGGACCCCGATTCCGAGCGCCACCACGGCCTGACCTTTATCCTGGTGCCACTGGGCAGCCCCGGCATCACCGTGCGGCCCATTCCGCAACTGGACGGCCTGCCGGGTTTTGCCGAGATCTTCTTCGATAACGTGGAAGTGTCGGTGGACAACCGTCTGGGCGACGAGGGCGCCGGCTGGCGGGTGGCCATGGCCACCGCGGGATTCGAGCGTGGCCTGATGCTGCGTTCCCCCGCCCGCTTCCAGGAGACCGCCCGTCGCCTGGTGGAACTTTACCGGGAAAACCGGGACGCCGCCGATGCCGATCCGGCGGTTCGCGATGCGGTGATCCGCGCCTACCTGGATGCCGAGAGCTACTGCCTGACCACCTACCAGACCGCCTGTCGCCTTAGCCAGGGGGGCAAGATCGGCGCCGAATCCTCCACCAACAAGATATTCTGGTCGGAACTGGACCTCAACATGCACGCCACCGCCATGAGCATCCTGGGCGCCCGGGCGGAATTGCTGCCCCACGCGCCCGATGCCCAGGGAGTCGGTACATGGCTGGACGGTTGGCTGTTCTCACAGTCCGGGCCCATCTATGCCGGTACCAACGAGGTGCAGCGCAACATAATCGCCGAGAGAATGCTCGGTATGCCCAGGAAGTAAGCCATGGATTTCACATTTACAGAAGATCAACTGCTATTCCAGGATTCCGTGCGCGACTTCCTGGTAAACGAGGTCACTCCGGAGCGTATCCGCCAGAGCTGGGAGACTGACAGCGGTCGCAGCGAGGAATTGTGGGCTCAGCTGGCGGAACTGGGCCTGACCGGCATGACCGTGCCGGAGGAATTCGGCGGCCTGGGCATGAACGAGCTGGATTTTGTGCTGCTGGCGCAGGAGTGCGGCTATGTGGCGCTTCCCGAACCCCTGGTGCACACCGCCCTGGTGGCTGTGCCCATTTTGCAGGAAATCGGTGGTGAGTTGGCCGACCAGTGGCTGCCGAAGATCGCCACCGGAGAGGCGAAAGTCGTCGTTGGACTGGAGCAGAACCTGCTGGTGGAGGACGCACACACAGCGGACCTGCTTTTACTGCAACAGGGAGACAGCCTTGTCGCCGCTATCCCCGACCAGGTAAGCCTGCGCCACAATGAATCGGTGGACCCCTCCCGCAAATTGTATGCAGTGGAGGTGGGGGCTGGCGCGACTAGCGTTGCCAGCGGCGAGCAGGCCGCGGCATTAGCCTCCGCGACCCTGGACCGAGGTGCCCTGGGCTGCGCCGCCCAGGCCCTGGGACTGGCCCAGCGCATGATCGATATCTCCGTGCAATACACCAGCGAGCGCCAGCAGTTCGGCCAGGCCATCGGCGCCTTCCAGGCGGTGAAACACCACATGGCCAACGTGGCGGTGCGACTCGAGTATGCCAAGGCGCCGGTGCACCGGGCGGCCTACGCGGTGGCCAACAA
>JAACFI010000513.1 GCA_009937575.1 Haliea sp.
GTTATACCTGAACAAACCTCAGCCCGAAGATAGGCGACCGCCACCTAAGACAGAACTGCCAGCCCGGTAAAGACTGGCAGTTCTGTCGAGAGCGAAGAATTCAGCCCGATTCCGGCCCAGACCTCTTTAGTTCTAAAATCTTATTGCTCAAAGCTTAGCCTTTGTGCTATAATGAAGCGAGGCATGTTGCTTCTGGGCGTGGTACGAACAACCTCTGGAAATGAAATCTATGCTGTCCAATGCATTAAGCATCCTGAGTAGTCAGGCTGGCAGTTTTATCTACAACTTGATTGTGCTGCTCGTCTTGGACGCGGGGCTGGTGATTGCCTTAGGTCAGTGGCGGCGGGGCAGAGATGCCTATCCGTATGCCGTGACCAACCGGGCTCGTGTCCAAGCCGTAGCCCTGATCGGGATGCTTGGACTACGGGGGTTGCTGGTGGTCGCAGCCCTCATCGCCCGGGGCTCGCCAGAAACGACAGTAGTCTGGATTCCCCCACTGGAACGCGCGATTGATGTAGTTAGTCTGGGGCTTCTGGCTTGGGCATTTGTTCCGGTCTTACGTGACCGTGTCACCCACGGCTTAGGCCTGGTGGTCATAAACACAGTGGCTGCGGGTATCTTCTATATCATCCTCACCGCGATATGGAATGGCCAGGTTACCCAGGGAGGCGCGCTACCTGACTACAATGGATCAGGCCAGGCGTGGGTATGGGCCATCTGGGGAATCGGAATAGCGATAGCGGCTATGGCTTTGCTGACAAGAGACCTGGCCGAAGAAGTACCTCGCAGCCCGGAGCAAAGTCTATCACTGGTTGCCTTCGGAATATTGCTGCTCGGCTATGGATTGCATCTGCTAACGCTGGGTGGTCTTTTGCCTCCTTATTCTTTCCCGAACGTAACTACCTGGACACGCCTGGGGCAACTCGTTGCATACCCTTTGTTTGTGCTTGCCATCTATCAAGGAACGATTGCCACACTCAGCAGCAAGAGCGAGGAACTCCAGGGGCTAAGCAAGACCTCAATGGAGCAGATCAAGGGGCTGGTCAGCCTGTTTGAGGCTTCGCGGAGAATAAGCCAATCGCTTGACCTGTCAGAAGTACTGGAAGACTCAGCGCAAAGCGTGGCACAAGCCCTTGGCGCCGAGCAATGCGCTATTGCACTGCTGGAAGATGGGCAGACCACGCAACTTCGCCTGGCCGCTATTCACAATCCGACCCGCCAGGGACGAGGCGAAGCGGTTGCCTTTCCCCTCAGCGAACAGCAGGCCATAAAACACGCGCTGCGCCGCGAGCGCCAGGTTGCGCTTAACGAGCGGGATGACAGTCCGCAATTGCGACTCCTGTTTTCACTGATGGGATCGGAGCAGACGGGGCCAGTGATCATCCAACCGCTGGTTCACCACGATTCTCCGCTCGGTGTGTTGATCGCCGGCAACGGAACCAGCGGACGATCTTTTTCTGTCAGCGAGACCCAACTCTGCCGGACCCTGGCCGACCAGGTAACAGTCGCCATTGAAAACGCCCGCACGCACCACGATCTGGAGACCAAGGCCCAACAACTCGCCTGGACCCTTCGTAACCAGGAGATGGAAGTCAGCAAGCAGCGCGCAGCTATGGAAGCCGAACTGAAAAAGAGTCGTGAAGAAGTAGCCCTCTTTGCACAGAGGCTCTATGAGCAAGAAACCGCCGCCGAGGGCAACAAGAAGGCGATGGAAGAAGCGCGTGCCCGACTGGCGACCCTGGAAGAGGCTGCGAAAAAGAGTCGGACGGCCCTTCAACAATTATCTCAGGAAAAAGACACACAGATACAATCTCTTTCGGCGGAGGCAAAGACCCACAGCGCTGAGCTGAAACAACTGGAATCCGAACGGGAAACGCTGCGGGAAAAGATTCAAGTCCTCGAGCACGAAGCAGCCGAGGCCGAACTACTGGCGGTAGCGCTGGCTCAAACCCGTGAGCGCACTCGCAAGCTGGCGCGCGCCGTGCGGCGGGCACAGCGCAGCCCTATGGGAGCGCAGGCGCAAGTAGTTTCTGGATCAGCCGGTACTCAGACAGTGCTGGAAGATCTGACGTGTGGCGTTATCATCGGTGACTCCGACGGCAAAATAAGCCGGGTCAACACTGCGGCTGCCCAGATGCTAGGAACTTCGCCCGACACGCTGGTCAGCCAACCGCTGGGGCAAGTGACGCGGGATGAACGCTGGAACAAAGCCATTGCGGAACTCGGCGGCCAGTCAAACAGCATGGTCATTACCACCCTGGAAGTGAGTGATAGGGTGCTGCGTGCCACGATCAGCCCCATGGCAGCCATGCCAAGCGGCGAACGTCCAGAGGGTAGTGTTGCCATCCTGTATGACATCACCGCAGAGGCTGCGAGCCAACAGGCCCGTGACGAGTTTGTGGCCTCCTTATCCCAGGAATTGCGCACGCCCATGACGTCTATCACCGGCTACACTGACCTCTTGTTGGGGGAATCAGTGGGCCTTATCGGCGATATGCAACGCAAATTCCTGCAACGCATCAAAGCCAACATCGAACGCATGAACAGCATGCTCAACGACCTGATCGGGGTCACCGCGATTGATGCCGGCCAGCTAGAGATCCGGACGACCGTCGTCGATATGAGTGAGGTCATCGAAGACAGCATCATCGGCGCCCGGGCCCAGTTGGAGGAAAAGGAACTGACTCTGGAACTAAACCTGCCCGAACAGATGCCGCCGGTGGAAGCCGATACCGACTGCGC
>JAACFI010000514.1 GCA_009937575.1 Haliea sp.
TGCCGAGCTATTGGTGGAATCGGGACTGCCGCCGGAGGCGCTCAACGTGGTAACCGGCTACGGCGCCGAGTGCGGTGCCCCGCTGACTGCACACCCCGGCGTGGATTGCATCGCCCTGACCGGCTCCACCGGTACCGGCATCATGGTGGGCGCCGAGTCGATGAAGCGTATGCGGCGCTGCCAGCTGGAGCTTGGCGGCAAGAGCGCCCTGCTGGTACTGCGCGATGCGGACCCGGTGCAGGCGGCGCAGATTGCCGCCCAGGGCATCTTTACCCACGGCGGCCAGATCTGCATGGCCAATTCGCGCATCGTGGTGGAAAAGCCCGTTTATGAACCTTTTATCGCTGCCCTCAGGAAAGCTGCCGAGGCTATTCACCTGGGCGACCTGCGCGATGCGCGCACCCAGTACGGCCCGCTGATCAACCGCGCGGCGGTGGACAAGGTGATGGCCCATATCCGCCAGTCCATCGCCGACGGCGCAGAGGTGCTGACCGGTGGTGAGATCGAGCGCGGCCTGGTGATACAACCCACCGTGCTGCTGGAGCCGGACCGCGCCGGCTCATTATGGCGGGAAGAGAGTTTTGGTCCGGTGGCCTCGGTGGTCGCGGTAGAGGACCTCGACGAGGCGATAGCGGTGGCCAACGACAGCGAGTACGGGCTGTCGGCTGCGGTGCTGACCCACAATGTGCAGTGGGGTTTTCGCGCCGCACGGGGTATCCGCTCCGGCAGTGTCCATATCGGTATGCACGCCTTCCAGAGCAACGCCCTGGCGCCGATCGGCGGTTACGGTATGTCGGGTATCGGCCGCAGCGGCGGCAAATACAGTACCGAGGAGTTTACCGAACTGAAGTGGGTCAGCGTTTCGCTGGAGGATGACGGCCAGTGACCGTACGCCGCGCCTACCTGGATGTGGACGGTATCCAGCTGCACTACCGCAGTGCCGGCGATCCACAGTGCCCGCCCCTGCTGTTGTTGCACCAGAGCCCCAGTTCGTCGGCTATGTACGAAACGCTTATGACACAGCTGGCGGGGAAGTACTACCTGTTGGCGCCGGATACACCGGGATTTGGTAACAGCGATCCACTGCCAGGGGAGGTCCAGGCACTTGAGATCGCCGACTATGCACGGGTCATTCACGATTTCTGCTGTGCCATGGATATACTGCCCTGTCACGTATTCGGCCACCACACCGGTGCAGCGATCGCGGTACAACTGGAGCACGATTTTCCCGGCAGCGCGGTGGACATGGCCCTGTCCGGCCCGACCCTGTTAAATGAGGAGCAGAAACTGGGTTTACCGCAGCTGGCCAGCCCTTTCCCGGTCGAGGAGAGCGGCAGTCATCTCCAGGCCATGTGGCAGCGCCTGCGGGACAAGGATCCGGAAGCGCCACTGGCCATCACCCAGCGGGAGTTGCTCAGTGCCTTCGACAGCGGCGACAACTACCAGGCTTCCTACCGGGCAGTGACCCGCCAGGATTTCGAGGGACAGTTACCTGGTATCTCTTGCCCGGTGCTGGTGTTTGCCGGGAGTGAGGATCCCCTGTACGGTGCCGTCGAACCCGCCCTGGCGCTGCTTGCGCGGGGCGAGGGCCTGGAACTGCCGGGAGGCGAGCGCACCTATGTGTGCGAGCGCCAGGCGGAGCTGGTAGCGGCGGCACTGGCCGATTTTTTTGACACTAACGGAAACTAGAACCATGGACCTGGAACGAAATCAGCTGGGGCTCGGCCGCAAGCCGGCGCTGGTGGTGGTGGACATGATCAAGGGTTTTACTGACCCCGCCTGTCCACTTGGCTGTGACTGCCCCGAGGTGGTGGCGGCCAATGCGCGCCTGCTGCGGGAGTTCCACTGTAGCGGACTGCCGGTTTATTTCACCACCGTGGTCTACCACGGCGCGGAGCAGGCGGCGGTTTTTCGCCGCCGGATCGATGCCCTCAATGTGCTGACCCCTGACTCCGAGTGGGTCAAAGTGGACGATCGACTGGACGTTCAGCCCGGCGACGAACTTATAGAAAAACAGTGGGCCAGCGCCTTCCACAAAACCGACCTGGATGAGCGCCTGCGCGCCCGCGGGGTGGATTCACTGGTAGTGACCGGTCTCACCACCAGCGGCTGTGTGCGCGCTACCGTGGTGGACGGCCTGCAGTACGACTATGCCGTGGTGGTACCCAGGGAGGCAGTGGGCGACCGCAATCCGGACGCCCACGAAGCGAATTTGTTTGACCTCCACGCCAAGTACGCTGATGTGATGAGCCTGGAAGAGGTGCTGGCGCAGCTGCCCTGTAACGGCAATGGCGTGGATTGAGTTTAGGGAATAGGGAGAAAATGAGTAACAACATACCTGTAGTCATTGCCGGCTCGGGTCCGGTAGGATCCTTGATGGCCCTGTACCTGGCCCAGCGGGATATTCCCGTACTGTTGCTGGAAAAGGAGCCGGATTTGCCGGTGGACCTGCGGGCTTCCACCTTTCATCCTCCCAGCCTGGAGATGATTGCCGACCTGGGTTTCGGGGTGATCGAGGAAATGCTGGAAAAAGGACTGGTGGCGGATCGCTACCAGTACCGGGACCGGCGCAGCAGCGAGGTGGCGAGTTTCGACATGTCGTTGATCGCCGACAGCACCCGCTATCCCTTCCGCCTGCAGTTGGAGCAATTTGAATTCACCCGTATCGCCAACGACCGACTGAAGAACCTGCCCTGCGCCGACGTGCGTTTCAACTGCGAGGTGACCGGCTTCAACCAG
>JAACFI010000515.1 GCA_009937575.1 Haliea sp.
ATGGCCGGGGTGGTGGCCGGTGCCGGTTGTTCAGCCGGGTCAGTAGCCAGGAAGGCGACCGGATTTTCCAGCAGCGGACGCAGGGCGTCTAGCTTTGCATCCAGGGCCGGCAGGTACACCAACATGCAGGCCTCGCTGTGGTTGATGATGTAGGCCTGTTCCTCCGGCACCATTTCATCGTTGATCGGAACGACGCTGGCGCCCAGGGCATTCAGGGCGAACCAGTGCAGCAGGAATTCCGGGCGGTTCTGCAACATCAGCGCGACCCGGTGGCCACGACCGTAGCCCGCTGCTGCGTAGGAGAGCTTCAACCGTTCAAGGCCCGCAACCGCATCGCCATAGCACAGGTCAATACTGCCGTCGTGGTAGGCCGAACAGGCCTGCGCGGGAATATGCAGGAAATCCCGCTCCGGGAAGCGTCGCGCGCTATTGCAGAAAGTCTCGTATACGCTTGTCATCTTGCTGCCGAGTATAGCGAAGTTTAAATATAGTTACAAATGAAACTAATAATTTCTATGGCGGCCGTCAGGGCTCGGTTTCGAGGGCCGCGACTCGTGTATCCAGTTTATCCAACAGCTTGAACAGGGCTTCCTGTTCGCCTGCAGAGAGAGGTTGCACCAGTAGTTTCTCCCACTGCAGCGCCCTGGGTACGATCTCCCCGTACAGGCGCCTGCCGGATGCACTCAGCCGCAGGTCAGAGGCGCGTCCATCTTCCTTACTGGCCGTGCGCAGCAACAATTTTCGTTCCACCAGGGAAGCGACAGCGCGGGACACCTTGACCTTATCCATCCTGATGATAAGCGCCACGTCGCGCGCTTGTAACCTGTCATGCTCCGCGAGAACGCTCAGAATTCGCCATTCGGCAACATTGACGCCAAACTGCTCCGCGTAGATGCGGGAAAGGGAGGTGCTGATACGTTCCGCCAGGGTGACGCAGCGGTAAGGGAGGAAGGTTTCCAGGCTGAGGTTTTCGGACATGTCGGCAGTGTCGATTCGCTTTTACGATCTTGCGGAGTATAGCGCGGCTGTGGATTAAGCGCCCTTGGCCCGTGCGCGCCAGCGGATTGGCAGTGACTTTACACCGCGCTGGAAGTTCGAACGAAGGTAGCGGGGCGGGGCGGTTGCCTCGATACTTTCAAAACGCCTGGCCAGTTCGCCAAAGATGGCGCGCATCTGGGCCACCGCAAGTTGCGCGCCCAGGCAGAAATGCGGGCCGTATCCGAAGCTGAGGTGGTCGTTGGGTTCCCGCCGGATGTCAAAATCCATCGGGTTACTGAATACTCGCTCATCGTAATTCGCCGACAGGAAGGAGACCACGACCTTGTCGCCGGCGCCGATGCGGCTTCCCGCCAGTTCAGTGTCGCAACTGGCGGTGCGGCGAAAGACCATCACTGGCGTCCACCAGCGCAGCATCTCCTCGACGGCACCGGGAACGAGTTCGGGTTGCGCCTGGATGGCCCGCCAGGCCTGGGGATGCTCCAGCAGGGCGATCATGCCCCCCGGGATGCCGTTGCGCAGGGTCTCATTGCCTGCCACGGCAAACAGCCAGAACATGTTCTCGAATTCCTCGATACTGACCCGGCCTGCCTCGTCGTCGACCTGTGCAAGGAGGATCGATACGACGTCATCTCCAGGCTGTCGTCGCTTGTACTCCGCCAGAAGATGGGCGTAGGCGTAGAGGTCTTCCATTCCGCCCCGGGTCCTGGGATCCGGCATATTGCCCTGTTCGTCCGGTTCAGGCCGCCGCTTGAGCGCTTCCCGGGCGATATCGCTGCCCCTGTCCCGATCAAAAGCGCTGGAGGACTTGTAGTCCGGATCCTGGTAGCCGATCACCCGGTTGGCCCAATCGAACATCAGGTAGCGATCCTCCTGGGGTAGGCCGAAAATGTCCGCCAGGCAGAGCAGGGGCATGTCCGAGGCGATATCCTTGACGAAATCACACTCGCCCTGGACCCTGCCGTCTATAACGCGGTCGATAATGGATTTTGCATGGTGTTCGATCTGTGTCTCCAGTTGGGCCACCGCCTTTGAAGTAAAGGCGTTGATCAGCAATCGCCGCAGGCGGGTGTGCTCCGGCGGGTCCATGTTGAGCATCATCTTCTGCACATAGGCCAGGTCGTCCGGCGTCGCCGGGTCGCGCAACTGGGTGCCGCCGAGATGGGAGGAGTATACCGAGGCATTTTTCAGGACCTGCATGCACTCCGCGTGGCGCAGTACCAGCCAGAATCCCTCGCCCCCCGGCCACTGTGGGAGGGTGTGCTCCTCTACCCGGATGAGCGCCGCATCGCGGCGTAATTCCGCCAACTCGTCCAGGGGCACCCCCTGTTCGAAGGACAAGGGGTCATACAGGCACTCAAGGGCTTTCTGGTCGCAATCCATACCTGAAGACTAGCAGATCCCTGCCGGGGCGGCAGAGGGCCGGGTTCTCGCCTGGTGAGCTAGCGCCCCAGTTCCTCCGCCATGGCATCACGCATCAGGAACTTCTGGATTTTGCCGGTCACGGTCATCGGGAACTCGCCGACGAAGCGGATCTGGCTGGGAATCTTGAAATGGGTAATACGATCACGGCAAAAATCGCGCAGTTCCTCCTCGCTGAGTTCCTGGCCCTCCTGCAACTGAATCCAGGCGCAGACTTCCTCACCGTACTTTTCGTGCGGGATCCCGAATACCTGGGCCTCCAGTATCGCCGGGTGAGTGTAGAGAAATTCCTCCACCTCGCGAGGGTACACGTT
>JAACFI010000144.1 GCA_009937575.1 Haliea sp.
ACAGCTCAGCCCCGAGGAGCGCTACCCGATTTTCAAGGTACAGCTGACCGACGCCAGTCCCGGCGGCTACTGCCTTGAGTGGAGTGCCGACCTCCCAGGCGACACCCGCACAGGGGATATCGTCAGCGTCAAGGAGGGGAAAGGCCAGGACTGGGTGGTCGCAGTTATTCGCTGGGTAAATCAATTGGAAAGCACCAAAACTCTGGTCGGGCTGGAATTGCTCAGCCCCCGGGCCAAGCCCTATGGCGCCCAGATACATCGCAAGACCGGTAAAAAAACCGCTCCCATGCGTGTCCTGCTGCTACCCGAAATCAAGCTGGTGGGACAACCCCACACCCTGATCACACCCCGGGCGGGCTTTCGAGAGGGCCAGAAAATAAACCTGGTACGGGAAAACGAAGAGTACTTCATCCAATTGCAAAGGCTGGTCACTATCACTGGCAGCTTCGCCCAGTTCGATTTTCGCTACATCAAGCAGCTGGGTGAGGTCCTGGGCGAGGGCATGTATGGCGAGCACCACTCACCCTACGACTCCCTGTGGAGCAAGATCTAGTCCGCGCTTGAAAAATCAAGCCGGTCCCTGGTGTTTATCTGAAAATCCCAGCAGATAGAGAATGGCATCCAGCCCCAGGGTGGATATGGATTGTTCGGCGGATTGCTGCACCAACGGCTTGGCCCGAAAGGCGATGCCCAGGCCGGCGATACTCAGCATGGGCAGGTCGTTAGCGCCGTCACCGACCGCGATTACCTGCTGCAGGTCTACCCCTTCATCCCGGGCCAGTTGACGCAGTAATTCCGCCTTGCGAGCGCCATCCACGATGCCGCCGACGACCTTGCCGGTCACCTTGCCATCGACGATATCCAGTTCGTTGGCATAAATGTAGTCGATACCCAGTCTGGCCTGCAGGTGCCGGGCGAAATAGGTAAACCCTCCTGAAAGGATGGCCGTTTTGTATCCCAGGGTATGTAAAGTGCCGATCAGGTGCTCGGCTCCCTCGGTGATTTTCAGGCGCGAGGCCACCTGTTCCAGAGCGGACTCCTCCAGCCCCTGCAAAAGGGCAACCCGGGCACGGAAACTCTCACTGAAATCCAGCTCGCCGCGCATCGCCCGCTCGGTGATTGCACTCACCTGTTCGCCAACGCCTGCTGCCGCTGCCAGTTCGTCGATGACCTCCGCCTCTATCAGGGTTGAGTCCATATCGAAGGCCACCAGGCGGCGGTTGCGGCGATACATATTGTCCTGCTGGAAAGCGAGATCCACATCCAGCGCCCCGGCCACTTCGAGCAGGTCTTCGCGGAAGGCACTGGAATCCGGCAGTTCCCCACGCACCGTGAACTCTACACAGGCTTTGCTGAGGGCCGGCAGTTCACCCAGGGGAATTCGGCCTGAAAGGCGGTTTATGCCGTCGATATTCAGGTCGTAGCGGGACACTACCTCGGTCACCCGGGCCAGTTGATCAGCAGTGATCTTGCGGGCCAGCAGGGTAATGATATAGCGCGCCCGCCCCTGCCCATCGACCCACTGCCGGTAACTTTCAGGGCTCACATCTCCGATGCGTACCCGCATGGAGCGCTCGCTGGCATAAGATTGCAGCGCGGCAGACAGGGCCTCGCGGTCACAGTCCGCGGGAATTTCCACCAATACTCCCATAGACAACGTGGCGTGGATCACCGCCTGGCCGATGTCCAGCACATTCACGCCGTGACCGGCCAGTATGGCGGTAATGCCAGCCGTGAGCCCGCCCTGGTCTTCACCGGAAAAAGTAATGAGCTGAATGTCGGTCACGGAAAGAATCCCGGGAGATCTGGAAAGGCGCTATTCTACCCGCTACCGGTAAGCACTGGAAAGCGTGCGCCAGGCGGTCGGGGCAGCGACAAAAGAAAATATTCAAGGCGCCCGCGCACAAATTCGTCATTTGCCGGCGCTCCTGGTTTATACTGCCCCGGTCCCGGCACGATAAGTACTCCTCCCCCGCGTGAACAGCCGTATCGAGAACACCGGCATCAGCCAGCAACTGGCCCTCGTAACGGCGGGCTTCTGCCTGCTGGTCAGCCTCGCACTGGTAACCCTGGGCGCCATCTCCAGCCGCCACATGCAGGAACAACAGCAGGAAGAATACGGCACTGCCCTGGCTCACCAGATTGCCCGCCGGATCAGTACCGCCCTGGAAAGCGGCGACCTGCTCAGTGTGTCCGCCTCGCTGCAGCGCTTCGTCGAGACATCCTCGGCAGAAGAAGTGGCTATATTCGATATCGAGGGCAAGGCGCTGGGCCAGGCCGGACAGGCGTTGGGCAAACAACTCAGGCAATACAGTGCGCCGGTCCGCATAGCGTCAGACGTGGCAGGGCGGGTAGTGATCACCATCAGTGGCGACCAGGCCCGGGCGGCCCAGCTACGCTTTATCCTCAGCCTGCTCGGCCTGGCTGTTCTGTTAAGCCTGGCGGTGTACGGCGCGAGCCGCCATCTGGGCCAACGGGTGGCCACACGCCTGGCTGCATTGGCCAGGGTAATTGCCCTGGAGGAAGAGGATCAGCGCCGACCGGTAAACGAAGTCAATCTGCTGCGGAAGCGGATCGAAGCACTGCCTATGGACCTGCTGCGTACCCGCAGTGACGCCGGCCCGAAGGAAGAAAATTACCGCCACACCGCGGTGCTGTACCTGCATCTCACCAGCCTGGTCGACTACGTGGACACCCTTGATGAGCACTCCCTGCACCGCTACACCGACCGCTTGCATCAGCTTGTTTACGCCGCGGCCGGCTTCTATGGCGGGGAATTGCGGGTTACCCGGCAATTCGGGCTGGCGGTGTTCTTCAGTGGCCATAACAATGCCGGGAGTGCGGCGTTTCGCGCCGCCTCCTGCGCGTGGTTGGCACAGGCGGTGGCCCGGGAACTGGAACAGCAAATGTCACTGTCACTGTCCATCGCAATGGCGATTTCCCAGAGCGAACTGGGTGTAGGGGACAGCACCGATATCTACCCGGGGCTGTACATGCAGCACACTCTGGACGAGCTGCAGACCATCTGTGCCAGCAAGCCGCCCAAGATCCTGCTCTCTCCCCTGGTCTGCGAGGATGTAGACGTCGAGGGCCGCCTGCAAACCCAGGCGACGGAAGTGATGGACTACGCCATGCTCGAGGAGTTCGAGGGCCCCTACCGGGACCTGCTGGAACGCCAGCTGAGGCTGATACTGAAACGACTGGCTGACCCGGGGGGTCGCTAGGTTTCAGGGCTTGCCTTCGACCTGCATACTGTCGACCTTCTGGAAGCCGCGAGGCAATTTATTACCCCGTCTGCCGCGCTCGCCACGGTAGTGTTCCAGCTCGGAGAACTTGAGGCTGATATGCCGCTTGCCAGCGTAGACCACCAGGCTGTCCGATTCTCCGAGCACCTGCACTGCGATCACGAACTCCTCCCGGCTCTGCACCCGTGCGCCGGGAATGCCGATGATCTTGTTGCCCTTGCCCCGGGCCAGCTGGGGCAGGTCTGCAAGCGGGAACACCAGCAGGCGCCCCTCGTTGGACACCGCGGCAACCCAGGCACCCTCCACCTCGCCAATCGGGGCGGGCTGCAATACGCGCCCGCCCTTCGGCAGGGTGAGCGCGGCCTTTCCGGAGCGATTCTTGGTCTGCAGGTCTCCCAGTTTGGCGACAAACCCGTATCCCGCGTCGCTGGCCAACAGGTAGAGACTGTCCTCGGCCCCCATCATCATGCCCTCGAAGGTAGCTCCTGAGGGCGGGTTGATGCGTCCGGTTACCGGCTCTCCCTGTCCCCGTGCGGAAGGCAGGTTGTGGGAGGGTACCGTGTACGCACGGCCAGTCGAATCGAGGATCACCGTGGGCTGATTGCTGCGCCCGCGCACCGCCATCTTGTAGCTGTCCCCCGACTTGTAGCTGAGGGATGCCGGATCGATATCGTGCCCCTTGGCGGCCCGGATCCAGCCTTTCTCCGACAGCACCACAGAGATGGGGTCGGCGGTCATCAGCTCCAGGTCGCTGAAAGCCCTCGCCTCTTCGCGTGAAACCAGGGGCGAGCGGCGATCGTCGCCATACTGTTCCGCCACGGCGAGCAATTCTTTCTTGATCAGGGTCTTGAGGCGGGCTGCGCTGCCGAGGATCTTCTGCAGTTGATCGCGCTCCTGCTCCAGGTCATCCTGCTCGCCACGGATTTTCACCTCTTCCAGCTTGGCGAGGTTGCGCAGCTTCAACTCCAGGATGGCCTCCGCCTGCACGTCGGTGATCCCGAAACGCTCCATCAACGCGGGTTTGGGCTTGTCCTCCGTGCGGATGATGTGGATCACCTCGTCGATATTGAGGAAAGCGACCAGGTAACCCTCCAGGATGTGCAGCCTCTTCAGGACCCGCTCCAACCGGTACTCCAGGCGCCGGCGCACGGTGTCGGTGCGGAACTTTAACCACTCCTTGAGAATACGGTCCAGGCCCTTGACCCCGGGCCGGCCATCGATGCCGATCATGTTCAGGTTGACCCGGTAACTGCGCTCCAGGTCGGTGGTGGCGAACAGGTGGCTCATCACTGCCTCCTGGTCCACCCGGTTGGACCTCGGCACGATCACCAGGCGGGTGGGGTTTTCATGGTCGGATTCATCCCGCAGGTCCGCCACCATGGGCAATTTCTTCGCCTGCATCTGCTGGGCGATCTGCTCCAGCACCTTGGAACCGGATACCTGGTAAGGCAGCGCGTTGATCACCAGGTCGCCGCCTTCCTTCTCCCACACGGCGCGCATGCGCAGGGCGCCGCGGCCGGTTTCGTACATGGCAAGAATCTCCTCCCGGGGCGTGATGATCTCCGCCTGTGTAGGGAAGTCTGGCGCCTGTACATGCTCGCACAGCTCCGTCACCGTGGACTTCGGTGCCTCCAATAATCGCACTGCCGCAGAAACCACTTCCCGCAGGTTGTGGGGCGGGACATCGGTGGCCATGCCCACGGCAATCCCGGTGGTGCCGTTCAACAACACATTGGGAACCTGCGCCGGCAGCACCGAGGGTTCTTCCAGGGTGCCGTCGAAATTGGGAATCCAGTCCACCGTGCCCTGGCCAAGTTCACCCAGCAGCACCTCCGCATAGGCGGTCAGCCGCGATTCGGTGTAGCGCATGGCGGCAAAGGACTTGGGATCGTCCGGGGAACCCCAGTTGCCCTGGCCGTCTACCAGGGGATAGCGGTAACTGAAATCCTGGGCCATCAGTACCATGGCCTCGTAGGCGGCGCTGTCACCGTGGGGATGGAATTTACCGATCACGTCGCCCACCGTGCGGGCGGACTTCTTGAACTTTGCCGAGGCCTTGAGCCCCAGTTCGCTCATAGCGTAGACGATACGCCGCTGTACCGGTTTCAGCCCGTCGCCCACATGGGGCAGGGCGCGATCGAGAATGACATACATGGAGTAGTCCAGGTAGGCCTTCTCGGTGTACTGCTTGAGGGACACCTGTTCGATGCCGTCGTTATCGATTTCGAGAATATCAGACATGTAACGCTGGCCTGTGTGCTGCTAAAGGTGAAATAGGTGCCGGCCTGGGCCGAGCCGTGAAAGCGGTCCCGGCAGTATTCGCAAGGTCAATTGATGTTCTGGTTGCCACGTAAGCCAACCAACTGCTCGTTGAGATTGACGATGGAATTTGCCATATCGACCAGCAGGCTGTGAATGGTGGCCGGGTTGCTCTTGATAAGCTCGGTAAACTGGTCCTTGGGTACCTTCACCACCGAGCACTCGGTTTTCGCCCGCACGGTGGCACTGCGATCGGCGTGGGTCAGGGCGGCCATGGCGCCAAAAATCTCACCCTCACCAATGCGCCCCACCGCGACGTCATCAACCAGCACCTCGGCGGTGCCGGAGGACATATTGAAGACGTAGTCGGCCCTCTCACCCTGATGAATGATCACCTCACCCGGTTCGTAGATCTCGTAGCCGGGAGTAGCCGTCGTATCTCCCGACACATTGGCGGCGGTGATCCGCAACATCATACCGGAGTAGGTGACCAGCATGCGGGTCCACATCTTGGTCACCGCAGGCTCGGTGAAGACCCGGTGCATGAATTCAAGGGCCGGGTAACCGACCAGGCTGGCGCCGGCCTCACTGCCATAGAAGACGGCGATGTCCTCATCCGCCATGCCCACAATATCCGGCAACAGCATATCCCCCTCTTCCAGTGTATAAACCATCTTGTCCTGGTATCGGGTGGTTATCGAGCCGCTCTGGACCACGTAGATCTGCGAACCGTCATAACCGCGGAAATTGCCCTTTTCAGTTGCCTCTACCTCGAAGGTGATTCCGGGCATGGCCACCGCATCCAGCAGGCTACGGACCAGCTGCTGGTAATGTTGATTCAATATCGAATAATCTTGCGCGAGTTCAGCGTTAGCTAACATCGGCAGACCCCTGTCCGGCTCGAGCAGGAGGCGCGCGGCCCCTGCTGCTGTTTACTTGTTATACCGCCGCCAAACGACCACCGGGCGCTTTGCGTGCAGCTATTTCCGGCCTATAGTAGCAACTAATCCGCCGAGGGAGAACGCTTGCGGACAAGATTTTGGGGGACTCCATGCCCTATCGCTGGCAGACCGCAGACTTCGCACAATTGTGCAATGACACCCTGTACACCCTGTTGCAACTGCGCCAGGAAGTTTTCGTGGTGGAGCAGGCTTGCATTTACCAGGACCTGGACAACCTGGACCAGCTGGCTACTCACATGCTGTGCTGGGAAGGCGGTACGCTCAGGGCCTACCAGCGCTGCCTGCGGCCGGGCCTGAGCTTCAGCGAGAGCTCCATCGGCCGTATCGTGGTCGCCCCCGGGGCCCGGGGCACCGGCCTCGGCCGCGACCTGGTCAGGCTCGGTGTCGAACACAATCTGGCGCGGTGGCCCGAATCGGGAATTCGCATCAATGCCCAGGCCTACCTGAGCAAGTTCTACAGTGAGCTCGGCTTCGACCCGGTGGGCGACGAATACGACGAGGACGGCATCATGCACCAACAGATGGTCTATCGTTCGCCGTCGCGGGGGACAGACTGAATCAAACCTCCAGCAGGAAGGTGACCGGCCCGTCGTTGGTCAGGCTCACCTGCATGGCCGCCCCGAACGACCCGGCAGCCACGGGGGCGTGGCGATCCTCGAGGCTGCGCAGCATATATCGGTAGAGTGACTCTGCCTCGGCGGGGGGCATGGCGGAGGAAAAACTGGGGCGCAGGCCCTTGCGGGTATCCGCTGACAGGGTGAACTGGGACACCAGCAACACACCCCCGCCAATCTCGGCGACATTGCAGTTCATCCGCCCCTGCTCGTCGGGGAATACACGGTAGGCCAGCAGTTTGTCGAGCATGCGATCCGCCGCGGCCTGGTCATCGCCCTTGTCCAGGCCCAGCAGCACCAGCAGGCCCCGCCCTATTTCGCCCACCAGCTCGCCCTCTACCTGGACGCTGGCGTGACTGACTCGCTGCAGCAGTGCCCGCATGCCCTGACGCCCGAATCAGCCGCGGCTGGCCCGCTTGCGCTCGTGTTCCAGCAACAGTTTCTTGCGCAGGCGAATACTTTCGGGGGTGACCTCCACCAACTCATCGTCCTCGATGAACTCCAGCGCCTGTTCCAGGCTATGACGCACCGGGGGTGTGAGAATCAGCGCCTCATCGGTGCCGGCGGCGCGGATATTGGTGAGCTGCTTGGCCTTGGTCGGGTTGACGACAAGGTCATTGCCCCGGCTGTGCAGGCCGACAATCTGGCCCTCGTAGACATCAACATTAGGGTCGATGAACAGTCGCCCACGCTCCTGCAGGTTGAACAGCGAATAGGCCAGGGTCTTGCCCTTAACCATGGACACCAGCACCCCGTTGGTACGGTGGATGATCTCGGCATTTTTCACTGGCCCGTAGTGGTCGAACACGTGGGTCATGATGCCGCCACCGGAAGTCAGGGTCAGGAACAGGGAACGGAAGCCGATCAGGCCGCGGGCGGGAATGATGAATTGCAGGCGCACCCGCCCCTTGCCATCGGGCACCATGTCCTCCAGCTCCGCCCGGCGTTGGCCCAGCTCCTCCATCACCGAGCCCTGGTGCTGCTCCTCGCAATCGACCACCAGCTGCTCATAGGGCTCCTGCAACTCCCCGTCGACCTCTTTCTGAATCACTTCCGGGCGCGATACCCCCAGCTCAAAACCCTCCCTGCGCATGGTTTCAATCAGCACTGAGAGGTGCAGCTCACCGCGTCCCGACACCTTGAACTTGTCGGCGCTGTCACCAGGCTCCACCCGCAGGGCGACGTTGTGTATCAGCTCTCGCTCCAGGCGTTCCTTGATATTGCGCGAGGTGACGAACTTGCCCTCCAGTCCCGCGAAGGGTGAGTCGTTGACCTGGAAGGTCATGCTCACAGTTGGCTCGTCCACTGACAGGGGTGGCAGGGCCTCCAGGTGATCCGGGTCACAAAGGGTATCCGAGATATTCAAGCCCTCGATACCGGTAATACAGACGATGTCTCCCGCCTCGGCGGATTCCACATCCACCCGCTCCAGGCCCAGGTAACCCATGACCTGCAGCACCCGGCCCTTGCGGGTGCCGCCCTCCGCATCCACCACGACTACCGGTGTATTGGGGGCCAGTATGCCCCGGGTAATGCGGCCCACACCGATAACACCCACGTAACTGTTGTAGTCCAGAGCGCTGATCTGCATCTGCACGGGACCGTCGGAATTCACCGTGGGGGCGGGCACCTGCTCGATGATGGTCTCGAAAAGGGGTTGCATGTCGGCGGACATGTCCTCGTGATCCAGCCCGGCAATACCCTGAATGGCGGAAGCGTAGATCACCGGGAAGTCCAACTGCTCCTCAGTCGCGCCCAGCCGGTCGAACAGGTCGAAGACCTGGTCCACCACCCAGTCCGGGCGGGCGCCCGGACGATCGACCTTGTTGACCACCACGATGGGGTTCAATCCCTGCTCAAAGGCCTTGGAAGTAACAAAACGGGTCTGGGGCATGGGGCCATCCACCGCGTCTACCAGTAGCAGTACCGAGTCCACCATGGAGAGTACCCTTTCCACCTCGCCGCCAAAGTCAGCGTGCCCGGGGGTGTCCACGATGTTTATACGGAAATCATTCCACTCGATCGCCGTGTTCTTGGCCAGGATGGTGATTCCCCGCTCCCGCTCCTGGTCGTTGGAATCCATGATCCGTTCGGCGCCCTCAGAGCGTCGGTCCAGAGTACCGGACTGCTGCAACAGGCAATCCACCAGGGTGGTCTTGCCGTGGTCAACGTGGGCAATGATGGCAATATTGCGCAGTTTATCGATCAAGGGAATTCCTCTTGGCCGCGGGGCCGATGAAAAGGCCGCGGATTATACCCGTAGGGTCGAATTTATTCGACCACCTGCAGGGGGAGAGTAGAGGCCGGATAAATTGCCCGAAAAACAGCGGCACGCTCAGCCCTACGGAGCATAGACCTTTACATCCAGTTCGCCGGATTCCAGCAGATGGCTGGCGTGCAGGCGGCTCATGACGCCCTTTCCGCAGTAAAGCATGTAGGTCTGGCCGGGTTTCAGTTCCGCTGCGCGACGGTGCAGTTCGTAAAAGGGAATTTTTTCCACCGGCACGTGGACCTGCAGGGGTGCCAACTCCTCCTCATCGGGATGGCGAATATCTAAGATGGTCGCCTCTGCCAGCGGAATCGACAGCACTTCCACGTCCACACGCTGCAGCTCCTCCTCCGCCAACTGGTCAATGCGGGTCCTGCGACAGCTGGCAACGGCGCGGTCGAGAATGCCCATGTCGAAATTCTGTTCCTGGGCCCGCACCCGGTCCAGTTTCGCCCGGGTAGTGGGATTCACAGAGATCACGCCGCAGTACTCCGGCATATTGGCGGCAAACTCCTGGGTGCCGATGGCCGCCGCCATACGCACGATATCCTCCTTGTCGGTGGCGACCAGGGGGCGCAGCACCAGGGTATCAGTCACCTCGTCGATCACCGCCAGGTTGCGCAGGGTCTGGCTGCTCACCTGTGCCACGCTCTCACCGGTGACCAGCGCGTCCACTTCCAGCTCACTGGCCAGGCGTTCACCAACCCGCAACATCATGCGCTTGAGGATTACCCCCATCTGGCTGTCCTGCACCTTGCCCAGCAATTCCGCTACCACCTCTTCAAAGGGCACACTGATGAACAGTACTCGCTGGTTGCAGCCGTACTTTTGCCACAGGTACAGAGCAACTTCCTTGACCCCGATTTCGTGGTCGCGCCCACCGAGGTTGAAGAACAGGAAGTGGGTGCGCATGCCTCGTTTCATGGTCAGGTAGCTGGCTACCGGAGAGTCGAAGCCACCGGAAATCAGCGACAACACCGGGTCGATGCTCCCGATGGGGTACCCCCCCAGGCCGCGGTGCCGGTGAGTAATCACAAACAGGGTTTTCTTGCTGATTTCAAGATCGACCGTCACTTCCGGGTTTTTCAGCCGAACTCCCGCGGCTGCGGTCCGGGCCAGCAGGGCACCTCCCACCACGCGTTCCACGTCAACCGAGGTGAACTCGTGTTGGCCGCTGCGCTTGCAGCGAACGGCGAAGTTTCGGCCCTCGAGCTGTTGCTCATAGACAGGCAGTACGTACTCGACAATATCCTCCAGGTCCGGCAAAGGGTGCTCCACTACCTGCAGGATGTAGGTGATACCGGGGGCGTTGCGCATGCCCTCTACCATTCGCGCAAGTAAAACCGGATCCTCCAGGCGGGTTTCGATCTGCAGCTTGTCCCAATTCCGCTGCACCACCACGTCGGGGTCGGTTTCGCGCAGCAGTGCCCGCAGGTTGTCCACCAACTGGCCGACAAACCGGCGGCGAACCGGCTTGCTCTTGATGGTGATTTCCGAGAAATACTTGACAACGAATTTCATAGAGGCCATAAACGGTTGCGTCTGATCGGGCGCGTATTATACGGGCTTAC
>JAACFI010000516.1 GCA_009937575.1 Haliea sp.
TGAAGCCGTGCAGCGTCCCTTCCCCGGTGATGATGGCGATCAGGGGTTGAATATCCATCATGATCTGGGCCCAGCCGAAGACCATGAGTCTAAAGCTGCCTCGGAGCAGGGCCTTGGCCAGAATTCCCGGTCCCCTATGCAGGGGGGTAAACGGTACCATGTGCTCCCGGACAAGGCGGTCTCTCCAAAGGCTCCCGGTGGGAACGGTCTACGCCCCCGGCCCGGTGCATTCGCTTTGACCTGAATCACCCGGCGTGACGTTAGAAGCGTAGATCCTTGAGGGTCCCCCTGCCGAGAAACCCAAACAGGAAAAACGATACATTTGCATAGATCATGCTCGCCAGCCACCACCCATTCAGGCTGAGGTCGTACATATCCATGGTCACCCATGAAACGAACCAGAACGGCAGCATCAGGAAAGATGTCACCAGTGCAGCGAGCCGGCATCCCGCGTATAGGCCTGCTAATCTAATGAACAGGATCCACGTCACGCCAAAGATCGCCAGATACGCACCGGCTGCGTAAGTTGACTTGTTTGTCCAGTCGGACGGCACGTGCTTCAAGCGCCCACTGGTGAGAGGGTAGTACACCCCTTCAAGAGGGCTGCTGAAAAGGATGGAACTGGCGCTGTCGATCACGAGCCAGCCAAAGAACAGTGCCGTAGCAAGTAGAAAATTCCTCCAAAGCAATCGCCGTATCACCTCTCCGCCACGGCTGCCAGAGCCTGAGTCGAGCAGATAATTCGCGCACTGAGCCGCAGACCATTGATGATGACGTCGTGTTTTATCCTTATCCAGCTTGAACCGGGCATATGTTTGAACGGTGATTTCACGAAATGAACAGGCAATACAGCCAGATGCCGGAGCCGGTCAAGGGCTTGGGCGGTGTTCCCATGGTCGCGATACGAACTGTTGGGCAATCGATGTGTGCATCGTGAGCTTCCAGCGAATGCGGCAGAACATCGATCAACAGCAACACCAGAATCACCGGGACGCCGATCGATGATGCCATCCGCGGAAGAAGCTCCGACCGAAATGCGACGCGTTCTTGTCGAAAACCGGCGGCAGGGCGATGCAGGGAATTGAAACGCGATAACAGGCCATGCGCTATACCGAGAACCTTATGGAGACACTACCCTCATTAATCACCCCGCCCGGCGGCGGGCATGCGGCCGATCGTGCCTGCCTGACGCGAGCCGAATGCCGCCGGCCCCGTCTGATCGGGGTCATCGCAAAGCCCCTCAAAGTTTCACGCCGTAATGCCCCAGCATTGCCACCATCAGCCAATAGCATAGCACTGTGATACCGATACCGATGCACAGGCTCAGGTAGAAATTCACTCCGCCTTTTAGCAACAGCGGTAGAGTGATAAACAGGGCCAGGGAAGGCAGTACCAGCCAGAAGATGCTGTTGGAAAGGGCGGTGACCTTGGACGGGTCCCTGGTATCGACATACAGCCATACCATGGCAAGGACCGAGACCACGGGCGCCGACGCCAACAGCGCGCCAATGAAGGAACTCCGTTTCGACAACTCGGAGATTACCACGATCAAGAACGCGGTTATGATCAGCTTTACGATGTAGTAGGCCAACTTAACGGTCTCCCTGATGTTATAGGTACGCGGTATTCTGCCGGCTGCGGCGCGCCGGGGCTCACATTCGAACGATCGCTGGCCGCAAGCTTCATGGCACGACATTGTCCGGTGATGCGCACAGCCCCGGTCGGATCAGCAAGACCAGTCCTGCCAAGGGGGCGACGACAAGCTCGAGATCCTGACGTACGCTCAGCATGAAAGCAGCCTGGGCGCCAACAAGGCAACACAGCACCGGAATCACTAGCGGGCTGCGCGGAGACGTCGCCACTGCGAAGGCCAGCGAGCAAATGTTGTATATGGTGGTCGGGCACCGCAGACCAAAGGTCCGTATAGCCGGGTTATTATGCCCTGAATACCAGGACCAGGCCGGATACACGACCAGCGCGAAAACCAGCAGGACAGTACCAAGGGATGCACGAAAACCCCCTGCCCATTCGAAGCGAAGCCGATATCGAACAATGCCTTGCCAGACAAAACAAGCGCACCGGCCAGCGACATTAGCGAGAAGACGCAGGGCGCAAAACACTGCACGTTTCCGCAGCCATTATCTGACCTCCAGTTCCTTGTACATGACAAGCGCGTCAACGTAACCGGCACTGCTGCTGCAAAAAGCATTGGGTAATGTGCCTGCGACATGAAAGCCCAGCCTCTTCCATAGCCGGATTGCCCCTTCGTTGGTGGACACTACGAGGTTGTACTGCATGGCACGGAACCCCAAGTTCACCGCCTGCTGCTGCGAGTGCTCACACATCTTCGAGGCCACACCCCTACCCCTGGCCCTCTTTGCAACGATGTAGCCGCAGTTGCAGACATGCGCACCAAGTGCGGGCTGGTTTGGCTTGATATAGTAGGTGCCCAGGACCCGTTGATCCGGGCCTGTCGCAACATATGTTTCCTGAGGCGACTCCACCCAGATTGTATGGGCCTCCCGTTCGGTGATCTCCGGCGAGAACGCATAGGTCTCTCCGGCGCGAAACACGGGCTCGATCATTCGCCAGACCTGGCTCCAGTCCGCTTCACGATACTTCCTGATATTCATGACCGTTGTTCAGAACACCGTCGAGTCAGAGCGATCTCGTTATTCACATAACCCAGAATGGTTCAATGCAGGCGGATTATTGTCTTATCAATAAT
>JAACFI010000145.1 GCA_009937575.1 Haliea sp.
GTAGCGTTGAGATTGCGGTTTTCGCCACAAAAGAACTGAACGAACAGTTCGAAGTCCGAGGCGCGCATACTCTGGTAGGCCTTGAGGAGCATGTAGAAGTCCTCGTCCGAGCCATCGTGGGGACGTACGTCCAGGAAGCTTTTTACGTGGTCCTCCGTCCAGACCTCGTCAAGTACCTTTTCCTTATCCTTCCTCATCCCAACATCCTCACTTCAACTTTTCCGCCAGCAACTGGTTCACCATCTGCGGGTTCGCCTGGCCCTTCGACAGCTTCATCACCTGGCCCACAAAATAGCCTACCAGCTTCTTGCGCTTCGCGTCGTCCGCCGCCAGGTACTGCTCCACCTGGGCCGCGCTGCCCGCGATCACCTCGTCGACCATCGCTTCCAACTCGCCACTGTCACTCACCTGCTTCAGGCCGCGGGCCTCGATGATCTCATCCGCGCCGCCCTCGCCCTGCCACATCGCCTCGAACACCTGCTTGGCAATCTTGCCCGAGATACTGTTATCCAGGATGCGCTGGATCAGTCCGCCCAGGGCTTCCGCCGAAACCGGGCTGGCGCCGATCTCCAGTTCGTTTTTGTTGAGCTGGCCCAGCAGCTCCACCTGCACCCAGTTGGCGGCTATCTTGGCGTCGCCGCAGGCGGCGACGACCGCCTCGTAATAGTCTGCCAGTTCGCGGTTGTCCACCAGTACGCCGGCGTCGTAGGCGCCCAGGCCGTACTGGTCCATAAAGCGGCGGCGCTTGTCCGTGGGCAGTTCCGGCAATTCACTCCTGATCGCCTCTATGTAGCCGTCGTCGATCACCACCGGCAGCAGGTCCGGTTCCGGGAAGTAGCGGTAGTCGTTGGCCACTTCCTTGCTGCGCATGGAGCGGGTCTCGTCCCGGTCAGCGTCGTACAGGCGGGTTTCCTGCACCACCTTGCCGCCATCCTCCAGGATGTCAGCCTGGCGTTCGAACTCGTGGTGTATCGCCTTCTCCACGAATCGGAAGGAGTTGACGTTCTTGATTTCCGCGCGGGTGCCCAGGGTGTCGGAGCCTGTCGGCCGCAGGGAGATATTGATGTCGCAGCGCATGGAGCCCTCGGCCATATTGCCATCCGAAATGCCCAGGTAAGTCACCAGGCTGTGCAGGGCCTTGAGGTAGGCCACGGCTTCCGCGGCGCTGCGGATGTCGGGTTCCGAGACGATCTCCAGCAGCGGCGTGCCGGCCCGGTTGAGGTCGATGCCACTCTGGCCGTGGAAGTCCTCGTGCAGTGACTTGCCCGCGTCCTCTTCCAGATGTGCCCGTGTAATGCCGATCTCCCGGGTGCTGCCATCCTCCAGCTGGATCTCGAAATGGCCGCGGCCGACGATCGGGTACTGGAACTGGCTGATCTGGTAGCCCTTGGGCAGGTCAGGGTAGAAATAGTTCTTGCGGTCGAATACCGAGCGCTTGCCGATCTCGGCCTCGATGCCGAGGCCGAACATCACCGCGTAGCGTACCGCCTGCTCATTCAGCACCGGCAACATGCCCGGCATGCCCAGGTCCACGGCATTGGCCTGGGTGTTCGGTTCCGCGCCGAACGTGGTGGGCGAGCCGGAGAAGATCTTCGAATGGGTGGCCAGTTGCAGGTGCACTTCCAGCCCGATTACCGTTTCCCACTGCATCAGCTTGCCCCCCCTGTCATCGCCGGGGACTGGCGCAGGTGCCAGTCCGTGGCCAGCTGGTACTGGTGGGCCACGTTGAGCAGCCGCGCCTCGTCGAAGTGCCTGCCGATCAGCTGCAGCCCTACGGGTTTGTCGTCCACGAAACCAGCCGGGACCGACATCCCCGGCAGTCCCGCCAGGTTGACCGCCAGGGTGTAGACATCCTCCAGGTACATGGATACCGGATCGTCTGACTTCGCGCCCAGGGCGAAGGCGGGTCCGGGGGTGGTGGGGCCCGCGAGCACGTCCGCCTGTTCGAAACAGGCCATGAAATCCTGCTTGATCAGTCGCCGCACCTGCTGTGCTTTCTTGTAGTAGGCATCGTAGTAGCCCGCCGACAGGGCGTAGGTGCCCACCAGGATGCGCCGTTTCACCTCGTCCCCGAAACCCTCTTCCCGGGTGCGCGTATACAGGTCGTGCAGGTCCACCGGGTCCGCGCAGCGGTGGCCGTAGCGCACCCCGTCGAAGCGCGACAGGTTGGTGGAGGCCTCGGCCGGGGCAATCACGTAATAGGTTGGGATGGTCAGGTGGCTGTTGGGCAGGGACACCTCTACCAGGGTGGCACCCAGCGCCTCCAGCTGCTTCAGGGCGGCGTCGACCCGCTCGCCGGTGGCCGCCTCCAGGCCCTCGCCGAAATACTCCTTCGGCAGGCCGATCCGCAGTCCCTCCAGGGAGTCACCCAGTCTTGCGGTGTAATCCTCAGTGGCCTGGTCCGAGGAGGTGGAGTCCAGCGGATCCTGGCCGGCCATCGCATTCAGCAACAGCGCGCAGTCCTCTGCGCTGTGCGCCATCGGCCCGGCCTGGTCCAGGCTGGAGGC
This sequence comes from Haliea sp., assembly GCA_009937575.1. Taxonomy (GTDB): domain Bacteria; phylum Pseudomonadota; class Gammaproteobacteria; order Pseudomonadales; family Halieaceae; genus JAACFI01. The sequence continues at coordinate 2,508 of JAACFI010000145.1, forward strand.
GAAGGCGATCATGCCCAGGCGGGATACGCGACCGTAGGTGGGCTTGAGCCCGGTGATACCGCAGAAGGCCGCCGGTTGGCGAATGGAGCCGCCGGTGTCGGTGCCGGTGGCCGCCGGCGCCAGGCCGGCTGCGACCGCGGCGGCGGAACCACCGGACGAGCCGCCGGGCACCCGGTCCGTGTCCCAGGGGTTGCGTGCCGCGCCGTAGTAACTGCTCTCGTTGGAGGAGCCCATGGCGAACTCGTCCATGTTGGTCTTGCCCAGTATGACAGCGCCCTGCTCGTTGAAGCGGCGTATCAGGGTGGCGTCATAGGGCGGTACGAAATTGTCCAGCATGCGGGAGCCGCAGCTGGTGCGCATGCCGGCTGTACAGAAAATATCCTTGTGGGCCACGGGAATGCCGGTCAGCGGGCTGGCGTCACCCGCAGCCAGCTGCCGGTCCGCCGCCTCGGCGGCCGCCAGTGCGCTGTTCTGGTCGACGCTGATGTAACTGTTGTACTGTCCGTCCAGCGCCTCGATCCGGTCGAGGTAGCAGCGGGTCAGCTCTACGCTGGAAAAACTTTTCTCGCGCAGCCCCGCGATCAACCGGGCGACAGATTTTTCGTGCATTGTATTGAATCCTGATGCGGCGGCGGCCGCTTAATCGATGACTTTGGGTACCAGGTACAGGCCGTTCTCGACGGCGGGGGCTATGGCCTGGAACTCCTCGCGGCGGTTGCTCTCGGTTACCACATCCGCCCGCAGTTGCTGGGTGGCATCCAGAGGATTTGCCATGGGCTCGATGTCGGAGGTATCCACGGCCTGTAGCTGGTCTACCATACCGAGTATCTCGGTGATGCGCTGGGTGACCTGGCCGATCTGGTCGTCGGCGATGCGGATGCGGGCCAGCTCCGCGATCTTTTCAATTTCGTCTTGCTCTATAGCCATGCTGTCAAAACCGGAGAGAATACCGCCTCAATGGCGGCGGGGGCGTAAACTTATCACATTTGCGCCTTGCCCAAAATCCCCGCGGTTGATACAGTTGCCGGAATAATACAACCCAAAAAATATCCGTCTCCGCCCCGCATCCCGGCCGGGATTGGCAGGCAGGTAGGGAAGCATGCAGGACTCCCCCACGCGGAGTTCCCCGTTGTATTCACAAGGTAGTAAGACTTAATGCTGAAGAAACTGCGCGGAGTGTTCTCCAACGATCTCTCCATAGATCTGGGTACGGCTAACACTTTGATTTACGTGCGTGACAAGGGAATTGTACTGGACGAGCCATCGGTGGTGGCTATCCGTATCCACAACGGCCAGAAGACCATCGAAGCTGTGGGTACTGAAGCCAAGCGCATGCTGGGTCGTACTCCCGGTAACATCACCGCCATCCGGCCCCTGAAAGACGGGGTGATTGCGGATTTCCAGGTGACCGAGAAAATGCTGCAGCATTTCATCGCCAAGGTCCACGAGAGCAAGTTCATTCGCCCCAGTCCCCGGGTGCTGGTTTGCGTGCCCTGCATGTCCACCCAGGTGGAACGGCGGGCGATCCGCGAGTCGGCTCTCAGTGCGGGCGCGCGGGAAGTGCGGCTGATCGAAGAGCCGATGGCGGCTGCGATAGGCGCCGGTCTCGACGTCGACGAAGCCACCGGTTGCATGGTGGTGGACGTGGGGGGTGGCACCACGGAGATCGCCATCATCTCCCTCAACGGGATTGTCTATCGCGATTCGGTTCGCGTGGGGGGGGACCGCTTCGACGAGGCCATCGTCTCCCATGTACGCCGTCGCTACGGTAGCCTGATCGGCGATGCCACCGCGGAGAAGATCAAAGAGCAGGTGGGCTGCGCCTTCGCCGGCAGCGAGCTGCGTGAGATCGACGTACGCGGCCGCAACCTGGCGGAGGGCGTACCCCGCAGTTTCACCCTTAACAGTGACGAGATCCTCGAATCCCTGCAGGATCCCCTGTCCACTATCGTGCAGTCAGTGAAAACGGCCCTGGAGCAGTCGCCGCCGGAACTGGCGGCGGATATCGCCGAGAGCGGTATCGTACTCACCGGTGGCGGTGCCCTGTTGCGCGACCTGGATCGACTGATCTCTGAAGAGACCGGGCTGCCGGTGATCGTGGCGGAAGACCCCCTGACCTGTGTCGCCCGCGGCGGTGGCAAGGCCATGGAACTGATGGACCGGCGGACCATAGACCTGCTCTCCACGGAGTGAGTGAAGGCGTGGAATGTCCGGCCCGGAGCGCTTATCGGAAGTCGCTGAGGAACTGACATCAAGCCGTTATTCGTCAAGGAATCCACCCTCGGCCTGCGCCTGTTGCTGGCGACGCTGGCGGTTGTCGCACTGATCACCGCCGATCTGCGTTTCAATCAACTGGAGACCACCCGCGCCGCGCTGGACACCGTCGCTGCTCCGATTTACTGGCTGGCTGACATCCCCACCCGCATCGGTGACTGGAGCGATGAGCATATCCAGTCCCGCGCCCGGTTGCTGGAAGACAACCAACGCCTGCGCCGGGAGAACCTGGTACTGCAGGGCCGCTCCCACCAGATGTCCTCCCTGCAGGCAGAAAACGTGCGCCTGCGCGCACTGCTCAACTCCAGTGCCCTGCTGCGGGACGACGTGCTGGTGGCGGAATTGATCGGTGTATCCCCCGACCCGGTGCGCCACCAGCTGGTGTTGAACAAGGGCGAATCCGATGGCGTATTCATGGGCCAGCCGCTGATCGACGCCTCGGGCCTGATGGGCCAGGTGGTGGAGGTCAGCGCCGGTACCTCCCGTGCCCTGCTCATCACCGACGCCACCCACTCCATTCCCGTGCAGGTCAACCGCAACGGTGTGCGCGCCATCGCCGAGGGCACCGGTGCCCTGGGTACGCTGGAAATACACCACGTGTCCGCCACCACCGACATTCAGGAGGGCGACCTGCTGGTCTCTTCCGGTCTCGGCGGCCGATTCCCGGTGGGCTATCCGGTGGCGGTGGTCAGTGAGATCGAACGCGATCCCGGGCTGGCCTTTGCCCGTGTGTTGGCGACACCCAGCGCGGCGCTGGATCGCAGTCGTCACGTACTGCTTGTGTTCACCTCGGATCCGGACCAGGGTGATTGAGCCTTGGTCGACGAGGGACCACACGGCTACGGTATTATCCTGCTCAGTTTTCTGACGGCTTACGTGCTGGCTGTATTACCGCTGCCCCAGTGGGCCCTGTGGGCTCGCCCCGAGTGGGTGGCCCTTACCCTGATTTACTGGACCATCGCCCTGCCGCACCGGGTGGGCATGGTCACAGGCCTGTTGCTGGGTGTCGGACTGGACGTACTGGAGGGTGCCGTGCTGGGGCAGAACGCCTTCGCCCTGGTGGTGGTGGCCCTGTTGTCCCTCATGCTCTACCAGCGGCTGCGGGTTTACAGCCTGTCCCAGCAGGCGGGGGTGGTATTCGTGCTGATCGGTGTCAACCAGCTGGTGTGCCAGTGGGTACAGAACCTGGAGGGGGCCGGGGCCCGCTCCCTGCTGTTCCTTCTGCCCGCTTTCTCCAGTGCCCTGCTGTGGCCGGTGGTTCTGCATGTCCTACGCGGGCTGCGCAGGTACTACCGGGTCAGCTGAGATGAGTGCAGCAGAACTGGTATTGGCCTCTGCATCGCCCCGGCGGCGGGAATTGCTGCAGCAACTGGGTGTGCAGTTTTCCCTGGACTCTGCCGACATCGACGAATTACGGGCGCCGCGGGAGCCGCCCCTGGTGTATGTCGAGCGCATGGCCAGGGAAAAAGCCGAGGCAGTCTACCAGCGCCACGGTGACGGCAGTACACTGGTGCTGGCCGCCGATACCACGGTGGTGATTCGTGGCCAGGTCCTGGGAAAACCACGGGACATGGCTGATGGCATGGACATGCTGGGGCGCCTGAGCGGGCGCAGGCACTGGGTTTTCACCGCGATCTGCCTGCGTCACGCCGGTGGCAGCGATGCCGAATTGGTGGGTACCGAGGTGAGGTTTGTAAAACTTTCCCCCGAGACCTGTGCCGCCTACCTGGCGACCGAAGAGCCCTGGGACAAGGCGGGCGCCTACGCCATTCAGGGTGTAGGCGGCGCGTTTGTCAGTGCCATTCGCGGCAGCTACAGCAACGTGGTGGGGCTGCCGCTGAGTGAAACCTGGCAAATGCTCAGGAAGCACGGTGTGGGCACCGCACTGGAGCGCCCCGATGAGTGAGGAAATACTGGTCAACGTCACCCCCATGGAGACCCGCGTTGCGGTGGTCGACAACGGGGCGATCCAGGATATCCATATCGAGCGCAGTGCCAGCAGGGGCGTAGTCGGCAATATCTACTCGGGAAAGGTAGTGCGGGTGCTGCCCGGCATGCAGGCGGCCTTCGTCGATATCGGCACCGAGCGCACCAGCTTTATCCACGTTTCCGATATCCTCAGGGTTGACGGCAGCGGCCGGGACGATGGCAGTCGCTCGGACAATATTCGCGACCACCTGCACGAGGGGAAGAAGGTCGTCGTGCAGGTGACCAAGGACCCCCTGGGCAGCAAGGGTGCGCGCCTGACAACTGAACTATCGGTCTCCTCCCGCTACCTGGTACTCATGCCCCAGAACGGGCACATCGGCATTTCCCAACTGATCGAGGATCCCGCCGAGCGGGAACGTCTGCAGGGCTTACTGGAACAAATGCTGGTGGATGAGCAGATGGAACAGGCCGGGGGCTTCATCCTGCGCACTGCGGCGGAGGATGCCGGGGCCGAGGAGATTCGCGCTGACCTGCGCTATCTCAAGCGGCTGTGGGCCGCGGTATCACGCCGGGCCAAGGCCGCTGACAAGCCCCAGCTGTTGTACGGGGACCTGCCCCTGCAATTGCGTACCGTGCGGGACCTGGCGCGGGCATCGGTGGAACGCATCCGGGTGGACAGTCGCGAGAGCTTTGCCGCGCTGCAGGATTTCTGCCGGGAGTACGTGCCGGAAGTATCAGGCCTGTTGGAGCACTATCAGGGCGATCGGCCGCTGTTCGACCTGCATGCGATCGAGGACGAAATCCAGAAAGCTTTGGGGCGCAAGGTGGAACTCAAGTCAGGCGGATACCTGGTCATCGACCAGACTGAGGCTATGACCACCATCGACGTGAATACCGGTTCCTTCGTGGGGCGTCGAAACCTTGAGGAAACAATATTCAAGACCAACCTCGAGGCGGCGACCACCCTGGCTCGGCAGCTGCGGCTGCGCAACCTGGGCGGAATTATCATTATCGATTTCATCGACATGCGCGACGAGGAGCACCGCCGCCAGGTGCACCGGACCCTGGAGAAGGCCATGCAGCGGGATCCGGCCCGCAACAAGATCACCGGCGTATCCGAGCTGGGGCTGGTGCAAATGACACGAAAACGTACCCGTGAAAGCCTGGAGCACATCCTTTGTGAGGATTGCTCGGTCTGCCAGGGCCGCGGGGTGCTCAAAACTGCGGAGACTGTGTGTTATGAAATTTTCCGCGAAATCACCCGTGACGCCCGGGCCTACGAGAATGACACGCTGATGGTGCTGGCGGCGCAGACGGTGGTTGATCGCCTGCTGGATGAGGAGTCGGCTAACGTGGCAGACCTGGAGGAGTTTGTCGGCAAGACCATCAGTTTCCGCGTGGAGCCGACCTACAGTCAGGAACACTTCGACATCGTGCTACTCTAAGTTGATCAAGCCGATGGCACCGGTTGACCATCGGTCTTAATGGACGGCTGCGGACACAGTTTTTTGCAGAAGACAATTTTCCACAGACTGAACAGCGTACTCTGGGTACTGATCGTTACCCTGGTGGTGGTGTTGGCTATTTATGTCAGCGTGGGACGTTTGCTGGTATCCAGCCTGGGATCCTACAAGGCGCTTATTCTCACTGAACTCAACTACCGGGTCCCGTTCACCATTGAAGCGCAACGGGTATCCGGTGAATGGCAGTCCTTCACCCCCTTTATAGTACTCGAGGGGCTCAGCCTGAGTCTCCCCGACGGGGACCAGCCTCCGTTGACGCTGTCTGGCGGCAGAGTCGGTGTCGATGTGCTGGACAGCCTGCGCACGGGCACCCTGCAGATGACGCGGCTGGACCTGGATGGTCTCGCGCTGCGGGGTGAACTCACCGAGGAAGGGCGCCTGCGCATTCGCGGTTTCGACGGTCAGGGCGAGATCGGCGAGTGGCTTCGGGAGTTCGTGCTCAATGTTGAGTTCGTTGCTCTGCGCCACAATACCCTGCACCTGACCCTGCCCGGTGGCCAGCAGCGCAATCTTGATCTCTCACTGCGACTGCAGCGGGACGGCAGTCGTCGGCACCTCGAAGCCGGGCTGGTGTCCAGTGCCGGCGCAAGAATTGATGTGTTGGCCGAGGGGGTGGGAAATCCGTTTACGCCGAAGTTGTTCAACGGTGATTTATACCTGCGCATAGGAACCGGCGATCTCGGGGCGGTCAGGGAAATACTTGCCAACCGACTTCCCGGTATCTGGGCGGATGGATCACTGGACATGGAGGTGTGGATGTCCAGCGATCGTGGAAAATCCGCCCTGCAGGTGCGCATGGACGCAACCGACTTGCTGGTGAGTGGTGGTGAAGGCTCATGGGAGGTCCCCCTGCAGCGGCTTTCACTGGCGGCTGAACTGGTGGAAAGCAAGGATCGCTGGACCCTGTTCGCCTCGGACCTGGAAATGGAACAGGATGGCGTATTATTGCAATTGCCCCGCTTGCAGCTGGATGTCTGGGGCCAGGCCTTGCGCGTACGTGCTACGGAGGTGCCGCTGGAGCCCGTCAGCACCATGGTGACCGGTACGGAGGCCGCGCCGCCGGCCCTTGTGAAGGTATTCGAGCAGCTGCAACCCCGGGGAATACTTGGCTCCCTGCAGTTGAGCTTGGGTGACTTCGGCCGACCCGCCGAGGACTGGGAAGTAGAGGCGCGTTTTCGCGAGCTCAGCGTTATCTCGTGGCGTGGCGCGCCCGGTGTGACCTCCGGGAGTGGCTACGCGCAGGTGTTTCCGGGGCGCGGGCAGGTGCTGCTGGACAGCAGGGATTTCAGTATGGATTTCCCGGCGATCTATGACCTGCCACTGCGCTATAGGGATTTTCGCGGGACCATAGACATTGACTGGGACGAGGAATCCCTGCGCCTTTCGAGTGATCTCATCAGGGCCGAGGGCGAGGAGGGCACCGCCCACGCGCTGTTCGCCCTTGACGCACCCCTGGTCAAGGACAATATCGGCCTGCAGATGGACCTGCTGGTGGGTTTGCAGAATTCCCATCCGGTACACCGGGTGAAGTATGTACCCAAGGTCCTGAACGAAACCCTGCGGAATTGGCTGACGGACAGCATCGGCGAAGGTACCGTGGACCAGGGCGCATTTCTCTGGCGCGGCGCCCTGAAACGCGGAGCCGGTGACCTGCGTACCGTGCAATTGGCCTTTAACGTGACGGACACCGAGGTGAATTACCATCCGCGGTGGCCGCCTGTCTCGGTAAAACAAGGGATTATCCTGATTGACGACAGCGACGTCAGTGTATGGGCCAATCGCGCTCAGCTGTATCAGTCGGAGATCGAGCAGCTGTCTGTCGAGGCCTGGCTGGAGCCGGATGCACAGGTCATGCTGGCGGTGGATGCCGCTATGCGGGGGCCGGCCGCAGATGGCCTGGAGATCCTCAACGGCTCGCCGATCGACGACATTGTAAGTGGTGCCTTCCAGGACTGGTCCCTGGAGGGCGGGCTGGAAGTCGACCTGCAACTGGAGATGAATCTCAGCAACAAGGCTACGCCACCCGGGATAGAGGTGGCCACCCGGTGGCAGGATGTGGCGATGCATATCCAGCCCGGTAACCTGCCGGTGGGCAATATCAGTGGCGACTTCAGCTACAGCTCTACCGGGGGATTCAGTTCGGCCGGGCTGGCAGGACAAATCTGGCGGAAACCGTTGACAGTGCAGGTGTCGCATCCTGGGCTCACTCCGGGAAAGGCCTATGATCCGCGTACCGTTGCCACCGAGGTATGGGTGGCCACCCGGGTCGACATGGCCGACGTGATACAGTGGTTAAACCTGGACATGCTGGCGTTTGCCACCGGTGATGCCGAGGCCAGCGTCGGAGTGCGTATCGATCCCGGGCGTCCGCCGACATTGCTCGTCGCGAGTGACCTGCAGGGGATCAGCCTGGACCTGCCTATTCCCTGGCGCAAAGCCGCCGCCGAGCCGCGTCAGTTTTCCCTGGCGATGCCACTGGGCGCAGAGGATTTGCCGCTGCGAATCAAGCTGGGCGAAGACCTGGCGCTGAACCTGGACCTGCGGGAGGGACAACTGTTCAGCGGTGCCCTGGGAATCGGTGGCGACCCGGCCGCCCTGGAACAGGGTGTGCTGCGCATTACTGGCGAGGCACCCCTGGTGCAGGGTGATGAGTGGACGGC
>JAACFI010000517.1 GCA_009937575.1 Haliea sp.
CCCTTCGTCGTTGCCCGATCGCCCGCGCGATCCGGCCCGCTGCTTTTTCTTCGCCCAAACGCCTGAGCACCCGCGCAATCTCGCCTTCCTCGGCGTCGTTCAGCCACTGCGCTGCACTGAGCCCGCTAGCGGGGTCCATACGCATGTCCAGAGGGCCTTCCCGCACAAAACTGAATCCCCGGTCGGCATCATCAAGCTGAGGCGACGACACACCCAGGTCCAGCAGCAATCCATCCAGGCAGTCCACACCCTGCGCATCCAGATAACGCCCAAAGTCACTGAATGCAGCATGGCCAATAACAAAACGCTCATCCTCGGCAGCCAGTTCGCGTCCGACGGCGACGGCCTGCGGGTCCCGGTCCAGCGCGTAAAGCCGACCGCCCTCACCCAGACGCGCCAGAATCGCCCGACTGTGCCCGCCCCGACCAAATGTGCAGTCGAGGTAGACCCCGTCCGGCCTGGTAACCAACTGTTCAAGAACCTGGTCCCGCAATACGGGAACATGCTGTTCCACCCCGGCACTCCTCGACCCGCGCGAGGATGCGTTACGCCAAACACACGACGGCTAGATCGTCAGCGACTCGAGGTCACCCGGCAGGTCGAAGCCATCCTCCGCACTCGCCGCCAACCACTCGTCGCGCCGCTCGTTCCAGCGCGTCTCATCCCACAATTCCAACTTGCCACCCTGCCCGATCAGAATCGCCTGTCGGTCCAGGCCCGCGAATTCGCGCAATTCACGCGGCACCAGCACCCGGCCACTGCCGTCCAGTTCGATTTCCGTCGCGTATCCCACCATCAGGCGCTGCAAGCGCCTGGCCTTGGGCTGAAAGCTGGGAAGTCGCATGATCTTGCGTTCAATGTCTTCCCAGTCGGGCAGGGGATAAAGGAGCAGGCAATAATCCGGGTCCACCGTGCACACGACCTGGCCTTCGCCACGGGCAGCGAGACGCTCCCGATGGCGGACCGGGATCGCGACTCTTCCCTTGGCATCAAGGGTGACTTTTGTTGCACCGCGAAACATCGAAAATAGGACAAAATCGCCCCGCCTCTCCCACAAAACTCCACTTCTCGACACTATATGAAGCCGAGGGATGCCCGTCAACCGAAAATACCGATTTAATTCTTGCTGTACAGCCACTTAGAGACGACTTTGGGTTCCCCAAACGACCAAAATCAGGCCCTCGGCTTGACATAAATCAGGAGCTTATCGGGGATTGCTCAGGCGGGCTTGAAGTTAAACCCGGGGCAGAAAAAATTTGCTCTGCCACGCGAGCCAGACCTGGCCCCGGAATCGGGGCCAGGGAATGAAGCGGGAAGAAGAAGGAGCCGGCCGTTAAGCCGGGTTCTGTCGAGGACAACCATTCATCTGGGACCACCGTCGCCGATGGCCTCTAGCGACCTACCCGGGAGCCCGGGCGGACACCGGTGCGCCGGCCTTACGGCCTTTGCTGCTCCCCTATTTGGTCTTGCTCCGGGTGGGGTTTGCCGTGCCGCGGCGTGTTACCACCCGCGCGGTGCGCTCTTACCGCACCTTTTCACCCTTACCGGCCAAAGCCGGCGGTATATTTTCTGTGGCACTTTCCGTGGGCTCGCGCCCCCCAGGCGTTACCTGGCACCCTGCCCTGTGGAGCCCGGACTTTCCTCCCCGCTACTCAGTGAGTAGCGGGGCGATCGCCTGACCGACTCGGCGCCAAGACTACAGCCAGGCGACACCCGGTGCAAGCGGCACGCCCTACCCCGTCTTTTGGGCCAACAGGTAATCGTACAGCCGTTTCTTTTTCAGGCCGGTGAGGTCGGCGACCACCGCCGCCGCCCGCTTTGCCGGCAGTTCCTGCGCCAGTCGCTCAAGCAGGGCGGCGGTTTCCGGTCGAATGTCCCCGTCCTGCTTCTCTTTGCCGGCAACCAGCAGGACGATTTCCCCCCTCTGCTGGTTGTGGTCCCCGGCGACAAATTCGGCCAGGCTCTCGAGCGTACCGCGCCGGATGGTCTCGAAGGTCTTGGTGATCTCCCTGGCCAGTACCCCCTCGCGCTCCCCGCCGAATATCTCCACCATGGACTGCAGGCAATCCTGCACCCGGTGTGGCGCCTCGTAAAATATCAGTGTCGCGGTTTCCCGCTGCAGTTCAGCCAGGCGATTTGCCCGGCTGCCGGGTCGCGAGGGCAGGAAGCCCTCGAACAGGAAGCGGTCGGTGGCAAGCCCCGAGGCACTGAGTGCAGCAATGGCCGCGCAGGCACCCGGGACGGGGTGGACAGCGAACCCCCTGTCCTGCACCTGCCGGACCAGGCGGTAGCCGGGGTCGGAAATCAGTGGTGTACCGGCATCCGATACCAGCGCCACGCTGCCCCCCGCTTCCAGGCAATCGGTGAGACGCGCCAGGGCGCGCTGGTCACTGTGGTCGTGATAGGCCAGGGCCGGGGTATCGATGCCGAAGTGCCGCAGCAGGCGCAGGCTGTGGCGGGTGTCTTCGGCAGCAATCAGGTCCACCCCCAGCAGCACTTCCAGTGCCCGTTGCGACATATCACCGAGATTGCCTATGGGTGTCGCCACAACATACAGACCGCAATCCACTTTTTCCCCTTATAATGGCCGCTTTCGAATACCAGACGGCGAAGCATAGCATGAGGCAGGCTCCATCACGGTCCGGATCCAGGCAGCTGTTCCACCTGTTGATTCCACTTTTCTTCGGCCTGTGGGGCTGTGCCGGTGCGCCGGAGCA
>JAACFI010000518.1 GCA_009937575.1 Haliea sp.
TGCTCAAGGACCAGGAGCAGTTCCAGCGGGTCAAGGCCAAAACCACCGGCAGGAAGGTGGGCACCTACCACGGCCTGTACGCCACCCACCCGCGTAATGACCAGCGCCTGAAAACCGTGATCAGGGCGGCCAACGAGCTGGAAACCGACGAGCACATCGAGAACCCGGAGGTGCCCGGGGAATTTCGCGCCCACATGGAGGGCCTGGTGTGGGGCGCCAGCGTCCAGGACCAGCGGGCGGAGAACCGCTACTTCCACAACAAGCTCGCTTTTACCTTCGAGCACCCGCCGGAGTGGAACATGGTGGCGGGCTCGAAGTCGATCGTCGCCAGCGCCCCGGACGGCAGTGCCAGCCTGACCGTGACCCTGCGCCGGCGGGACGCAAAAGCCAATCCGCGCAGTGTGCTGGAGGGCAGTGCCGGGGGCACCCTGAGTGTGGGTAAGGAGTTGGAGCAGGCGGGCCTGAAGGGCTACTCCGCGGTGGCCAGCAACGGCACCGATGCCCGTCGCCTGGCGGTCATCGACTACAACAACCTGAGCTATATGTTCGAGGGCAAGGCCAGCGATTTCGCTACCACGGCACACCGCGCTACGTACACTACATCCAGGTACCCAGGGGCGCCACCATGGCCAGCCTGGCGGCAAGCACGCGAATCCCCAATGCCGAGGCGCAGCTGCGGCTGCTCAACGGCCTGTATCCGCGGGGTGAGCCGCGGACGGGGGATTGGATAAAAATCATCCGGTGACCCCGGGGCGGGAGATTGGACCAAATTTGTCCGGTAAATGATATCGGCGTGATCTGGGGTAGGGTGCGCACCGCGCACCGTTACAGATCGGCCATCTGAAAATGGTGCGCGGTGCGCACCCTACGGTGCTATCCACAGGACCCAGTTGTTATGAAATGCTTCCGCAATATCTTGCTGATCGTGCTGGCATTGTCCACCTCCGCCACCCTGGCGGACGACCTGGTGATCTACACCGCGAAAAAAATCATCACCATGGAGGCCGCCATGCCGGAGGCCACCGCGGTGGCGGTCAGCGGGAGCCGTATCGTGGCGGTGGGCTCCCTGGAGACGCTGAAGCCCTGGACGGATGCCCGGAACACGCGCATCGATCGCAGCCTCGAAAACAAAGTCCTGATGCCGGGTTTTATCGACCCCCACGTGCATCCCTCGCTACCAGCGGTGCTCACCCAGTTCCCGTTCCTGGCCCCCGATGACTGGTCGCTGCCCACCGGGGAGTTTCCCGGCGCCCTCACCCCGGAGGCTTTCAAGAAGCGGCTGAAGACCCTGGTGGCGGACCATCGGGACCCGGCCATACCGTTCATTGCCTGGGGCTATCACCCCCTGTGGCACGGGGAAGTCTACCGGGCACAACTCAACCAATGGTTTCCCGAAACACCGGTGATGCTGTGGCACCGCTCCTTCCACGAGCTGATCGGCAACGACGCGGCCTTTGAACTACTGGGAGTCACCGAGGCCGATACCCGCGGACACCACGAGATCGACTGGCCCCGGGGCCACTTCTGGGAAAACGGCGCCATGGTGCTGCTGCCCAAGATGCCCTTCCTGTTCGACCCGGCCCGCTATGGCCAGGGCATGGCCAACTTCCTGGAAATGCTGCACCGGGGCGGTGTCACCACGGCCCTGGACATGGGCACCGGCATTTTCGGCGATCCCGCCGGAGAGATCGCCCTGGTGCGCAAAACTGCCGAGGGCAGTGAGGCACCCTCGCGCATCATCATGACCCCGATCATCACCGACTTCCTGTCACGGGGTAAAAATCCCGAGCAGGCCATGAAGGAAATCGAGCAGTGGCGGGCGGGCAACTCCCGGCGGGTGCTGGTGGACAATCATTTCAAGTTGATGCTCGACGGGGCAATTTTCAGCGGGTTGGCGCAGATGGGCCCGCCGGGCTACCTGGATGGCCACAGCGGCCAGTGGATGGCGCCGCTGGAAGTGACCACCGACTGGGCCCGCGCCTTCTGGAAGGCCGGCTATAAGCTGCACGCACACACCAACGGGGACAAAAGCACGGCGGCCTTCATCGATATCCTGCGCACCCTGCAGGCCGAGCAGACCCGCCCCGACCATCGCTTCACCCTGGAGCACTTCGCCTACAGCACCGAGGACCAGAGCCGCCAGCTCAAGGCCCTGGGTGCCCTGGTGTCTGCCAACCCCTACTATCACTACATCCTGTCGGATATCTACAGCGGACAGTGGCTGGGGCCCGACCGGGGCAGCCAGATGGTGCGCCTGGGGTCGCTGGAGCGCCACGGCGTGCCTTTCGCCCTGCACTCCGACTGCCCCATGGCGCCCCTGTCCCCCCTCACCCTGGCCTACAACGCCGGCAACCGGGTGACCATCAACGGCCATGCGACCGGACAACAGGAGCGGATATCACTCGATGCTGCCCTGCGCGCGATTACCATCGATGCCGCCTGGGTGATCGGGTGGGAGGACGAGATCGGTTCGATCCGCGCCGGCAAGAAAGCAGACTTCACCGTGCTGGAAAGCGACCCCTACAAGGTCGGGGTTCGCGGGCTCAGGGAGATCGAAGTCTTGGGCACGGTGTTCGAAGGAAAAGTTTATCCCCTCTAGGGCAACACCCACAACCTGGCCCGGTCGGCTTCGAAACTGTCGGCGGGAAACAGGTCCAGTGGTCGTGCGCCAGCCGACTCGAGCAACTGCACGAGCTGGTGAAACTCCGCCTGTTCGGAATATCGCTCCATACCGTAGTCGCGGGCCAGGTCTAGCGCCTGCGGCTCTGCCCAACGGCCATCGTAGAGATAACGGCTGTAATGTCCCGGTATACGCCTTCGCTGCCCCAGGGTGAATAACACGTAGCGTATGTGTTTGCTGCGTACCAGTTCTTCCAGAGGCTGATCAGTGTGGTCCAGGCGATAAACGACGTTGTCGCCAAAATACACGCTGGTTTGCAGCGGCCGCCTGCCGGGGGAATAGATTGCACTGCTGGGCAGCAGAAGCAACCGGTTCTGCTCATCCACCCGGCCGGCCAGCGCCGCGTGCACGTTGGCCCAGTGGGTATAGTAGCTGGGATCATAGAGGGCATCGTAGCGGAATCCGCGGTACCCCTTTTCCCAACTTT
>JAACFI010000519.1 GCA_009937575.1 Haliea sp.
GATATGACACCCGCTCTTGCGTGTGAAAACCGACTGTGGACTCGCCTCAGTCACGTGGAGTGCCTTGACTACTCACGTGAGCGCTGGTCAATCTCGGACGATGATGAAAAGGCAATCGGTGATATCAAAACCCACTTCTTTGCGCCGACTTTAACAGCATGTCGAGACGACCATTCAATCGCGAGGCTGTGGTGGAACGCGCAGATTGCCAAGCAGCTCGACCCTCACGATCAGCGTCGAGCACTTAAGTTATTTCTGGCCAAGGCTGATATTCGAAGCAACTTCATAGAGCGTAGCCGGATGGTGAGCAGGCCCGTGATAGGCAGGGCAATTTTGAGGGCGATCGAAAATGATCCTTGGATCACCCAATCCGAAGTTAACTTTAGAGAAACCATGAAGTCTGTAAATTTCCTCGGTGGTGGTGTGGTATTTGAGCTCTATACCAAAGAACAGATTGATGAATTTGTGGCTCAGTGCCGGAAAAGGGCTGAGCATGCGGTCAGCCTCCAAGCTGCGTAGCTGGACGTCTTGTCACCTCCTAAGCGACGTCGAACAAATAGGATTTGGGCTTTAGATTCCCATTCTATGGACCTACCAGGTCGTGCAAAGCGGCATTGGTCAGTATGAAATCGATTCAAGTCAAAAGGTGGACAACGCGGCTCCTCCACTCTCTTGCATCTTTTCCTGGCCGACTAAGAGGCGTAACCTGAATTTAGCGTGAGGCATTCGCCCACGTATGCAAACCCGCCTGGTGTGAAAAGCCCGGGCGAAGGAGAAAGCCATGTTAATGCACTACTTTTGGGGGCGCGGTCACCCGTCGTGGGCCTGTTCTGGTTCTGGATCATCTCAACAGCCAGCTGGGAGGTACTATGAATCGCGACGTTCCAATCGAACGTTGGGGCAAGGACTGATATTTGGAGTCCGTCGCCCACTTCGCTACATGACCTATCAACTGGACCTGGACGAAGATCAGATAAGTCAGCTCGCGGGCATCCTGAATCGGTTGAAGACCGAACGTTCACAGGCAGCGGTCGATTGGGAGCGGTCAATTGCCGACATCGCGGCGGCGATGGACACCGATAATTTTGACAGTAACGCGGTTGAGGAAGCACTCAAGATTCGAGTCGACAGTGCCAAGCGGATGCGGAACGAAGTGCTGGAGGCACTTAAGAAAACGCACCAGATGCTGAATGCACAGCAGCGGTCTACGCTCGCTTACCTACTAAGGTCGGGTCAGCTGAGTATTTAGTTGTTGAATTAAGGGGGCGGGCCATGTCCGCTCCCATCTCGTTCCTGCCGTCCCTTTCTGGAACTATCGGAATGGCTCTACGGCAAGCACCACCTCATTGGGAACCTCAGATTAGCTGATGGTGGGCTCACACAATTAAACATTTTCATGTAGAGTCTGCCCATAGGATGATGAGGCATTCCCATGCCCTACATATTTAATCCGGTAACTTGTCCTAATTGCGGCTCGCAAAATGTCGAGCGTATCCACCGTTCCAGACTTGAAAAAATAGTACTTAGAAATCCGAAATTTCTCTGTCACAAATGCAATAAAAAATTCTTCAAGAAGATTTCCAGAGACTAAACCTGTGATGACCGGTCCTTTCTCCAAGGCCAGATCAGCAGTCATGGACTCCCGCTTTCAGCTAGAGCAGACCAATTGATCACTATTTGATCAGCCGCCTGGGCGGCCAACACCAGCTCATTAATGATATACAAATGCCACCAATTTCATGGACCCATCTGTCGCTTTTCAGAAGTGCTGGCGTAATTTACCCAAATTGAGGTTCAATTCTCATTCGAAAAAGACCGCGTGAGCCCCGGTTCAAGCCGGGGTAAATCTTCGAATAGTAACTTGGCGTCTGACGAATACAGGTCATAGCATTTCAGATCAGACAGTGGCACGAGACAAGCGCGGCTGATCTCGGGTGAACGCGGCTTGAACCGTCCAGAGTCAAGGCTCTCGCGCAGTTTTAGAAATCCCTGCTGGGGAATGCAGCGATAGTAAAAATCTAGCCGGTACGGCCCGGGCTCTTCAGCAACATAAGGGATTGCATCTACACGCAGAAATTGAAGCGCCGTAATCTCGATGCCTAGTTCCTCCAGCAGCTCACGTCGCAGTGCGGATTCCAGCACATCATCCGGCGAGGGCGGGCTTCCGGGACGTGTGGGATCACCGGGTATTGAATCCAGGGAACCACCTGGCAGACCCCAGGCCCCTCTCGACCGGTAACTGTGTTCGACCAAAAGCAGTTCGGGGGGCGATACCTCTTCATCGATAATTACGGCCGCTGCCCCCACCACCCATTTCCTAGCAAATTGGCCCTTCAGAAAACCAGCAAGACGCGGGGGAAAAGACCGCCAAACACGTAGTAACAGAGCATGTAATCTGGAGTGTCGCTCGATGAACTGCGCTAACCATACAAACATCGCTGTTCACCTCCCTGCATAGACACGGCTCTTCTCGCTGTGGACCTTATCCGGCTTACCTGACACTTCTGGCATGACCTACAGAGTGTGAGCTACTTTGAAGAAACTGAAATCTTACTTCTCTCGAACGCCCGCTGTGCCGGTCGATAGTGGAATCTCACGTTACCACAGGTTCTTGGTCCCTTAGTAGGCGAGACTGTGCGAAAACCTCAAATCTCTGGCCCAAGTCAGAGTCATCGCCCAAGTGCCGT
>JAACFI010000013.1 GCA_009937575.1 Haliea sp.
AGGAGCATTCCCTGGTCGTCAACGTCGAGGGACTGGGCGGTGTCCTGATTGTCGGCTGTGGCCACCAGCCGGTACCGAGGCTGGTGGAACGTTACGACGCTGCCTACGCCGAACCACTTTACGGTATTATCGGTGGAGTGCACTTCCCGATACCCGAAGGGCGGATAAAACTGGGGCCCCTGGATGTGCAGCGGGACCTGGCCTCCGGAAACGGCCTGTTTGATCCACTCACCTTGGAGCAGGTGGATGCAGAACTGGCTATGCTCAAGCGGCGTAATTTGGGGATCATTGCAGTGAGTGGCCACGATAGCAGCGACGAGGTGATTGCCAGGGTTCGCGAACGGTTCGGGGATGCGCATCGCTATATCCGTGTCGGGGCGGAGATCGTCGTCCGCTCCCATTAGTCTGGTATGAGGGATAACATTGTGACTGATCTGGAAGAACGTATTCGCCACATCGAGGACCTGGAGTCAATCAGGCTCTTGAAACATTATAATTACTGTCATTGTGTGGACCGGGCCGTTGCCGGGGATGCCGCTGCGATCGAGGAGACTGTCAGCCGGTTCAGTGACGATGTCGTGGCGGACTTCACCGGCTTCCCGCTGGCCGAAGGCCGTGACGCGGTGACCGATTTCTATGCCAGGGCCGTTCCGGCCATGCTTAGTTACTCGCAACACTATGTATTCAACGAGGTTATCGATATTGATGGGGACTGTGCGACAGGCCTTTGGTATGTGAACTGCCCGGTAATTTTTACCGACGCGAGCCCACTCGGGCGGGAGGCGCCCGGCCTGATTGCCGGCCGCTATGAAGAGGAATATATCCGGGAGAATGGAGTATGGAAATGGCGGCGAGTAGTGGCCCTGCTCGACGTTTTGAATCCCTCAGACCAGCTGTGGGCAAATGCGACGCTGCTACGCGCTAACCGATAGCCCTGGAGCTTGTTAGCAAAACCGGGGTCAATCCCTACGAATGAAGTATTCCGGAGAAGGAGCAAATGATGACTGCAGTAGACATGTCTCTCGAGGGAAAGGTCGCCCTGGTCACCGGTGCTGCGGGAGGTATCGGTTCGGCTTGCGTCAGTGCCCTGGCGCATGCCGGGGCCCGGGTGATGGCGACCGACCTGGACGGCAAGGCCTGCGAAGCCGTGGCCTACAGCCTGCACGCGCACGACCTTACTGTAGAGTCCATGCAGCAGGACGTGTGTGATGAAGTGCGCTGGGAGCAAGTTATCGATGCTACGGTGAATGATCTCGGCGGGCTCGACATCTTGGTCAACAATGCCGGGATCTACGTCGGCGGCACCCTGGAAGAGAATTCCCTGGAGGACGTGAACCGGGTTCACAGAGTCAATGTGGATTCCATTTTCCTGGGGATGAAATACGGGGTGCTGGCGATGAAGCCTGAGGGGGCGGCAGGCCAGGGTGGCTCCATTATCAACCTTTCCTCTGTGGCAGGCCTGGTCGGGGTGCCTGGACACAGCGCCTATGGCTCTACCAAGGGAGCGGTACGGCTCTATACCAAGCATGCCGCCGCGGAGTTTGGCGCCCTGGGTTACGGGATTCGCGTCAACTCGGTGCACCCGGGACTGATAGAAACCGAGATGGGTGCCGCGGTATTCCAGGACCTGTTGGATATAGGCATGGTCGAATCTATCGAGGAAGGCAGGGAGTATATCCTGGGCCTGACCGCGCTGGGTCGCCTCGGTACTGCGGAGGACGTTGCGGGCATGGTCCTGTTCCTGGCCTCCGATGCGGCCAGCTATATTACGGGTTCTGAGTTTGTTGTAGATGGTGGTCTGACGGCGAAGTAAGCGCCTCCTTACAGACAGTACTGCGACTATATACGGTGATGCTCATCGGGTCGCCTTTTCCAGTTTCTTCGCTGCTTTCTCCACCCTCTGGCAGGCCTGTTCAAGACGCTGGGCTGTAGTGATAGTGGTGTCTTTGTCCCCGTTCCCACCTACCTGCATGCTTTGCCAGAGGGGCTCGACGATATGCTCTACGTAGGTGGCGACGCGGTCGGTGCTCTTGCGGCCCAGCAGGGTACGCATGCCGTACTCCAGGCCGCCAAAGAACAAATCGCGCAGGGCTGACAGTTCCAGATCGGGATCCAGGTAGCCGCGCTCGATGCCTTCCCGGATAACGCCGTCGAATATTCGCGTGTACTGGTAGTTGAGCTCGTGGATATGGGTGCTCTTGTAATCGAGGAAATAGTTTGGGTCCACAGACAGGTAAACCTGGATGAGGCGCATCATCAGCGCCTGGTTGTCCAGCAGCAGGCGCAGGTGATTTTCGGCCAGGAATAACAGCCGCTCCCGGGTGCCCATGATTTCGGTGATGCCCTCCCGGGCGGACTCGGTCAGGTCGGCATAGAAATTGTCGAGGATAGCGAGCAGCAGGGCATTCTTGGTACTGAAGTAGTGGAACACCGTGCCCTCGGATACGCCTGCCGCGGCGGCTATCTTGCGGGTGGACGTGGCGTGGAAACCGTCGGCGGCAAACAGTTTGGTGGCCGCCTGCAGGATGTCGGCTTCCCGCTGTTCCAGTCGCTCGCGGGTCTTGTTCCTGGCCTCGCTGATGTTCATCTCCTGTCACTCACTCCGGTGCTGGTGCGTTGAATTCCTCCCGCAGCACCCGCTTGAGAATCTTGCCGCTGGGGTTGCGCGGTATCTCGTCGACGAATACCGCGCCCTTTGGCAGCTTGTAACGGGCGAGCTTGCCGTCGCAGTGAGCCAATACCTGTTCCTCGTTCACGTCCGGATTCTTGCGAACCAGCACTGCCAGCGGGCTCTCTCCCCACTTGGCGCTCTCCTGGCCGATCACGGCGGCATCGGCGATATCCGGATGTTGCAACAGGATATTCTCGATCTCTGCCGGGTAGACGTTCTCACCACCGGAGATAATCATGTCTTTGATACGGTCCTGGATGGTCACGAAGCCCTCTGCGTCCATCACTGCCACGTCACCGGTATGCAGCCAGCCGTCGACGATGGTCTCGGCAGTTGCCTCGGGCCGTCCCCAGTATTCCTTCATGATGTGGGCGCCGCGCACCAGCACCTCTCCCGCTTCCCCCGGCGGCATGTCGTTACCCTGACCGTCAACGATGCGTACCTGGGTGTGGAAGAAGGACTTCCCGGTGGAACCCACGTGGTGTATGGCATCGTCCGGCCCGATCAGGCAGGCGGGCCCGCAGGTCTCGGTCATACCGTAGACCTGGTGAATCTCTATCCCCAGCTCCATGTAGGTATTGATGGTGGTGACCGGCACCGGTGCCGCGCCGCTGGTCACGTAGCGCAGGCTGGACCAGTCAAAGCGCTCGAAATCGGGCACCTGCAGCATGAAAGCAAGCATCGCTGGGACCGCCAGGGTAGTGGTGATGCGCTCCTCCTCTATCAGGGACCAGGTGCTTGCCGGATCGAAATTGCGCAGGATCACCATGCTGTTGCCCTTGTAGATTGTTCCCAGCATAGGTGTCAGCGCGCCTACGTGGAACAGTGGCAACAGTACCAGGTAGCGATCGGCAAAGTGAACGTCCGCGGTATTAGCCAGGGTGAGAAGCGCCCACATGACCGTGGTATGGGTGTGAACCACGCCCTTGGGGTTACCCGTAGTGCCCGAGGTGTACATGATGAACAGGTTGTCGTCGTCGCTGGCACTGATAGCCGGTTCATCGGTGGGCTGTGCTGCCAGCAGGTCCTCGTAATTTGCTGCAAACTCGAGCCCGTGGTCGCCGACGCCTATCCAGTGCTCCAAGGTTGATCCCTGGTCTCCCATTTCCTTCAGCTGTTCGATCACCGGGGCGAAATCGGCATCGAAAATAATCGCCCTGGCGCCGCCGTCCTTGAGGATGAAGGCCAGTTCCTCCGCCGTCAGTCGCCAGTTGAGTGGCATGATCACCATGCCGGCCTTGGCCGGACCGAAGAAACTCTCTATGAATTCATGGCCGTTGTAAGTCAGCAGGGCCACCCGGTCGCCCTTGCCCAGACCCAGTGCCGAAAGCGCCGCGCAGGCCTGGTTGGCCCGGCCGTTTAATTCAGTGAAGGTAAACCGCTGGTTGCCAGCCACGTCGTATAAAGCTTCTTTTCTGGGGTTGAGAAAGGCACGGGTTCCGAGAAAAGCGCCTATATTGATGTCAGTTGCCATGGTTGTGCTGCCTGTCGGTGGTTGGTGAAGGTCATTCTTAATAATAGTAGTGCATCCGGGGCCGGGCCTCTGTGGGAGCGGGCTCCAGAAAGGTGTTGAGCAATGCTCAATATTAATATAGTATCGCACAAGTTTCAATGAGGGCACCCCCAGTTCGGGGACAAATGATCAACTTTTCCTCCTGGAGGCGATGTCATGAGCAAAACCATCACCATCGGCGGTGCGTCGGGATTCTGGGGAGACGCCGCACTGGCAACACCGCAGCTGCTGGCTTCCGGGAAGCTGGACTACATCGTCTATGACTACCTTGCCGAGATCACCATGTCGATCATGGCTCGTGCCAGGGCTGCCGATGACAGCAAGGGTTACGCCACCGATTTCGTTACGGCGGTACTCGGTCGCAACCTGGGCGAGATAGCCCGCCAGGGAGTGAAAGTCATCGCCAACGCGGGCGGGGTCAACCCCCAGGCCTGTGCCGAGGCAGCGCGAGCGCTGATCAGCGAGCAGGGGCTGGACCTGAAGGTGGCCACGGTGTTGGGAGATGACCTGATGGAGCGGCGTGATTCATTCGCCGCCGCCGGCGTTCGCGAGATGTTCAGCGGGGATACATTCCCCGATTCCGAAAGGATAGCCAGTATCAATGCTTACCTGGGTGCTTTCCCGATTGCGCAGGCACTGGATAGCGGTGCCGACATCGTGATCACCGGTCGCTGTGTTGACAGCGCAGTCACCCTTGGCGCCTGCATCCATGCCTTCGGCTGGCAGCGTGAAGACTATGACAGACTGGCCCAGGCCAGTCTCGCCGGGCACCTGCTGGAATGCGGTACCCAGGCCACCGGCGGCAACTACACCGACTGGGAAACCGTGATCGATACCCTGCCGGAGGCGGGCTATCCCATCGGCGAGGTCAGTGACAATGGCGATGTGGTGATCACCAAGCCTCAAGGCACGGGGGGTACCGTAACCGTTGGTACGGTAGCGGAGCAGATGTTGTATGAAATCGGTGATCCCCAGGCCTATCTGCTGCCGGACGTGGCCTGCGATTTTTCCGAGGTGAGCCTGGAACAGGACGCACAGGACCGGGTGCTGGTGCGCGGTGCCCGGGGGCACGGCGCACCCGCAGGCTACAAGGTCAGCGCCACTTACGCTGACGGCTTCCGGGCCGGCCACATCTGGACCATGTACGGCCGGGATGCGGATATCAAGGCGGAGAGACTGGCCGAGAGCATATTCTCCCGTGCGCGCAAGATCCTGAAGCAGGCCGGCCTGCAGGATTTCAGCGAAACCAGCTACGAGGTGATAGGCGCGGAATCCCACTACGGCCCCGCCCGCCAGGTGGGCAATGTGCGCGAAGTGGACGTGAAAATCGCCGCCAAGCACCCCAGCCCGAAAGGCATCGGTGTACTGTTGAAAGAAATGGTGGGCATGGCCCTGACGGCGCCGCCAGGATTGACCGGTTTCGCCGGGGCCCGGGCCAAGCCGTCGCCGGTGGTGCGCCTGTTCTCGATGATCGTACCCAAGGACCAGGTGCAGATCAGTGTGCAGTCCGAGGGAGAAACTGTTGCCTGTAACGACGAAGTGCTTGATGCCTACGATGCGGGTGAGGCAGTACACCATGAAGCCCCTGAGGCAGTGGGCGAACCCGACCTGGTGGATGTGCCGCTGGAAGCCCTGGCCTGGGGCAGGAGCGGCGACAAGGGTAACAAGGCCAATATCGGAATTATTTCCCGGCGGCCCGAATTCGTCCCTTATATCGGGGCCCAAATCACCGCGGACCGGGTGGTTGAACTGTTCTGCCACTTCCTGGCGGCGGGCCAGGAGACTCCCGTGGAGCGATTCTACATGCCCGGCCCCAGTGCCTTTAACTTCCTGTTGCACGACGTGCTGGGGGGTGGTGGCATCGCCAGCCTCCGCGCTGATCCCCAGGGCAAGGGTTACGCGCAGGTGCTGTTGGCGGAAACGGTGCAGGTACCGCGGCTGCTGGCCGAAAAGCACGAGCTGAACACCCTGTAATTTGCTGACGCACCCAAGGTATTGCCATGACTCTTTTTCATTCCACTGTTAACACCGCTTCCGAGGAATTTCAGCGCAACCGGGAAGATATGCTGGAATCCATAAACACCCTGCGGAAAATTCTCGACCGGGCCGCCACCCTGTCGGACAAGGCCCTGCCCAAGTTCCAGCGGCGCGGCCAGTTGCTTCCCAGGGAGCGATTGAGCCGGGTGCTGGATCCGGGTATGCCGTTCCTGGAAGTCCTCAATATGGCGGGTTTTATGGTGGACGATCCCAACCGGGATACCGCCGTCCCCGGTTGTAACACGATCTGTGGCATTGGATACGTCAGCGGCGTGCGCTGTATGTTGATGGTGGACGACTCCGGTATCAATGCCGGCGCCATGACTGCCCTGTCTGCCCGTAAGGGCATCCGTGCCATGGAAATCGCGCGCGAAAAGAAGTTGCCATTTGTTCACCTGGTAGAGAGTGCCGGCGCCAACCTGCTGGAGTACAAGGTGGAGATGTGGATGGAAGGGGGCACAATCTTCGCCAGCCTGGCGCGCCTCAGCGCTGCGGGTGTCCCGACTTTCGTGGTGTTACACGGTCCTTCAGCGGCGGGTGGTGCCTACATGCCTGGCATGAGCGACTACGTGATCGGGGTAAGGGGCAATGGCAAGGCCTACCTGGCCGGGCCCGCGCTGCTCAAGGCGGCCACCGGTGAGGAAGCAGACGACGAGGAACTCGGCGGTGCCGAGATGCACTCCAAAATTTCCGGCCTGGTGGAGTACCTGGCGGAGGATGACGCCCACGGACTGGCGATTGCCCGGGAGCTGATACAGACCCTGGACTGGAACCGGCTGTGCCCGCAGATGCCGCCGACGGAGTATGACGAACCTGTCTACGATATCGACGAGCTGGCTGGCATCGTACCCAAAGACTACCGCCAGCCCTACGACGTGCGGGAGGTAGTGGCCCGCGTTGTGGACGGCTCTGACTTCCTGGATTTCAAACCGTCATACGGCTCCGCCACCGTGTGTATCCAGGCGAAAGTCTACGGCATGCCGGTGGGCATCATCGGCAATAACGGCCCTATCGACAATGCCGGAGCCACCAAGACCGCCCAGTTCATACAGCTCTGTGACCAGTCGGATATTCCCCTGGTGTTCCTGCAGAACATCACCGGGTACATGGTGGGTACCGAGGTCGAGCAGGGCGGGATGATCAAGCACGGTGCGAAGATGATCCAGGCGGTCACCAATACCCGGGTACCGCGGATTACCTTCATGATCGGCGCCAGTTTTGGCGCGGGCAACTACGGTATGTGCGGACAGGGTTATGACCCGGATTTTGTGTTCAGTTGGCCCAGTATCGATATCGGCGTAATGGGGGGCGAGTCCGCCGCCAGGACCATGTCTCACGTGATGCGCTCCGGCGCCAAACGCAAGGGTATCGAGATTCCCGAGGATCAGCTCGAGGCCCAGGAAGCGAGGATTATCGAGCTGTTCGACCAGCAGTCTGACGCCTTTTATACCTCCGGGCGCATGCTGGACGATGGCGTCATCGATCCCCGTGACACCCGCAAAGTACTGGGTTTCGTGCTGCAGACCTGCTGGGAAGCCCGCCACCGCAAGACCTGCCCCAACACCTTTGGTGTCGGCAGAATGTAAGCGCTTACCTACTGGAGAGCTCAAATGCTACCTGAAATCGAGAATCTGTTACTGGAGCAAGAGGGGGATACCCTGACCATCTGGTTCAACCGCCCGGAGGTACGCAATGCCCTGTCCCAGGCGGTTGCGGATGACCTCGCCGCAGTGCTTGAAGCGCTGCCCGGGGAGGATGCTATCCGCTTCGTGATCCTGCGCGGCAAGGGCGGGGTGTTCTGCGCCGGTGGTGACCTGAAGATGTTCAAGACCGTGTTCCAGGGTGGCGCTGAACGGGATGACATCGTGCGTTTCAATGCCGACTTCGGCCGCCTGATGAAGGCGGTCCACGCCCTGCCGCAGCTGTTTGTCGTGCTCATCGAGGGAGCTGCCATGGCGGGGGGCCTGGGCCTGTCCTGTATCGCCGACGTGGTGATTACTACCGCCGATGCCAAGTATTCCCTCACGGAGGTCACCCTGGGTATCCCTCCGGCGCAGATCACCCCGGTGGTCATGAAGCGTATCGGCGCATCCGAGGCGCGGCGCCTGTTGTTGACGGCGGCCCGCTTCGACGGCACCGAGGCGGCCCGCCTCGGATTCGCCCACTTTGTGGTGGAGGATGCACAAGCGTTGGAGGCCAAATGCCGGGAGATCCTGGCCCAGTCCGCGAAGGGTGCACCGGGAGCAATAGCCAGCACCAAACAGATCATCAACGCCGTGGACCAGCTGGATGGGGATGAGCTGGTGCAGTTCGCTGCGGAGCGTTTCGCAGACTGCATGCTCGGCGACGAGGCGAAAGAAGGGCTGGCAGCTTTCGCGGAAAAGCGCCAGCCGGAATGGTAGAGCGGAGGTGTATTGGCCGGCTGAAGCCGGCCCTACAGAAAACCACCCATGTAATCGGCCGAATGAACGCCCGATAAAGCGGGAATTCATTCGGCCAATAAAACCCGAAAAACGGAACTGCCCATGAAACATTTCGACAGCATCCTGGTAGCCAATCGCGGTGAGATCGCGGTGCGGGTCATTCGCTCTGCCCAGCAGCAGGGCTATCGCGCCATCGCCGTTTACTCCGAGGCGGATGCCGAAGCCCCGCACGTGCTGATGGCGGACGAAGCGGTACTGATCGGCCCGGCGCCGGTGAAGGAGTCTTACCTGGACCCGGACAGAATCCTGGAGGCGGCCCGCAAGACCGGTGCCCAGGCGATACACCCCGGCTATGGCTTTCTGTCGGAAAACGCAGATTTCTCCAAGGCCTGTAATGACGTCGGCATCGTATTCATCGGCCCCACACCGGAAGCCATCGATATTATGGGCAACAAGGCGGCGTCCAAGCGGCGCATGCTGGAAGCGGACGTGCCCTGCATTCCCGGTTACCAGGCGGAAGACCAGTCCGACCAGGCGTTGCTGGCTGCAGCGCGGGAGATAGGTGCGCCGATCATGGTCAAGGCCGCGGCGGGTGGCGGTGGGCGTGGCATGCGCCTGGTGGAAAACCTGGGCGACATGCCGGTCGCCCTGGAATCAGCCCGTTCCGAGGCGCAGAACGCCTTTGGCAGTGGTGAGCTGATACTGGAGAAAGCGGTGATCCGACCCCGCCACGTGGAGATCCAGGTATTCGGGGACAGCCAGGGTAATGTGATCCATTTCGGCGAGCGGGACTGCTCGGTCCAGCGACGCCACCAGAAGGTGGTGGAGGAATCCCCCTGCCCGGTGATGACCCCCCAGTTGCGGGAGGCCATGGGCCGCGCCGCTGTGAACGCGGCAAAGAGCATTGATTACGTGGGTGCCGGTACCGTGGAGTTCCTGCTGGATGCCGACAACAACTTCTATTTCCTGGAGATGAACACCCGCCTGCAGGTGGAGCACCCGGTGACCGAGATGGTGACCGGCCAGGACCTGGTGGCGCTGCAGTTCCACGTTGCCCAGGGCTATCCGCTGCCTGTTTCACAGGAGAGTGTAGAACTGAAGGGTCACGCCATCGAGGTCCGGCTTTACGCAGAGGACACAGGTAACGATTTCCTGCCGGCCACCGGTACCGCCCAGGTCTGGCACCCGCCTAC
Organism: Haliea sp.; assembly: GCA_009937575.1. GTDB lineage: Bacteria > Pseudomonadota > Gammaproteobacteria > Pseudomonadales > Halieaceae > JAACFI01. The sequence continues at coordinate 9,838 of JAACFI010000013.1, forward strand.
GGGTGAAGGGATCCGGGTGGACCACGGCCTGCTGCAGGGGCAGGAGATCTCGCCGTTTTACGATCCGATGATCGCCAAGATCATTGCCTGGGGCGAAGACCGGGATATTGCCCGCCGGCGTTTGGTGCGGGCCCTGGAGACCACCTGCCTGTTCGGGCTGGAGACCAACCGGGAGTTCCTGATCGACGTGCTCAATAAGGAGGCCTTTGCCCTGGGTGAGGCCACCACCGCGTTTATCGATGAAAACTACAGTGCCAAAGCATTACAGGCGAAGCCGGCGAGTGATGCACAGGCCATTATCGGCGCCTGCCTCCTGTACCGGAATGCCCTGGGGCAATCCGAGCGGGGCGCGGTCAGCAGGCTACCGGGCCTGGCGGGCTGGAGCGGCCCGAGGGAACTGTCGAGCCACTTCCGCTTTGGTGACAGTGAAGGGGACGCGCTGGACCTGTTTGTGCGGGAGACCGGCACCGACAGCTACCAGGTTGCGCTGGGAGAGGAGATCCACCAGCTGCACTGGCTGGAACAGACCGGTGACGCCGTGCGTTTGTCCATGGACGATGTACAGCAGACCATCCGCTACGCCCTGCCGGGACGTGGCGAGGTGGCGGTGCAGCTGCGTGGCTCGGCGGCGGTCCTGACCAACCAGCTGGCCTTTACCAAGGGGGACGAGAGCATTGGCGGCAGTGGCACTATATTGGCGCCGATGCACGGTAACCTGCTGGCTATCGCAGTTGCAGTGGGTGATCGGGTGGACGCGGGCCAGGACGTGGCGGTGATGGAGGCGATGAAGATGGAACACCGCCTCAGTGCCCAGGTGGCGGGCGAGGTGATCGCCATAAACGCCGCGGTGGGGGACCAGATCGCCACCGGTACCGTGGTGCTGGAAATCGAGGCGGATGAGTAGGGTCGAACCAATAGAAACGGTGCGCAATGCGCACCCTACAGTCGGCCCTACGGGGATTTCGATATGACAGATCGTGAAAGTTCATACCGATCGGTAATGGCACCGGGCCTGTTCGACGACCAGACCATCATTGTCACCGGTGGTGGCAGCGGTTTTGGCCGCTGCATCGCCCACGAGCTGGCCTCCCTGGGCTCCCGGGTAGTGATCCTGGGCCGCACTCTGGAAAAACTGGAGAAGGTCGCGGCGGAGATCGCGGAGGACGGCGGCAGCGCTGACTGCTGGACCTGCGATATCCGCGACGAACAGCGGGTGGCCACGGTGGTGGCAGAAGTCGCCAGCAAATACGGCCGGATACACGGCCTGGTGAACAATGCAGGGGGCCAGTTTCGCGCGCCCATGGAGTCGATCAGTCGCAACGGGTTCGAGACCGTGGTGCGCAACAACCTGGTGGGCGGCTTCCTGATGGCACGGGAGGTGTTCAAGGCCTCCATGCGTGAGCACGGTGGCAGCATCGTCAACGTCACCGCCGATTGCCGTAACGGCTTCCCGGGAATGGCGCACACCGGTGCCGCCCGGGCGGGCACGGAAAACCTGGCTCGAACCGCGGCCTGGGAATGGGGTCCCTACGGCGTGCGGGTCAATTCCGTTGCCCCCGGTTTCGTGGCCTCCAGCGGATTCGATACCTACGACGAGGCAACGTCCGCCATGTTGCGTCAGGCCGCCGCGGGAATTCCGCTGAAGCGCTTCGGTAATGAGGCGGAAATCAGCGCCGCTGTCTGCTTCCTGCTGAGTCCGGCAGCCGGATTTATCAATGGCGCCACCCTGGATGTCGACGGCGGCGGCCAGTTTGGGTCTTCGCCGAACTATTGGCCACTGCCGGAAAGAGCTTTCAACGAACCCTCGGCCTGGAACGGATTTCACCGCTCCCGGCCCCCCCGGATTCTTGCAGGTGGAGACACGCAGGCCGATCCGGGTGACAGTAGATAAAGGAGTAACCTTATGCAAAACCCCTTTGAAACGGAGGAACGCCAAGCCTTCCGCGAAACTATTCGTCGCTACGTCGAGACCGAGATTACGCCAAACATAGATGAATGGGATGAGGCGGGCGATTTTCCCTGGCGCATCCACGAGGAACTGGGCGCCATGGGTTTCTTTGGTTTCGGGGTCAGCGATGCACACGGTGGCCTGGGTTTCGACGATGCCTTTATGCGCGCCGCGGCCTCCGAAGAAATGGCCCGGGCAGGAGGGACCGGCGTGTGGGCCGGGGTCGGGGGAAGGGGAATTTCCATCGGGCCCCTGGAACACTTCGCCAGCGAGGAGATCCGGGACCGGGTGCTGGAAGACGTGGTGCTGGGTCGCAAGGGCTCCTGCCTGGCAATTACTGAGCCCGGCGGCGGTTCCGATGTTGCCAGCCTGAAGACCACGGCGGTACGCGATGGCGACGAGTACGTTGTCAACGGCTCGAAAACCTTTATTACGGGGGGCATGAAAGGCGACTACTTTGTCGTCGGTGCGCGCACCGGCGGTCCGGGTCTTACCGGGATCTCACTTTTCTTCGTGGAGTATGGCACTCCCGGATTCACCCGCACACCCCTGGAGCGGAAGATGGGCTGGTGGAGTTCGGACCAGGCGACCCTGTATTTCGACAACTGCCGTGTACCGGCAGGCAACCTGATGGGCGAGGAGAATACCGGCTTTATCGCCATTATGGAAAACTTTAATTTTGAACGCCTTTCCCTGGCGGCTGGCGCCCTGGGCATGATGAAGACCTGCCTGGAGGAATCCATCGCCTGGGCCCAGGAGCGGGTGACCTTTGGCAAGCCGCTGATCAAGCACCAGGTCATCCGCCACAAGATCGCCGACATGTCGGCGAAGGTGGACCAGATCGAGGCCTATCTCAACGTGGTGTGCTGGCAGATCAACGAGGGTGATATGCCGGTGGCGGAGATCAGCAAACTGAAGTTCTCAGCCACCAAGGCCCTGGAATTCTGCGCCAGCGAGGCGATGCAGATCCTCGGCGGGGCGGGGTACCTGCGCGGTAATCCGGTGGAGCGGATCTACCGGGAGGTAAAAGTTTTCGCCATCGGTGGAGGCTCCGAGGAAATCATGCGCGACCTGTCCGTGCGACAGATGGGTTTGTAACAATAAGAGATAAGGTTAAATCGGGAGATACTGCGATGCTTGAGTTGATCAACAGCCTGTTTTCGGACAGCGAACACCACGAACTCTACATGGGTGTCATCGAGACCGTGGAAGGCATCATCCGGGAATTCCCGGAAGACGCCTGGAAACGAAAAATGATCGGCGATCCCGAGCTTGAGCGCCAGGTACAGGAAACGGTTTACGGTGCGGGGCTGATGGGGCTCGGTATCGAGGAGAAATTCGGCGGCATGGGAGGTGGTCTGCTCGGCCCTATCCTGGTGACGGACATGCTTGCGCAGCACGGCCTGACCAGCTTCGCCCAGGTATTGACCAGTTTCTGCCGGGCGCCGCTGCTCAATCACGGCAGCCCCGCGCAGATCGAACGCTATGCCGTGCCCTCGATTACCGGCGAAAAATCCTTCTGCATTCTGGCCACCGAGCCGGATGCGGGTACCAACACCTTCAATATCAGCACCCGGGCAACCAGGCGGGGTGACAAGTGGATTCTCAACGGGCAGAAGACCTATATCACCAAGGCCGCCGAATCGGACTACGGTTTCCTGATTGCCAGGACTGATCTGGAGGCCCAGGGCGCCCTGTCGGTATTCGTGCTGGATATGAAGAGCCCGGGCATCGAAATGCAGCAGATGAACATCAATATCTTCGGTGAAGACAGGCAGTACACGGTATTCTTCGACGACGTGGAGATGCCGGCCGACGCCCTGGTCGGCGAGGAAGGCGCCGGTGGCAAGTATATGTTCGCGGGCCTGAACGCGGAGCGCCTGATTATTTCCGCAATGGCGGTGGGGACCGCGGACCTGGCATTGCGAGAGACGGCCCGGTACGTCAACGAGCGCACCCTGTTTGGTGGCCAACCCACCGGGACCTACCAGGCGGTGCAACATCCCCTGGCCCAGGGCAAGGCAGACACAGAGGCGGCCCGCCTGCTGCTGTACCACGGCGTCAAGCTGTTCGATGAGGGCAGGGACGCCGGCATGTACTCGAATATGGCCAAGCTGCAGTCGGCAAACGCGGCCACCAGTGTGTGCGATGCCGCTATACAGTTCCACGGGGGCAGCGGGATGGACGAGGACACGGGCATTCTCGCCCTGTGGCGGACCGCCCGGGTTTTGAAGATCGCGCCCATAAACAACGAGATGATCCTGAACTACATTGCCCAGCACGGGATCGGTCTGCCCCGGTCTTATTGAGCATTACATGGTGCTGTTGAATGTCCCTCCGTCCAGCAGAATGTTCTGGCCGACGATGAATCCAGCACGCTGCGAGCAGAGCCAGGCGCAGGCCGCACCGAATTCGTCGGTAGTCCCGTAGCGCCCGACGGGAATTTCCTCGCAGCGTTTGCTCTTGATCGTTTCCGGGTCGGTATTCTCTGCGTCCGCTACCAGTTGGTCCAGGACCACCATCCGGTCGGTGGCGTGCAGCCCCGGCAACAGGTTATTGATGGTGACGCCGGATGGGGCCACCTGCCGGGCAGTGCCTGCGACGTAGCCGGTCAGTCCCGCCCGGGCGGAATTGGAGAGTCCCAGCATGGCGATGGGGTTCTTGACCGACATGCTGGTGATATTGACCACCCTGCCCCAACCCCTGGACGCCATGCCCGGAACCAGGGCCTTCATCAGTGCAATCGGTGCCAGCATATTGGCGTCCAGGGCGGCGATGAAATCCTCCCTGTTCCAGTCCGTCCACATGCCGGGGGGTGGCCCGCCGGCATTGGTGACCAGGATATCCACGTCGGCTGCTTCGGCCAGTACTGCCTGCTGTCCGGCTTCCGTGGTGACATCGGCACACACGGTGACCACGTCGACCCCGTGGGCCTGGCGAATCGATTCCGCGGTTTCCTGCAGCGCCTCGTCGCTGCGGGCATTGATCACCAGGTTGACACCCTCGGCGGCCAGCGCCTCTGCGCATCCCCTGCCCAGCCCCTTGGAAGACGCGCACACCAGGGCGCGCCTGCCCTTGATACCCAGATCCATAAACAGCTCCTGTTGAGTTAGGAATGAGACTTTCCCGCTCGGAAAAGTATAGACCCATCAGGCAAGGCTGCCCGGGGTCGGGATTGTCGGACTTAATGCCTGGCTGCGAGTCCCAGGCGCTTGCCTATGATGCCCAGCATCACCTCGTCGGCGCCGCCGCCGATAGACGTTAAACGCATGTCGCGATAGGCCCGGCTGACCGGGTTGTCCCACATGAATCCCATGCCACCCCAGAACTGCAGGCAGTCGCTGGGGATGCTGCGGGTCAGCTGCCCGCATTTGAGTTTGGCATAGGAGGCCAGCAGGGTCGGGTCCTCCCCCTGGATATATTTCTCGCAGGCCTGGTAACACAGGGCTCGCAGGGACTCCACTTCCATCTGCATCTCGGCCAGTCGCATATGGATCACCTGGTTGTCGATCAGCGGTTTGCCGAAAGCCTCCCGCTGGCTGGTGTACTCCACTGTATTGGCGATGCACTGCTCCAGTCCCTTGACCGTGGTAATCGCACCGGCGAGGCGCTCGTCCTGGAACTGCATCATCTGTATCTGGAAGCCCTTGCCCTCCTCGCCTATCAGGTAGGACTGGGGTACCACCACGTCATCGAAAAACAGCTGGGCGGTGTCGGAACAGCGCATGCCGAGCTTGTTGAGCCGCTCCGAGTGAGTGAATCCCGGGGTATCGGTGGGTACCACGATCAGGGATTTGTTGCTGTGTTTCTGGTCGTCAGAGGTATTGGCCAGAACCACGATGAAGTCGGCCTGGGTGGAATTGGTGATCCACATCTTGCTGCCGTTGATGACGTAATCGCCGTTGCGTTTGCGGGCGGTGGTCTTGATGGCCGCCACGTCGGAACCTGCGTGGGGCTCGCTGACCCCGATACTGCACACCATGTCGCCGGCGATGGCGGGCGCCAGGAACTGCCGGCGTAACTCGTCGGATCCGAAGCGGGCCAGGGCGGGGGTTGCCATATCGGTCTGCACCGCGAGCGCCATCGGGATTGAACCGCAGTGGGTCAGGCCCCACTCTTCCAGCGCCACCAGGTTGTAACTGTAGTCGAGGCCGAGGCCGCCGTACTCCTCTGGTTTGCTGATCCCCAGCAGGCCCAGGTCACCGGCCTTCTTGAAGACCTCGTGGGCGGGAAAGATACCTTCCTCCTCCCACTGGTCGACGTAGGGGTTGATCTCTTTCTCGATGAAATGGGCTACGGTACGGCGAATTTCGTTGTGCTGTTCGGTAAATTGCATGTTGATGCAGCCTCCTGGGATGTGTGGAATCCGTCGACCGCTGAGTATAGCATGAATAAATTAAAGTATTGCTTTGTCGCATCCGCCCGGATGCGCGTTTACCCGGAGGGCAAAGGTCGCTAGTCTTGAGCCCTGCACCCCGGTCGATAGCCATCCGTTTTATGACTGAGCTCCCCCTGCTGCGTTTTATCCCCTTCCGGCGAAGCGATATCGTCGCCATGTGCCTGGCCGAGGGGAGCCTGGACGAGGGTGGCGCGCAGCGATTCAGGGATGCCTGCGACAGTATCGAGCAGACCTTTCGCGGGGAGTTTCACGTCATCAAACAGCGGATCAAGGATGTCTACGCACCCATGGACCCGGATGCCGATACGCGTTTGATGAACCAATTTCGCCGGACCGAAGACAATGGGGAGCTGGCACCGATGTTGGGTGAAGTCCTCGAACGGGCCAACTACGAGAAGGTGACTGAAAGGGATCTGCAGCGCGCCCTGAAATCGGCCTCACTGTTCCAGGTCAGGCTGTACGTGGACATGAAAGATTTCGACGAGGTACTGCTGTACACACGCGGTGCCAGCTCCCGGGAGGAAACCTTGAGGGAGTTCTTCGGCCTGTGGCGCCGGCGGGTGCAGTTCACCAACTTCGATCGCGTACTTTTGTATATCCGCTTCAAGGATGAGATAGACAGCAACAGCGCGCTGGGTGAATGTGAGGGCGGCAGTATCATGCTCAAGCTGTTCCAGAATGTACCGGCGGCCGACCTGGAGATGCTGTTCCCCAATATCCGCGTCGGTATGCGCTGGCTGGATCGGCTGCTGATAGGGGTGCCGGCGCTGGTCAGCGGCGGCCTGGTGTTTACTACCAAGGCGGGCGCAACCCTTTTGCTGCTGGGCTCACTGCTGGGCTTCTGGCTGGGCCTCTCCAGCAAGCCCGTACAGCTGGACAAGGCGGCACTGATTGCCCTGGGGGCGGGGCTGGGTGCCCTCGGGGGATACTGCTGGAAGCAGTTCAGCAATTTCCGCAACCGCAAGCTCAGGTATACCCAGGCGTTGACCGAGAACCTGTACTTCAAGTTGTTGGATAACAATGCCGGTGTACTGTTCCGGGTGCTGGATGACGCCGAAGAGTCCGAGTGCAAGGAGAGTTTCCTGGCCTACTATTTTCTCCTGGCCCGTGGAGAGCCGCTGACCGCGAGGGAGCTGGATTCGACTATAGAGAACTGGCTGGCGGAGCGGTGGCAGTGCAGGATCGATTTCGAGATCGAAGACGCCCTGGGCAAGTTAGCCCGGCTCGATCTTATCCGCCCGGCGGGAGAGAACCGCTGGGAAGCGGTGAGCGGTTAGCCGGTGGCCAAGACCAACACCCACTACGTGGACCTGTTGCTGCGGCAGGCCGGGAACCTGGGCCTGGATGTGGCAGCAATCCTCGAGGAAACGGGAATCGCTTCCCAGGGGGATGAGGACCCGTGGATCGACAACGACTATTTGTCGCGGCTGGTGAAGGTGATGTGGCGGGAGACCGGTGACGAGACCATCGGGCTGGGGTCCACCACCATGCGTCTGGGAAGCTGGGCGCTTGCCTGTGATTACATGTTAGCGGCAGAAAACCTCGGCGAGCTGTACCGGCGGGGGGCGCGAATATGCAGTTTCCTGCCGCCCGAGGAAATGGGCATCAACTTGTCCGTGGTTGACGGCAGTGCCAGTGTCGAGATCCTCTGTTACGAGGGTGATCGGGACCCGCATCACTTCCTGGTGGAGTTCCTGTGCGTGGTCTGGCACCGCTTTCCCTGCTGGGCCATCGACGAGTACATACCGGTGCAGCAGGGTATGTTCCGCTACGTCGAGCCCGCCCACGGCTGGTTTTATGAGGAGTTGCTGCAGGCGCCGGTCGAGTTCGGCCAGTCCTTCAACGGCTTTTCTTTCAACCGGAAATACCTGTCGCGCCCGCTGTGCCGAAACCGGGCAGAACTGGAAGCCTGGCTGCACAATTCCCCGGCGGATCTCCTGTATCTCCCGGGACGGGACACCAGCATCCATGCCCATATCCGGCGCCAGCTGGCGTCAGAACTGGAGGAAAACAGGTGCTTTCCGGCTTTCGACGACATCTGTGCGTCCCTGCATATGAGCACCCAGGTAGTCAGGCGTCGACTGGCGCAGGAAGGTACCTCCTATCAGAAAATCAAGGATGCCGTGCGCCTGGATACGGTAAAGGAGCTGCTGGCAAAGCCGGACCTGGCGATCGCCGATATTGCCGAGCGGGTGGGCTTTACCGAGCCGGCGGCACTGAGCCGGGCATTCAAGAAGTGGACGGGCCAGACACCGGCCCAGTACCGGGACAGGAAGGCCGTGATTCGCGGCCGCTAATAATTTTGGTTAAGTCGATAGGGCACTCAGGTCCTGTCTATCCCGTGGTGTTTTCGCCATAGTGCCTCTCGTTGAAGTTTGATAATCCGATCGGGAGGGCAGGATGACAGATCAGTTCAGGTTTGATGACAGGGTAGTGGTAATTACCGGCGCCGGGGCCGGCCTGGGGAGGTCCCACGCATTGGATTTCGCCCGCCGCGGCGCGAAGGTGGTGGTGAATGACCTCGGCGGTGGGGGTCACGGAGAGGGTCGCGGCAGCGAAGCGGCGGATCGCGTGGTTGAGGAAATTCGAAGTGGGGGCGGCGAGGCCGTGGCCAACTACGATTCCGTGGAACAGGGTGAAAATATCATCCGTACGGCCCTGGATAACTATGACCGGGTCGATGTGGTGGTCAACAATGCCGGGATCCTTCGCGATTCCAGCTTTGCGAAAATGACCGACGAGGACTGGGACCTGATCTACCGTGTCCACGCCCTTGGCGCCTACAAAGTCACCAAAGCGGCCTGGCCTGTGATGCTCGAGCAGGGCTATGGGCGTATCGTCAATACCGCCTCGGCGGCGGGAATCTATGGCAATTTCGGCCAGGCAAACTACGCTTTTGCCAAGCGCGGACTGATCGGTTTTACCAATACACTGGCCCTCGAGGGGGCGAAAAAGGGCATCAAGGCCAATGTGATTGCCCCAGTCGCGGGATCGCGGCTCACGGAAACCATTCTGCCTCGGGAAGTGGTCGAGGCATTGAAGCCGGAGTTCGTCACCCCCCTGGTGGTCAGGCTGTGCGCCGAGGAAAGCCAGGAAAACGGTTCCCTGTTTGAGGTCGGTGCCGGCTGGGTATCGAAATTGCGCTGGGAGCGAAGCCAGGGCGCGTTTTTCGACCCCGACCGGGAGTTGACGGCGGAAGCTATCGACGAGGCCTGGGACAGAATCGGTGATTTCAGTGACGCCCAGCGCCCGAAGAGTATCCAGGACACTTTCACGCCGGTATTCGGCAACCTAGGCATCAAGCTGTAAAAGGGGAGACGGAAAATGAACAAGGTAATCGTTGCCGGCGTGGACATGGTGAAGTTCGCCAAGCCTGGCCGGCAGAAACCCTATCGGGAAATGGCGTCAACGGCGATACGTGGCGCAGTAGCCGAGGCGGGCATCGATCCCGCACTGATCGAACAGGCCTACGGCAGTTATATCTACGGTGATTCCACCTGTGCCCAGCACGCCCTGTATGACGCATTCATGACCGGCATACCGGTGATTAATGTGAACAACAACTGTTCCTCGGGCTCTACCGCTATTTTCATGGCGCGCCAGGCGGTGCAGAGCGGTGCGGTGGAATGTGCGCTGGCCTTCGGTTTCGAGGAAATGCAGCCGGGCGCCCTGGGATCGAACTGGGAAGATCGGGAATCCCCTTTCGAGAATTTTCTCGACGTGCTGGAAACAAAGGGATACCCGGAAGCGCCCCTGGCATTGCGCTGTTTCGGCGCGGCGGGGCACTACTACATGGAACAGTACGGGGCATCCGCGGAGCTGTTTGCGAAAGTCGCGGTAAAAACCCGCAACCATGCGGCGCTGAATCCCCTGGCCCTGTTTACCAGTGAAATCACCGTCGATGACGTCATGGCGGCCCCGGTGATGTACATGGACTACCTCACTCGACTTATGTGCTGTCCGCCGACCTGCGGCGCGGGCGCGGCGCTGATCTGCAGCGAGGCCTTCGCGCGTAGGCACGGTATTGAAAATGGTATCGAAATTCTCGGCCAGGCCATGGCGACCGATACACCCGCGACCTGGGATGACCCCATCAACCTGGTGGGTGCCGATATGACTCGCCGGGCGGCACAGGCTGTTTACGAGCAGACGGGCATCGGGGTCGATGACGTCGACGTGGTGGAACTTCACGACTGCTTCACGGTGAACGAGGTGATCACCTATGAGGGCCTGGGCCTGTGTGAGGAAGGCGAAGCAACGGCCCTGGTCGAAAACGGCGACAATACCTACGGTGGCAGTTTCGTGGTCAACCCCTCCGGCGGACTGATGTCCAAGGGCCACCCGATTGGCGCTACCGGCCTGGCCCAGTGCTATGAACTGGTCAACCAACTGCGCGGCAACGCCGGCCAGCGCCAGGTACCGGGGGCGAAAGTCGCCCTGCAGCACAACCTGGGGCTTGGTGGCGCTGCGGTCGTTACCATGTACAGGGGGTCGTGATGCTGGACAGGAGCAAGATAGGACACGAGTTTCCCTGTTTCTCGGCAGACGTGGAGAAAGGTCGATTGAAGTTTTTTGCCAAGGCCATCGGTGAAACCAACCCGATCTACACGGATGAGGAGGCCGCGAAGGAGGCGGGCTACAGGGCGCTCCCCGCACCGCCGACGTTCACTGCGGTGCTTGACCAGGAGTCGCCCGAATTCCTCCCGGTACTTGGCTTGCTGGATATCGATATCGCGAAGATTCTCCACGGCTCCCAGGCGTTTGAATACCTGGCTCCGATCTGCGCAGGGGACCGGATTCGCGTGGATACCAGGATTTCTGACATCTTCGACAAGAAGGGCGGCGCCCTGGAGTTCGTGGTGATGGAGCACTGTTACACCAACCAGGACGATGTCCTGACCACCCGGGCCACCAGTACGCTGGTGGTGCGCAACGGCTGAGGAGACCAAAGATGAGTGACGTACAGGTAGGTACCGAAATACCGCCACTGAAATTCCCGCCGATAAGCCGCTACACACTGGCCCTGTATGCGGGGGCATCCGGTGATCACAACCCCATACACATCGACTCGGACTTTGCGAAAAACGCGGGCATGCCCGATGTCTTTGCCCACGGTATGTTGTCCATGGCCTATCTCGGGCGCATGCTGACCAACTGGCGATCGCAGGCTTCCCTGCGCAAGTTTGAAAATCGATTTGCAGCAATTACGCAGTTGCAGGATGTGATCACCTGTTCCGGGCGGGTAGCCGAAATCATCGAGCGGGAGGGTGAAACCCTGGCCCGTTGCGAAATCCAGGCGGCCAAGGCGAATGGCGAACAGACGCTGGTCGGTGAAGCGCTGGTGGCGGTTTAACCAACAGGAGGTTCAAAGAAATGAGTGAAGAACTGGAGCTGTTTCGCGAAAACGTCAGGCGCTTCGTCGAAGCGGAAGTGATACCCGATTACGAGCAGTGGGAGAAAGACGAGATCTTTCCCCGGGAACTGTGGAACAAGGTAGGAGAGCAGGGCCTGCTGTGCGTTGATATCCCGGAGAACTATGGTGGTTTCGGTACCGATTTCCTGTTTTCCATGGTGATCCAGGAGCAATTCGCCAGGGCCAACTGCGGTGCAGTGGGCGGTCCGATGGCAGTCCATTCCGATATCGTGGCCCACTACGTGCTGAATCACGGCAGCGAAGAACAGAAACAGCACTACCTGCCCAGGATGGTCAGTGGTGAGTGTGTGGGTGCAGTGGCGATGACCGAGCCCGGCGCCGGCAGCGACCTGCAGGGCGTGCGTACCACGGCCAAGAAAGACGGTGAAGAGTACGTCATCAACGGTTCCAAGACTTTCATTACCAACGGCCAGCACTGTGACATGGTAATCGTGGTGGCGCGTACCAATATGGATGTGCCGGGCTCCAGAGGCACTACCCTGTTCATGGTGGATACCACTACCCCCGGTTTCCAGCGAGGGCGCAACCTGGAAAAAATCGGCCTGCACGCCAGCGATACCTCGGAGATGTTTTTCGAAGACGTACGGGTTCCGGCCAGCGCCATCCTCGGCGAACTGGACAAGGGATTCGTGGTGCTCATGGGTGAGCTACAGCGAGAGCGCCTGGCCCTGGCGATCGGCGGCGTCGCCGCCGCGGAGGGTGTCTTGGCGGAAACCGTGGAATACGTCAAAGAGCGCAAGGCTTTCGGTGCGCCTATTGCCGAGCTGCAGAATACTAAATTCAAGATGGCGGAAGTCGCCACGGACATTCGTATTCACCGTTCCTTCGTGGAGGAGTGCAAGCGGTTGTTCATGGCCGGGGAACTGGACGCGGCGACGGCGAGCATGGCAAAGGTGTCCTGCACCGAGATGCAGGGCCGGGTCGCCGATACCTGCCTGCAGCTACATGGCGGTTACGGCTTTATGCGTGAATACGGGGTGTCCCGAGCCTATGTCGACGCGCGTGTCCAGCGTATCTACGGTGGCACCAGCGAGATCATGAAGGAGCTGATCAGCCGCAGCGTGCTGGCCTAGGCAGTGAACTGCTTTGCAGATAACGGGGTCTAGCCAGGCTGGTCGCTGTCGGGCAGGTGGGGTTGTACCTGTTGCTCGAACAAGCGCAGGCTTTGCCAGCCAATCTCGCTGGGCACCCCGCCGGTCAGCGGCGCCAGATGCAGCGAGTCGGTTTCCCGGATGACCTGGACTGCCTGTTCCGGTGTGAGGATGCGGTACTTGCCCTCGGCCTTCAACTGTTCGAGGGTCGATGCCCGGGATTCCGCGTAGGCGCGCCGGTCAGGGTGCCGCCAGGCACCGTAGGCGGTGGCGTCGTACAACAGGCAGTCGCCGATGTCGCGCCACAGCTGATCGGGCGTTTCGCTGATGAAAGTGGTCGCCGGCTGCCGGGGAAAAATGGTGAATCCCCACTGGAAACCGTGCTCCTTGCACGCCTCGCGATAGATCCGGTCCAGCTCCGGGTCGTCGATGGCCGGGCAGAACAGCAGCCCGAAGCGCGCGGCGCGCCGGGCGGCGGCGGCGCTGTTACCGCCCACGGTCAATAGTGCCTGAACCGGGGAGGCCGGTGCCGGGTTCAATTGCTGCTCGGTACCGCGATACTCGAAGGGCTCCCCGGACAACGCCTTCACCAGGGTCGCCAGCTTCTGGTCGAAAACCCGGCCCCGACGGCTCCAGTCTTCGCCCAGGGCGCTGTATTCGATTTCCCGGTACCCCAGCCCACAGGTGGCGGTGAAGCGACCGCCGGAGGCCAGGTCCAACAGGGAGATGTCTTCCGCCAGCCGCAGGGGGTCATGCAGTGGCACCAGCAGGGCACTGACGCTGATGCGAACCCGTTCGGTGACCGCCGCCATCATGCCGGCGAGGCCCAGGGGTGCGCTGAGATAGCCATCGGAGGTGCTGTGGTGTTCCGACAGGCCCACCACATCCACCCGGTTGCCGTCGGCCCAGTGAGCCATGTCGATGGCAGCCTGGTAGCGCGCCGTCTGGGACTCACTGCAGTCGGGTGAACTGCGCATGTCGAAGCGCAGGACGATACTGGTCCCCGCAGGGCTGTCACTTGGCATGCCGGTCAGGCTTCTGCGGTCTTGTCTTCCCCTTCCTGCGCCCGGGCGGCCTGGATCCAGGCACCGATGGTCACGCCCATGTTGTGGGGGTTGTAGGCGTCCTCCTCATATTTGAACAGGCCGTTCCCCGCGTAGTGCAGGATGGTGATATTGGGCTCCTGGTAGATCTTGCCGTCTCCGAGGTCGCGCATCCGGTTCATGACCTGGCAAAATATCCAGCCCTTGTCTTCATCGATGCTGTACCAGGTCACGGGGAAGGCGGTCATCTCGCTGGCGGGCCACTCGTTCATGGTTTTGCTGATCCAGTTGAGGATGTTTTCCCGGCCCCAGAATTGCCCGTAGTGGTGCTCGAAGTAGGTGGCGTCCTCGGTAAAACAGTTGGCCCAGTCGGTCCAGTCCTTGGTCTGGGCACCTTTCAGGGCTGCGGCCTGGTATTTGTCGAAAGCGCTTTCCAGTTCCTTGCGTTTCCAGCGTGCCATGGTGATTGCTCCTCTCAGTCGTTTTCGGGAATTAAAAAGTGCGCCCTGGCGATGGCATTGGGTTGGTCGCTCTGCTCCTGCCAGGCGGAGACACTGACATTGGCGATGAATTTTCCCTGCCGGGTGACCTTGCAGCTGGCGTAGGTAGCCAGCAGCCTGGCGGGTCGCAGGTAGTCGAGGGAAAAATCGATAATCTTTGGCAGCACGGGAGTGTCCATCTTCGCCACCAGGTGGAACGTCGCCGCGTGTTCCATGAAGGCGCCCACCACGCCGCCGTGTATGGCGGGCAGGGTGGGATTGCCGATCAGCTTGTCGTCAGCGGGCAGGATGAACAGTATCTCGTTGCCGCGAACCTCCGCGTCTATGCCCAGGTAGGCGGCGTAGGGGATTTTTTTCAGCCACAGGCGGAGGGTGTCCTCGTCGGGCTGGTGGGCGATGAGCTCCGACAGGTTCACGGGTCTGCGGTCTCCGCGGTGGCGGACAGCAGCTTATCCAGTGCCAGCTCGGGCATCAGCACCCAACTGCCGGTGGCCCTGGCGATGGGCTTGTCACGCGACTCGCAGTAGGCGAAGCCCTCCACGAATATGACCCTGCGGGTTACCTTGTAGACCCTGGCCACGGCGAGGATGTCCCTGTTGGCGGGGGCGATACCCAGGTGATCGATACGCAGGTCCAGGGTGGGGGTGATGGTGGGGCCCACCTTGTCGCAGCAAAGCCCGGCGGTCCCCAGGGTATGGTCCAGTAACACAGTGAGCACGCCACTGTGTATGGCTCCGGTATCGGGATTGCCCACCAGTTCCTCCCGGTAGGGCAGGCGCATCGTCACTTCCTCCCCGTCGATACTCTCCAGGCAGATGCCCTGGAGTTCGGCGTGGGGGATGAAGCGCACCATTTTCTCGATCAGCGTTGCTTTTTCGGCGCTTGAAAGTCTGGACATGGGCTTCTCCGGGCGGCTGATTGTATCCCAGGGGGGGTAATCAAAGAAGCCGGATCAGGTGAATGGTGCGCGGCACCCGCCGATAAAGCGGGGCCTGCCCCGCTTTATCGGGTACCGCGCACCGTGAAGATTACAGAAGCGGAGCAATCACCAGGCTGACGATAGCCATCACGTTGATCAGGATGTTCATGGAGGGGCCGGAAGTGTCCTTGAAGGGATCACCCACGGTGTCACCCACCACGGTAGCGGCATGGGTGTCGGAGCCCTTACCACCCAGGTTACCTTTCTCCACGTACTTCTTGGCGTTATCCCAGGCGCCGCCCGCGTTCGCCATCATAAGGGCCATCAGCACGCAGCCCAGCAGGGCGCCGCCGAGCATGCCGCCGAGGGAGGAGGCACCGATGCCGAAACCCACCAGCACCGGTGCCACCACGGCGATGGTGCCCGGCAGGATCATGCGGCGCAGGGCTGCCGATGTGGCGATATCCACGCACTTGGCGGTATCGGGGTCCGCCTTGCCTTCCAGCAGCCCCGGGATCTCGTGAAACTGCCTGCGGATCTCGGTGATCATGTCGAAGGCTGCCTCGCCCACGGCGGTCATGGTGATGGAGGCGATCAGGAAGGGAATGGCGCCGCCGATAAACATGCCCACCAGCACCCGGGGGTCGGATATCTCCAGGGAGAAGTCCGCGTTGTGCACCTGCACGGTCTCCACGAAGGCGGCGATGATGGCCAGGGCCGCCAGCGCCGCGGCGCCGATGGCGAAGCCCTTGCCGATGGCGGCGGTGGTGTTGCCCACCTCGTCCAGGCCATCGGTGATCTTGCGGGTATCCTCGCCCATGCCCGCCATTTCGGCGATACCGCCGGCGTTATCTGCCACAGGACCGTAGGCGTCGATGGCCATGGTGATACCCACCGTGGCCAGCATGCCCACCGCGGCGATGCCCACGCCGTACAGGCCGGCAAGTTCGGTAGACAGGAAAATGATTCCGGCAAGGAACAGGACGGGAAGAACGACGGATTCCATGCCCACCGCCAAGCCGGTAATCATTACCGTGGCGGGACCGGTTTCACCGGATTCAGCGATTTTCACCACCGGCTTGGAGCCGGTGTAGTATTCGGTGACCAGGCCGATCGCCACACCGCCCACGGCGCCACACACCACAGCCCACCAGACTTTGCTGTCGATGCCCATGGCAGCCATCATCGGCCAGGCCAGGGCGACGAAGATTACCGGGGCGAGCAGGGTGCCGGTGCGCAGGGCCACCTCGGGGGCGGCATTGGAGCGCGCCCTGACAATGCCGATGCCACAGATGGATGACAGCAGGCCGATACTGGCCAGGGACAGGGGCAGGAACATCATGGCGCCCTGGATGTCCGCGGCCATAGTCGCGGCGATGGCAATACAGGCAATCATGGAACCGCAGTAAGACTCGAAAATGTCCGATCCCATGCCGGCGATATCGCCCACGTTGTCACCCACGTTGTCGGCGATCACGCCGGGGTTGCGGGGATCGTCTTCCGGGATGCCAGCCTCTATCTTACCCACCAGGTCGGCACCGACATCGGCGCTCTTGGTGAAGATACCGCCGCCGACCCGTGAGAACAGTGCGACGGTGGAGGCGCCCATGCCGAAGCCGTGGATGGCGTGGGCGGTCTCGGGGTCGCCGCCAAACATCCAGTACAGTCCGCCCAGCCCCAACAGGCCCAGGGAGGCCACGCACAGTCCCATGATGGAGCCGCCGTAAAAGGCGATCGAAAGTGCCTGGTCCTGGCCGTGGGTGTGGGCCGCCACCGCTGTGCGCACGTTGGCCTTGGTGGCGGCGATCATGCCCAGGTAACCGGCGGTGGCCGAGGACAGGGCGCCGACGATAAAGGCTATGCCGGTATTCGCCCCCAGGGGCGAAACGAATATGCAGCCCACCAGCACCGCGGCGAACATAAGCAGCATCTTGTATTCCCGGTGCATGAATACCATGGCGCCGAGGGCGATCTGGTCGCCGATGTGCTTTACCTGGCCGTCGCCGTGGTTGTGTCGGGTCATGATGTGGTAAATGACGAAGGCGACCAACAGGCCGCCGATACCCAGGATTGGGGGTACAGCTAGATACTCAAGCATTATTACTCCACGCTTTATTATTCAGGGAGGGTCGCATGCTACCTAATATCGCGCAATGGTGACAAGGGAAACCGCCTCCCGCAGAATACCCGGCCTGAAACAATATGCGATGAGGAGCAGCGGTGTGATCTGGGTACTGGGTATCCTCGCGGTACTGTGTCTGGTAACGGTGACTTTCCTGCGGGGCAGCGACCTCCGCGGTTACGACGCGCCGCCTGGCCAGAGCTTTGACGCCGGACATGAGCCCAGCGAGGAACACGACGCGGTGGTCGCCTCCCTGGATGTGGGCATCGGACCGGTGCAGCGCGCCCCCCGACGACAGCGCCTGGCCCTGATGCGGGAATATATGGACAGCGTGGGTGCCAGCCAGGACTTTCACGCGCAGTTTACTCCGGCCGACGCGGACGGGGTCCCGGCGGAGTGGGTGCTGGCCCCGGGTGCAGACGAACGCCGCCGCGTGCTGTACATCCACGGTGGAGCCTTTGTGATGGGCAGCCCCCGCAGTCATCGCAATATCACCAGCAGGTTCTCGGAGATCGCCGGCGCCGCGGTACTGGCCATCGACTATCGCCTGATGCCGGAGCATTCGCGTATCGCGGGGATCGAGGATTGCCGGTCAGCCTACCGCTGGCTTGTAGCCAATGGCCCGGGGGGCCCCGGGCAGGCTGAGGTGATATTTGTGGGCGGCGACTCCGCCGGTGGTAACCTGACCCTGTCGCTGATTCCCTGGGTAAGGGACCAGGGCATGCCTTCGCCGATAGCAGCGATAGCGCTGTCACCGGTTACGGATACCACCATGGGCTCCCCCAGCCTGAAGCACAATCTGGAAACAGATGCGATGCTGGGGCCCATGTTCAAAGGCCTGAGGCGCATCCCGAAGCCCCTGTTGTGGTGGTTTTCACTGCTGCAGAACCGCATGAGCCCTCGCAATCCCCTGGTGTCACCGGTCTACGGCGATTTGTCCAGCCTGCCCCCCACCCTGGTACACGCCAGTGAACACGAGTTGCTGTTCGACGATGCCCGGCGCTATGTCAACCGCTCGACAGAGGCCGGTAATGACGCCCGCCTGCAGAGCTGGGCCCACGTAGTGCATGTGTGGCACATGTTCTATCCGCAACTCACCGAGGCCAGGCAGGCCTGGGAGGAGATAGGTAAATTCATTGCAGAGGTCGAGGGCAAGGACGATACCTCGATCAAGGGAGAACACGGATGAAACATTCAGAAGGAAATTTCGTCACGATCAGGGACATGTCGGTGTACTACCAGTACTGGCAGCCGGAGGAGGAGCCCAGGGCGCTGTTGCTGGTAGTGCACGGTGCCGGAGAGCACAGTGGCCGCTACCTGCACCTGGCGGAGCGCTTCACCGCCCGGGGCTACGTGGTGGCAGCGCTGGACCACCCCAATCACGGTAAATCCGACGGCCATTACGGTCACGTCGAGCGCTTCGACGATTTCCTGCAGACCCTGGGGGCATTCCACCGGCAGGTGTCAGCGGAGTTCCCCGGCCTGCCCCAGTTCCTGCTGGGCCACAGCATGGGCGGACTGATCAGCAGCCTCTACCTGTTGCAGCACCAGGATGCGTTCCGCGGCTGTGTACTGTCTGGCCCGGCGATCAAGACCGACATCGAACCGGGCCGGTTGCAAATGCTGCTGATCAGGATAATGTCGGCGCTGGCGCCGAAAACGGGGGTGCTGCAACTGGATGCCACCGGCGTCAGCCGGGATCCCGCGGAAGTTGAAAAGTACGTCAGCGACCCACTGGTGAACCATGGCAAGATGACCGCGCGCAAGGTGGCGGAACTGTTCGGCGCCATGCACCACATCCAGGAAAGCGCCGGGCAGATCACCCTGCCGATGTTGCTGCTGCATGGTGAGGCGGATTCCATGGCCTCGGCGGAAGGCTCGCGATTCCTGCACCAGCACATAGGGTCGGTGGATAAGACCCTGAAAATCTATCCCGAGCTGTACCACGAGATCTTCAATGAACCGGAGCGGGAGCAGGTGCTGGCCGAAGCCATGGACTGGTGCGATGCCCTGCTCGGGGTGGAGTAGGCGCTACTCCACTACCAGCTCTTCTTCCGCGGTCTCTTCTGCCACAGGCTCCGCCTCCACCGGCGCACTGTCCGCGGCGGGTTTGGCATTTGCCCGTACCCATTCGAGGAAGCGGTGCACACCGTCCACCGTGTGCTCCGTGCGCAGGGAGTGCACGGTTTCCCAGGCGTGCTCGGCCCCCGGCATCTCCAGGTAAACCACCGGGTTGCGGGAGATCTGTCGCAGCTTGTGGCTGAAAGTCCGGCCCTCGGCCACCACCGCAAGACTGTCGTGGGTGCCGTGCACCACCATGAACGGCGGCACCTCCGGATGAATCTGCGCAATCGGTGATGCCAGGTCCCACAACTCCGGATTTTCCTGGGGGGTTTCATGCATGACCTTGTTGCGCAGGAAACGCTCGTAGATCTTGCGGTTGGGGTGCTGGTTTTCCCTCACCAGCATGTCGTATACGCCGTAAAAGGGTATGCACGCCTGTATCGAGGTGTCCGTGTCCGGGTGGTCAGGCTGCAGTTCCCGACGGTTTCCGGTCAGTCCCATCAGGGCTGAAAGGTGGCCGCCGGCGGAGCCGCCGGTAACCGCCACGAAATCCGTATCCATACCGTACTCGCTGCCGTTCTCGCGGATCCAGCACAGGGCCGCCTTGCAGTCGTGCAGGTGAGTCGGGAAACCGACACTGGGGCTCAGGCGGTAGTTGGCGGCGACGCAGATCCAGCCGCGGCTGGCCAGTTCATACATCAATGGCAGTGCCTGGCCGCCCTTGTCACCCATCATCCAGGCCCCGCCGTGAATCTGCAGCAACACCGGGCAGCCCTCCTCGGGGATCACCCTGGGGCGATAGACATCCAATTGCTGGCGCACTCCGCCGGGCCCGTAGGGAATATGCTTGATCACCTCGACGTCGGGCCGGCGCATGGCGAGGGGATTGCGCCAGTCCCGGAACCGGATCTCGTGGCGCATGGTGGCCAGCGCAGCCGGCGGAATCTGGCTGCGGTAGCTGTGCCCCAGGCCCCGGGCCAGCGCATCCTCGACGGTGGCTTCCGCCTTGGTGCTTTTCCAGATACTCCAGGCCAGTCCGGGCCAGGTGACCGCCAGGACGAACATGGCGAAGCTGCCCAGGCCAGAGTCCAGGGCGCCGCCCAGGGTGAACAGCCAGGCGATAAACATTTGCAGCGGCAACCAGATCCAGGCCAGCTCGGTGGCGAGCAGGGCGGTGCCGAACATGGCCCAGGGCACGTCCTTGCGCTTCACCGCGCGCGGAGAGAACACCATGATCATCGAAACCAGGTTGAAAAGGGCCAGTGCAGCCAGTAGCCAATCCATAAATTCGTACACCTTGTGAGAGGGGGACTGCACTTTACACAAGCTGGCGGGCCCTTGTCCAAGTGCCTTTCACATCACCCCAAGAGCATTCGAACATTTTTTGAACAACCGGGCGGGCCCACGTATAATCGCGCATCCTGAATACCAATCTGCCCAGAGGTGCACAGTGGTGGAATACCAGCAGCAATTTGACGTGATCGTGATCGGTGGTGGCCATGCCGGCACCGAGGCCTGCCTGGCCGCCGCGCGCATGGGCTGCCGAACCCTGCTGCTGACCCACAGTGTGGATACCCTGGGCCAGATGTCGTGCAACCCCGCCATCGGCGGTATCGGCAAGAGCCACCTGGTGAAGGAGGTGGACGCCCTGGGTGGCGCCATGGGGCGGGCCACGGACCGGGCCGGCATCCAGTTCCGGGTATTGAATTCCCGCAAGGGACCGGC
>JAACFI010000520.1 GCA_009937575.1 Haliea sp.
GTTCCTGCCGAACAGGGTGCCCTGGGGGCCGCGCAGCACCTCAAAAGAGTCAATATCCATTAGCAGGCCAATCACGGAGCCGGGACGGGGATAATACACACCGTCGATAAATACCCCGACACTGGGCTCAATCGCGTTATTTCCGGCTGAGCCGATGCCGCGTATTTGTATGCGACTATTGGCGGGTTGTACTGAACCGGCTATGTTGAAATTGGGTGTAATTTGAGCAACGTCCGCAATCTTCTGGATGCCGTTTTCCTCCAGGAAGTCGCCGCTGAATGCGGTGATGGATATAGGCACCTCCTGGATACTCTGGGCACGTTTCTGGGCCGTGACGATGACCTCCTCCAGCACTCCCGGCTGGGCCATCGCACCCGCGCCATAGGTAGTGAGAGCGAAGGCGGATACTAGCGGTGTTATTTTTTTCATCTGTTATTCCTCCTGGTGTAATGTCTACTGGATAGTCAAGCGGCGAATTCTTCCCCGACTCCCTGCTTGAGCGAATGGATAATCATGAAATCCGGTACCAGCAGGGGATTTTCTGGTAATAACTTTGTCATTCGATCTATCCATTCACGCAGCTCGGGAACCTTCGCAATAGCCAGCTCATCTTCTGAGCCCACCATGTAGCCGAATACCAACTGCGGGAAGATGGCGAAATCCAGCAGCGACGGCTCTGCCCGGCCGGCAAAGAAAGGCCCACCCCTGAAGTGCTGGAACAGCTCAAGACCCACCCGATCCCGCATCTCCCTGGCGGACTCGGAAGTATCCGCGCAGCGCACCATGTGCTTGATGAACTGCGCTGTCTTCAGTAGCTGGGGCCAGGCATTGCGTATCTCGTCCGGGAGGGGTGTCTGGCTACTGACAATGTTTGCCAGGCGCCAAGCCGTAGCGCGCAGCCTGGCATTCATCGGGGTTTCGTAGACCATTTTGAAACCGCTTAGGATCAGGCTATCGGAAATCCATTTATCCACTGCCAGGATCTCTTCTCGCTCCTCAGGGCTCTGGCCGAAGAGGGGGAGCTCGGGAAACAGCTCATCCAGCCACAAGGCCAGCGGTGTGGAGTCCAGACGCCATTCGTCGTCGATCTGCAACACCGGCACCTGGGTCTGGCCGGTGAATTTGATCTGGCTGTTATCTACCGGGTTTACCGGCACGAACTCAAAAGGCAGTTGCTTGTAGTAAAGACAACAGCCTACCTTACGAACATAGGGGCTGGTTGAATATCCATAGAGTTTGATGTCGGCCACTAGCCACCTCTTTTAGTTCCGGCGAAACTTGCCCGGGTTAATCCACCATTACAGTTTCGCTCTGTCCGGCCCAGAAGAAAATGTTGTTTTCACCGTGATTTTTGTCATTTTCCCCGGCATACACAGGCTGTTCGTGCGGTCCGGAGGGCTTTGTCATACCATAGGGTCAATGGACGCCCTGACACATATCCTGAAAACTATCCAACTCTCGGCAAAAACCTATTTCTGCCAGGGTTCGGGCGGCCCCTGGAATATGCAGTTCCAGTATCGACCCGAGGGCATTTTCCATATCGTGCTGCAAGGGCAGTGCTACTTACGAGAGGGCGGCCACGAGGAGTCAATACTACTGCAGGAGGGTGATGGCGTGGCCTTTCCCACCGGGGGTGTTCACTGGATCAGCGATACGCCCGACAGCCAGAAATTACCGGCAGAGAACGTGGTAAATGTCACCGGTGATGAAGAACTTTTCCTGCTCAAAAACGGCGACGTGAGGGCTTTCCTGTCCCATGCTTCCCCCTTGGGAACACCCCCCGCGGCGCTGGAATCAGACCCAGGCAAGCCACCTGACGCCAGCGGGGTAACGACCCTGTTCTGTGGCACGCTATCCTACGATTCCACCCTTGATCACCCCTTCCTGAAAAGCCTGCCCTGCTTTATCCAGGCAGGCGACCGTACCAGTGAAGAGCGGCAAGTGCTACAAACCCTGACAAGCCTGCTTGCCGAAGAATCCGCCGCATCCTACCCAGGCAAAGCGCTGATGGTAGATGATCTTACCGAAGTGTTATTCATCCAGATGCTACGTGTACACATGCGCAAAGCAAGCCAGCCCACGGGTTATATGGCGGCCCTCGCTGACCCCCACATCGGTATGGTGCTGAACCTTATCCACACAGAAGAGGGCAAGAAGTGGACGGTTGAATCGCTATCCAGGGCAGCCGCCATGAGTCGCACAACCTTTACCCAGAAGTTTTCAGAGCTTGTCGGCATTACACCCAAGGCCTACCTGACCAATACCCGGCTGCTGAAGGCACGGGCAAAACTTCAATCCAGCAACGAATCTACTCTCAGCATTGCTGAGAGCGCTGGCTATACCTCAGAGGCCGCATTCGGCAAGGCTTTTAAGAAGCATTTCAATACAACGCCTGGGGAATTGCGCAAAAGGCGCGATCGGTTTCGGTAAGGGTTCGGAGTTTGGTTTGGTAAAAGCCTTAGCTTTCTTCTACTTACTTCCAGCCTAGGCGGGTACCGAGCCAACCGGGTTCGGCATACGTTCGGTTTCGGGAGATATTCACTCCGGCCCCCTGTGAAACTCCTTACGTTACTTCGACTTGGTGAATCGAAAACGGCATGTGCGTGCTACTCATAATCGGCAGGTCGAAGCGGGCCGCGTTCGGACGGTCGGCCGCTGCCGTTCAAGTCCTTCTGGGCCCAC
>JAACFI010000521.1 GCA_009937575.1 Haliea sp.
ACCCTACGGGTACTCCGATCCAAGGTAGGGTGCGCACCGCGCACCATAGACGTTACGGATTACTCCTAACCGTCAATACTCGTCGTAAGAACCCCGGGCAAGGTTCTCAAACCGCGTATTCTGCCCGATAAACGCCAACCTGCACGTCCCGATCGGCCCGTTACGCTGCTTGCCGATGATGATCTCCGCCACCCCCTTGTCCGGTGACTCCTCGTTGTAGACCTCGTCCCGGTAGATGAACATGATCACGTCCGCATCCTGTTCGATTGCACCCGAGTTATGGGAAACGATACCGTCGGCGATCCAGTTGGCATTGCCGGGGACCGTGAGGTCGAATACCTCTTCCTCGCCGGCTGGCGCGATATCCACCACCCGGTCCCAGAACAGGTCGCTGCTACAGACGCGCCGCAGTTTGGCATCGTCCAGCAATTCCGCGTAATGCGCCAGGGTGGTACGGCTTGGCGAAAAGCTGAAATGGGAGGTGCCACCGTAGCTGGTGCCACGCATGGACGCCATCTTACGCTGGCTGACCCCCAGCTCTGCCATGCGTGCTTTCACATCCTCGAACAGTTTCTGTGGCAAGGTATCGACATTGTGATTGGGCTCGACGCCCTCCAATGCAGTTCGCAGTGTTTCGGCCTGCGTTACTCGAGGTCCGAAGGCGCCGACCTTATCGAGAAATTCCCGCTGCATCTCCGCTCCCGAAACCACCACCAGGTAACCCGGGCGATAGCCCTTCTTCTTGGCCATGCGAATGCGGGCGATAATGCCGAGTCGCTGCAGCAGCAGGGCAACATCATCAGCCAGCTGCGGGGAATTGGTGGAAAAATGAATGGCATGGCCGCCGCGTGAACCCTGCGGGCGGGTATAGATAGTGCCGTCCGTTGCCCACAGGTGCTGCAGCAGCAGTGCGACCTGGCTATCTGACAGGCCAAAGGCCGCTTCGGGAATATGCTTTTCGTGGGAACGACAGCCGAACAGGCCCAATTCACGTAACCAGGCATTGACCCCCGCGGGCTGCCAGCGGTTGCCGTTGCCGCTGATCAGCAGCTGGTGCCAGTCGCGGCGCCCTTTGTAGCGCTTGACCTGGCAACCAAATTCACTCTCGGCAGCCCGGCGCACGATGTTCGAATTCTCCGCGCTCTGGGTGGTGTAGCGCATGGGCTGCCCGCTGAGGAAACTACCGTCGCCGATCATCTGGCCCAGGAGGGCTACCCGCAGGTCGGTCCACTCGACCGGCACCTTCGGCTCTGGAATCTTGCGTGCCAGGGCCAACCGGTCACCCACCGTCAGGTCGCCGCACTGGGTCCAGCCGCCGCCGGCGAGCAGCAGGTGCTTTTCGGTCACCCGAATGCTGCGGCCACTCGCCAGGCTGACCCTGAACACCGGCTTGCAGCCGGCGGACCATACCCTGTCACTGGCTGACAGTTCGTAGCGATCCTGCCCGTTGAGGCTATAGAGTTCCGGCTCCCCACCCACCAGCTCTCGGATTGGTACTGGCCTGCCGTCCGCGAGCAGCACCCGGGTATCTCCGGTGACACACTCGCGAAGGTCCGAATTCACCGGCCGCTTGTTGGGCCGCTGCTCCAGGGAGCGGTTGAGCTGGGACAGGGCCACCATGGGCACATCGAATTCCTTGGCGATGGCCTTGAGGCTGCGGGAGATCTCGGAGATCTCCGCCGTACGCCCCTCGGAAGACCCCGCCACCTGCATCAGCTGCAGGTAGTCCACCATGACCATGCCCAATCCGCCGTTCTCGCGGTGCACCCGGCGGGCGCGGCTGCGTACTTCCGTCGGGGTCAGGGCCGGGGTGTCGTCGATAAACAGGGGCACGTCCTTGAGCTTGTTCACCGCGGTACTCAGCTTGGGCCAGTCCTCCTGCTCCAGCTTGCCGTTGCGGATGCGGGTCTGGTCGATGCGGCCGATGGAGGACAGCATGCGGATAATCAGCGAGTCCGCCGGCATCTCCATGGAGAACACCAGGATCGGCTTGTCCTGGGCCAGCACCGCATGCTCCACCATGTTCATGGCGAAACTGGTCTTGCCCATGGAGGGGCGTCCGGCCACGATGACCAGGTCCGAGGGTTGCAGGCCCGAGGTCATGCGATCCAGGTCGGCAAAGCCGGTACTCAGGCCGGTGATATCACCCCCGGTGTTGAACAGCTCCTCGATCCGGTCCAGGGCTTTCTGCAACAGGGGGTTCACATCCCGAGGTGCCCCGGACTTGGGTCCCTGCTCCGAGATCTGCATGATGCGGCGTTCCGCCTCGTCGATCAGCTCGTCGGACGTGCGTCCCTCAGGTGTAAAGCCACTCTCGGCGATATCCTGGGCCGCCTCGATCAGCTTGCGCAGGCTGGCCCGCTCACTCACCACCTGGGCGTAGGCGCGGATGTTCGAGGCACTCGGGGTGTTCTGTGCCAACTCTGCCAGGTAGGGCAGGCCGCCGGCGGATTCCAGTTCGCCGCTGGCCTCCAGTTTGTCGGCCAGAGTGATTACGTCGATCGGCTCCAGGGCCTCGGCCAGTTGCGCAATCTGGCGATAGATCAGCCGGTGGTCCGGCCGGTAGAAATCATTGGCGGTCACCGTCTCCGCCACTGCGTCCCAGCCGTCGGCGGACAACAACAGGCCGCCCAACACCGACTGCTCCGCCTCCACCGAATGGGGCTGCATCTTGATGCG
>JAACFI010000146.1 GCA_009937575.1 Haliea sp.
TCTAGCCTCTGCCTTATTTTTCTTTCTTTCGGCTGAGCCACATGCGGATACGGCGATAATCATAAATATAAGTAACGCTGCTTTTAATATTTTCACTATTACTTTTCCTTCAGAATACAAAGACAAGGCAATAATACTACTTCGTCTGCGTAAGATACGCTTAATTGGAAAACTAATGCAAATTCGTATTGCTTGATTTGACCTGCGTCAAACAAGTCTACACTTCTTACAAATATTCCAATCCGCCCTTTTCTAAATTCATCACGCTTACACAGATCGAAACCGTGTTGGACGTGGTGTTTCCGCATCTTTTTCTTAGGTGAGCGCCAGCGATATCGGAGAAATTTATAGGGCTTATGCGATACTATTACCTGGAA
Source organism: Haliea sp. (assembly GCA_009937575.1). Lineage (GTDB taxonomy): Bacteria > Pseudomonadota > Gammaproteobacteria > Pseudomonadales > Halieaceae > JAACFI01. The sequence continues at coordinate 378 of JAACFI010000146.1, forward strand.
GCCGCACGATTTTTTTAACCATAAGAGGTCATTCTGGAGCCAAACGGAGGGCTTAACCGTGGATCTAATAGAGTTACTGTCAGAAAGGGAAATCTACCGCAGGCTGGTTCAGTTCGCGCGGGCCATGGACGAGCGGGACTGGCAGCTTATCGAGGGCCTCACTACCGAGGACATCACCGCTGACCTCGGTAACGGCCCGCTTGCGGGACGCGCTGAACTGGTAGCAGTGATGCGCCAGTTCCTGGACCAGTGCGGGACCACCCAGCACCTGCTGGGCAACGTTCTGATTGATATTGACGGCGACAGCGCCAGCAGCGAGGCCTATGTGGCCGATATGCACCTCGGCGGCGACGGTAACGAGGACATCACTTTCCGCACCCTGGGTCGCTACCGGGACCGCTGGCGGAAAGTCGACGGCCGCTGGTTGATGTGCGAACGGGTAAAAGAAAACCGGGCCACGGTGGGTTCTCTCGCGGTATTCGGTTTCGGCCAGGGAACCTGAATCGTACCAGTAGGTGATCAGACACCCCTTGCTTCGACCTGTGTCAAATAATGGTGGAACAGGCCACTGGGGTCATATTTATTACGCAACTGTTCCAGGCGCCTCCAATCTTCATCGGAATAACACTTGCGATAGCGGTCAGTATGCCTGGGCTCTACTTCATTGGGATAATGCCCGATGGCGAAGGGATCCATTAAGGGCAGCGTTTTGCTGAGCCAGTCATAATTAACGCCATCCTCCTCTTCCTTATCCCAGATTACGTAGCAGCCGACATAACAATCTGCGACCCAGGAAAAGCAGGAATCCTCCTGGTGCTCTATATTCATATTGTACGAAGCCAGAATATGGCAGTCTTTGGTTGGCGCATTATTGCGGAAGTGATCTGCCAGAGCATGAAGAACGCCACTGCCGTCGTTGGTCAGGACATTATCAACTTTATAACGCCCCTGACGACCTGCCGGGTCCCTCAGGCTGAAGTATTTGTCATAGAGTTCTTCCATGGAGAACTCCACAAACTCGTCCTTGACCGCGCTTTTCGCTGCCAGATCAGAGCGGGCAAAGGGTTCAAGCAGAGCCCTGGCTTCCGCCACCGAGTCCTCGTAGGCAAAGGCCGTGAAAAAACAGATTTTGGATTCCTCCGGGGGGACTTCAGGTGGTGCCTCTGGATGCTCCGTCAACACTGCAAGCAACTCAACACGCGACACGTCATTTTCCTTTCGAATCTTTTGCAGATTGCTCGTCACAATTTCCAGTTCATCCAGCGGCACGATATAGGAGCTGGTCATGATGGCTTTTGGCAGCGGGTAAAGTTGTAAGTGAAGACGAGTAACCACACCAAAGAAACCAGGGCCGGCGCCACGCACAGCCCAAAACAGATCGGGATTTTCATTGGCATTGACTGTCACCAATTTGCCCTCGGCAGTGACCACCTCGGCACCAATGATCGAGTGGGTCGCCATACCACCGTGTTGGGCGTAGTTCAAGCCGATGCCACCACCCAGTGTAAAACCGCTCACGCCCACCGAAGGACAATGCGGTACCGGAAAACTCAGGCCTTTTGCCTCTGCGGCTCTTGTCAGTTGGAGGCTGCGCACACCGGGTTGTATAGAGGCGGTCTGTTTCGATGTATCGATCCGGACATCACGCAGAGCGGAGAGATCGATCACCATACCGCCATTCCTGACAGCGGTACCGGTTGAATTATGCCCCCCTGCCCGTAGCGCTACTTTGAGCTTGTTGTTCGCCGCGTATTTGACTGCTGCAACAACCTCTTCGACTGATTGCACCTGAACGATCAGTTCAGGATAGCGCTGCGGCTTGGAATGGTGCCATACCATCGCCTGCCGCCAAAGTTCATAGTTGCTGTCCTGCTTGCTTATGACCTTACCCTGGACACCCGGTATCCGGGTTCCGTAGATCCTGCCGATAGCAGCCGACGCCAATGCAGGTCCTGATCGCAGTGTAGCCAGTACACCCATTGCGGCCATGGAGGCAAGCTGTTTCATTGCAAGCCGGCGGGGAGTCCTACTTTGCTTCATAAGCTTCGAGCCCTATTCAACCTGATTAAAAAATACAGCCAACATCCGCATATCCTTTTCTGACAAGGGTTTTGCTATCGTATTCATGCTTGAACTTTTACGTGCGCCGGATTTGAAATATTTAAGCTGCATAAAAAGGTATTCAACAGGCTTTCCTGAAGAATTTGGGATTTCGTTCAGTGGTCCGCGTGCTCACCCGTGGTTTCCAGGCCGTGACCGAGAATGTAGGTGTCGGGAATATCCGCCAGAGCCAGTACCCGGCCGCCGTGTTCCCCGGCAAACTCAGCCGCCGCCTGTTTGTCGGCGAAGGGGATCGCCTCGGGCGCGCCCATGCTTCCCGATTTACCGCTCTCGATAACAAACCAGGCCGCGTCGACCTCGACCCAGTTCCGAACATTCCCCTCTGGGTGATCCCACTGGCCACCATCCATCGTGGTTACGTAGAGCACGGTCACCGGCCTCGTTTCCTCCGGCAGGCGTAGAAAGGCAATTCCATCCCTCACCGTGGTGAACCACAGTGCCTGTTCCCTACCCTCAAGGAATACCTGGCTTTTGGGGCCGGCGTGATCCTCCACGATCATGCCACAGAAGTAACCGATGTCGTCGCGGGAGAGCTGGGCGGGCGGCGGTTTTGGTTCTGGCACTTCCGGGGCACAGGCAGTCAGCAGACAACAACAGAGAAGGGCCTGGAAAAAACGCAGCGACACGGCGCTGTTAAAGCTCATGGCGCTTGAATATCCACAGTGATCCCGCCATGGGCAGAGCAACCCAGATAAAGAGACCGGCAAGCAGTATCCCCGGGGTCAGGAACGTGCCCTCGAAAGATCCCAGGCTGCCCGACACCAGGCTCGCGGCTTCGGTGCCGGCGAGATTGAACAGCCGGTAGATGTCCGCCGGATTCAACAACATCAGCATACCGAACAGGTCGCTGCTTACCCGGGTACCTGCGCCGGTGAGCAGGACTCCTAACAGGAGAAGGTCGTAGACCACCACAATAAATAACCAGGTTGCAATGGCCACGCCCGCGGCCGTAGCCCGCGAAGATACCGACACGCTGATCAGGTAGCCCAGGGCTATGAAAACACTCCCCAGCACCAGGGAACTGCCCACCATGGACACAAACAGGGCCCAGTCCGCTGCGACCGAACCGGTGCTGAGGGCGATATACAGTCCGGTACTCCCATATCCCATCACGACCGCCACCAGGATAATGGCGAGATGGCCGAAAAACTTGCCCCAGAGCACCTGCCAGCGACTGACAGGGTAGGACAGCAGCAACAGCAGGGTTCCCCGCTCCCGCTCTCCGACAATGGCGTCGTGGGACAGGGTCAGGGCGATCAGTGGCACCAGGTAAACGGTGAGGCTGGCTAGGCTCACGGTAGTTACCCCCAGGGGGCTGACCCGGGTTTCACCGATCGGTGCAGAACCCAACAGCGCCAGCGCAAAGGCCAGGGCCGCAAGCAGCAGTACCGTGGAGAGAACCCAGCGATTGCGCAGGCCTTCCCTGAACTCCTCCCCGGCCAGGATGAGCATTTGCCGCATCAGTCTGTATCCCCGTTAACGAAATGTGTGTAGAGGTCATCCAGTCGCGGCGGTCGCACCAGCAGGTCAGTCACCCACTCGCGGTGCAGGGTGAGATGGTGCAGCAAGGTCAGTTTTTCCTCTTCCCGGCAGGTAAAGCAGACCTGGTTCGCGCCAAGCAATTCGGTTGGGGCGGTTGTCTGCAATTCCCGCAGCAACGGTTCCCTGCAGTGCGCACCGCAGGTGGCCAGGATGTGCACCGGCAACGCGGCCTCCCTGCGCAATTGGGACAGGCTGCCCTGCACCAGTATCCGCCCCTGCTTCATGATGGCGATGCGATTGGTTTGCGCCTCGATCTCGGTGAGCGCGTGAGAGGATATGATAATCGAGGTACCCGAGGCCTGCCTCTCGTTGAGGATCTCGTAGAAGTGGCGCCTGAGGAACGGGTCCAGGCCGGAGGTGGGTTCATCGAGCAGGAGCAGGGCCGGCTCCCCCAGCAGGGCCTGGGCGAGACCCAGGCGCTGGCGCATGCCCTTGGAGTAGGTGCCTATCTTGCGGTCCGCAGCGGCGCTCAGACCCACCAGGTCGAGCAGTTCTTCACACTGTCGCTGCGATTCATTTTTCAGCCGGGCGTAAAATCGCAGCATCTGCCTGCCGGACATACCTGCGTGAAAGGAGACCACCTCCGGCAGAAATCCCACGGATTCGCGGGGCGGCACCGCTGCCCTGGACCCCGACTCGTAAGACCAGAGCGCAACATTGCCTGCACTCGCTCGCGTCAATCCAAGGATGAGCTTCATCAGCGTGGTCTTGCCCGCCCCGTTGTGGCCGACGATCGCCAGGCTCTCGCCTCGGCCCAGCACAAGGTCCAGCCCGTCCACGACGCGGTGATCACCGTAGGACTTGCACAGGCCGTGCACTTCCAGGGCGTTCATGACAGGCATTTCCGCGGACGTCACCCGGATGTCCCGACGGAGACTGGCCGCATCAGTGGATGGCTGTCACTCACGCCCCCGGGATGCAGGGCCGGGAATTCCGACTGGGCCCACTGCAATAGTTGCAGGATTGGGCTGTTCATCAGCAGCTTGGCCAGGGGATAGCGCCACAGGATCTGGTCGGAAATACTGTTCGGCCGATACACCTTGTTTGCCTTGCCGTCCCCGTCAATGTCGAAAGCCACCAGATCACTCCAGTAGTTACCGCGGCCCTCGCTGGACCACTCGAGTTCGCGGGTCCCCACGTACTTCACCTGGTTGCGATTGCCGATAAAGTTATTTTCCCAGAGCGCATTCTGCTCCGATCCGGCGGTGAAGTGAATGCCGATTTCGCAGCCCTCAAAGTGGTTGCGCCTCACGGTATTGAAGTTGGAATTGTAGATGAATACACACTTCTCCGGACCCGGCCCAATCTCACCGGGTAGAACAAGATTATCAGTAATAACAGAATCGTTGGTGAAATTGAAAAATACACCCCGCTGGGTGTCGCCACGGGAGACGTTGTCCATTACCTGCAGGGTGCTGGAATACATCAGCGCGTACCCGACCTTGTTACCGGATGACAGGTTACCGCTTACAGAACTGTTGTTGGTGTACATGTAATGTATCGCAAAACGCAGGTCGGCAAAGTGATTATCGCGAAAGGCGTTATCCCGGCTGGTGGTGACAAAAATGCCGTCTCGCCCGAAGCGGATATGATTGCCCTCTACCACCGAACCGGGGGTGTTCCACAACTGCACCCCGTTGCCTCGCTCATTAACGCGAAGGTCCTGTCGCCCATGAATGACGTTGTCCCGCACGACAGCATTTTCCGGACCTTTGAGGTAGACGCCTATCAGGTTGTGCTCGAGGCGGTTGCCCACGACGATGGCGCCATCGGCCTGATCAGTGACGAAAATTCCGCTGTCTTCCCGGGACAGGTCCACACCGGACCCCCGGACGATAAGGTTTTCCACCACCGCGCCGGCGGCCTCCACCCTGATCACCGTGCCGCTGCCACCACCGTCGACGACCGCACCCTCCTCGCCCCGCAGGGAGATACTACGGCGAATGACAAGCGGGCCGGGATGGACTCCCGGCTCAAGCAGCAGGGTGTCCCCCTCCCTTGCACCGGCAAGCGCACTCGGCAGTTCCCCGGGAGAAACCCTCGACACCTCGGCAACAGCCGAAACAGCCTGCAGCGCCAAAACAAAACCGGCGGTCACTATGACCGCCGGACAAGGTCGCATGCGGGGCATGCGTTTAGCCGTTGTCATGCGGCATCAGGCGGGCTCGACCAGCATCCGGCCGCGCATCTCCATATGCAGGGCATGACAGAACCACTGGCAGTAGAACCAGTGAACCCCGGGGCGGTCCGCGGTAAACGTGACCGAGGCGGTCGCCTGGGGACCGATCTCAAAGCAGATGCCATAGTTGGCGATGGTCACACCGTGGGTGAGGTCATCGACCTGGTCCAGGTTGGTCACGTACAGGGTGACCTCATCGCCCTGCTTCACCGTGAATTTCTCCAGGCCGAAGTTGGGCGCCACCGATATCATGTAGACACGCACCTTGTTACCGTCGCGTATCACCTTGTTGTCGCCCTCGAGCTTGACCCCGTCCTTCTTCGCCTGGACTCGGGCGTCTTCCCATATTGGGTCGTCGCGGGTCCACAGCTTGTTCGGGTTGACCACGTCCGCGCGGACGATGATACAGTCGTGGGGCTCGGCAAAGGTGGGCCCATCGTGGACCACTTTCATCTTGTCCTTGGTGATGTCGATGAGCTGTTCATTCTCGGGCTTCAACGGGCCCACGTTGATAAAGCGGTCCTTGGAAAATTTGTTGAGCGATACCAGCCACTCGCCGTCAGCTTCCTTGGTCTCACCCATGGAAGTGTGGTTGTGGCCCGGCTGGTACTGCACATCCACCTTGTCCAGAATGGGATTGACGTCCTTGCCATTGTAGGCCTGGATGGCCTTGTCCATATTCCATTTCGCCACCTGGCTGTCCAGGAACAGGGTGGTGAAGCAGTTGCCCTTGCCGTCGAAGGCCGTGTGCAGGGGGCCGAGGCCGAGTTCAGGCTCCGCCACTACCACACCGCGCGGCTCGATCTTGTCGGCGAACATATCGGGGAAGCGCCGCACGTCCAGCACAGTGACCGTCGGAGACAGCTTGCCATTGATCACGATGTGCTTGCCGTCGGGCGCCGTATTACAGCCGTGCGGGCTGTTGGAAACGGGAATGTATCGGGTGTAGCGGGAGCCCTTGCGCCCGTCCAGTACGGGTACGCCGCCGATGGTCTTGAAATCACCCTTTTTCACGCCGTCCTCGATGGCCTTGATGTCGAAGACTACGGCCCAATCCTGCTCACTGGATGTCATCTCGGCCAGGGTCACGCCCTCTTCACTGTTGTAACAGGTGGAGACTGCGTACAGGCCCTGGTAATCCGCGTCGCAATTGTCCAGGTTGCCGTCAACCATGACCTGCCAGGCGACTTTCATGGTGTCGCCGTCGACCGCGGTAAAGATGGCGTGGTATTTTTCGGGCTCATCCAGGATAGAACCGTCATTGGGAATCGGCACCCGGTGCTCACCATTGGCGAATACATAGCCTGTGCGCGGGTATTTCTGCGGCCTCAGTCCATGGATATCGGACGCGTTGGGAATCTCAAGGATTTTGTCACATTTCATGACGTCGCAACGGATACGAGCCACCCGGGTGTTAGCCTTGTCATTGATCCACAGGTAGCGCCCGTCGTAGGTGCCGTCCGTGAACGACATGTGTGGGTGGTGGGCATCGCCATTGAGCCAGACACCACCATTCTTTTCCAGGAATTCCCGGGTCTCGGGCGTCAGGCCCTCGGTGAGTATCTTCCTGCTCTCGTTAGTCTGGCCCCAACCGGTGGCGCTACAGCGGTTGAAAACCGGAATTCGCATCAGTTCACGCATCGAAGGCAGGCCGAGGATTCGCACCTCCCCGGTCTGTCCGCTACTCCAGAAACCGTAGTAGTCGTCGAGATCACCCGGTTCCACATGGCCGCGCGCAGCCGCAGCCAGAGCCTGAGGGCTGGATAATGTAGCCGTAGCGATGCCGCCGGTGGCCGCGCCGAGACCGGCGACCGTGGCCAGACTGGCACTACGCGACAGTAGTTCGCGTTTGCTGTTGTCGATGGGTTCAGGCGGGGATGAGGAATCGGTTTGCGGTAGGTCGATTGACAGTTCGTCGGGAGTTTTTTCTTTCATGGTTATATCCTCAGGCTGCTGAAGGGCCTTTTCGGGCCCGAAAGGGTGCGTCAGATTGTCGCACTCATGAAAGTGCGGAGACTTGTCCTATGTCAAGATTTCTCCGAGCGGAGCTCCTCCAGGATGGCCTTGCCGCGAGCTTCTGTCTGGTCCGAGGCAATCACTGCACGCCGCTCTTCCCGCTCCCGTCGTTTCACACAGACAGGGCACTCCTGCTCGTCGTAATAGCGCTCCTGGCAGTGTAGACAGTATAGACACTCATTCGGATTAATCCCTCCTTCCGGGTGAATAGCCTGGACCATACATTCCTTGTGGCACACCTGACAGGGATTTCCGCACTGGCGATAGCGCTTGAGCCAGACGAACATATGCATCCGCGCGGGAATCGACAGGGCCGCGCCCAGGGGACACAGGTAGCGGCAGTAGAAGCGCTCGATGAACAGACCGGGCAGCAGCATCAACACCGCGAACACCACATAGGGCCAGTCGCGGATAAATTTCAGGATGATCGCCGTCTTGAACGGCTCCACTTCAGCCAGGCGCTCCGCCATCGACAGGGAGTGCAAGGACATACCAAAGAGCACGAGAAAAATCAGGTACTTGAGTGGCCAGAGCCGTTCGTGCAGACCCCAGGGTAGGAAAATCTGGGGCACCCTGAACCACTTGGCCACCTGGTTTAGTAACTCTTGCAGAGCCCCGAAGGGACACAGCCAGCCGCAGTAGGCACCACGCCCCCAGAACAGGAGGCCGGCAAATACACCGCCCCAGAGAATAAAGATCAGGGGTTCCATCAGGAAGTACTCCCAGTTGAAACCGCTGATCAGGGCGTTGAACACCGTCAGAATATTGACCACAGACAGTTGGGCATTGGCGTAAAAACCCAGGAAAAACACCGTGAACAGCAGGTAGGCAGTGCGAAATCGCTTGGTCAGGCCAGGCTTTTTCACCACGGTATCCTGGAAGAAAAAGACTGCAGTGAGCAGGGTCAGGGCGATCACCAGGATGCCCGTCTCCGCCCGCTTCTCCACCCAGAGTTTCTGCCACAGGGGCGCGTCCGGCCCCGGCTGGAACCAGCTCGTTTTCGGTGGTTCCGGCACGGGCTCAAACTCGAGATATTGCGCAGGAACCTGGTAATCGAGATTGAAAGTAATGAACGATTTCTCACGGGGACCGGTCTCCCGGGCCACCAGCAACTGCAGGTGCCAGGGCTTGGCCGGGTTGAGCGTGGCATCTTCGGGTATCACGAACAGGCTCACCTCCTGCAGGTCATCGGGCGCATCGTCCGCTGCGACCTTGCGCAGCCGCTTGTGATCCAGGTCGGTGAGACGGATCGCATCATCCCCCTGCACGATCTCGAAGCGGTCAAAAATTCCGCCGCGGACATAACCGGAGCCCTTGAACGAATAGCGACCACGGCCGGCCAGCAACACCGCCTGCTGACCACCCTGCAGTACTTTCTTCAGGTTATTGTGCTCGGCGGAACCCAGCAGGCTGCCCCCAAGGGTCGGTACCGAGACCTGGGCGGCATAAAGGTCGATAAAGGTTTCCTCGAGTTCGCCCTCCTCCGGATGGCGGACGGCTGCCGGGTCCCCGGCCTCCTCGAAAGCCTGGTTGACCCGTTCCAGGGTGATATTCAGCCGGCCCAGGGAACCCTCTTCCAGCAGGGTGTTCCAATCCTTGACCTCGACGATACTCTCGTCGATAGATGCCTTCGGTCCCTCTTCCGCCGCCTCCATCCCGCCCAGCCGGTAGTGCCTGGCGATCTTGATACCGGCGCGGATAATGCTGTCGTCGATGACCCGAACGGTAACCGTGGCGCCGCTGATGGCATCAAAACGCTGTTCCGCGTTGACGGTCCGTGCGACTTCGACCAGGTCGGTACCCACATAGTTGTCGATAAGCGCTGTAATGCGCGATTCGGGAATGCCGATCAGTACGATGGGCTCGTGATGCTCCAGCAGCTTCGCCGAGCGGATCACCCCGCCCGGATCCAACCCTACCAGTATGTGAATCGGCTTGCCGGAATATCCCACGGCGTTGACCACCGCCGAGTTGATGAAAACCAGACCGATCTCCTCCTGCTGGCGATACGCCCTCGCCACCGCGGGTTCGCCCGAGAGCGGGCCTATCCGGTCGGCCGATGGAAACAGCTGTTCAGCGCTAAACTCTGCCAGGGCATTCTGCATGACGGTGGCACTGTCAGTTGCAAAGGTGGGAAATGGCAGCAACAGGGACAGCAATAAAAACATTAAGGCTGTCGCAGGTTTATACCAACGGGCATCGCGCATGATTTGTGAATCTCCTGGCAGGGGGATGGCGAACGCCTCGAAACGGGGTCTACAGTTCCCTCGCTGCATTATAGACGGCAATTCACCGGGGCACGGTGAATTTCTGCTTTGGCTCTGTCAGCAGGCAGGATGATTGGCATACAGCTGGCCAGTACCGCGGTTGAGGCATACAAATCAGCTGTGCCTGGCGAACTGGTAATTCTTCAGAATATCAATAGAATTAGGAGATAGACAATAAACCACCACCCAACCCGTCGCACTCGACGAAC
>JAACFI010000522.1 GCA_009937575.1 Haliea sp.
CCGTGGCAATCGACGAGGCGGAGAAGATTTACGTCGCTGCCATGCACCCCAAGAGCTTCGTCAGCCTGGACGACGCCGATCACCTGTTGACCCGCAAGGCCGACGCAGAGTACGTGGCGGCGACCATCGCCGGTTGGGCGAGCCGTTACCTGCCCGCGGCACAGCAGCCTGGGGGCGCTTCGGTGGCGCAGGGACATGTGCTGGTGGAGGAAAAGAATCACCGTTTCACCCAGCACGTGAACAGCGACAGCCATTACTGGCTGGCGGACGAACCGCAATCCGTGGGTGGTGACAACACCGGGCCCGATCCCTATGAGCACCTGCTCGCCGCGCTGGGGGCCTGCACCTCGATGACCCTGCGTATGTACGCCGATCGCAAGTCGCTGCCACTAGACCACGTGAAGGTGGAACTTAAGCACAGCCGGGACTACAACAGGGACTGCGAGGGCTGCGACGAGCACCCGATGAAGATCGAGATCATCGAGAGATCGGTGACGCTGGAGGGTGACCTTGACGAGGCCCAGCGCGAGCAGTTGCTGAGCATTGCCGATCGTTGCCCGGTACATCGCACGCTGCACAGTGGACTGCTGGTGGATACCAACCTGGCCGAGGCTTGAACCGGCGCCACGCGCCGCTGTCCCGTTCCACGATCAATCCTGGAAGAATACGAAACCATGTCCAGACGCATCCTGGTGCTATTTGCACACCCCTCCCTCCACCGCTCAGAAGTCAACCGGGAAATGCTACGCCAGATCGATGGCATGCCCGGCCTCACCCTGGTGGATCTCTACCGTGAATACCCCACCCTGCAAATCGACATCGACCTGGAGCAACAGCGCCTGTTGGAGCACGACGTGGTGATATTCATGTTCCCCATGTACTGGTACTCGACGCCCGCCATTCTCAAGGAATGGCAGGACCTGGTGCTGGAATACGGTTTCGCCTACGGGGATGAAGGGACGGCGTTGCAGGGCAAGTTGTTCCTCTGTGCGCTGACCGCGGGTGGTACGGAGGAGGGCTACGCGGCTTCCGGCTACAACCACTACACCCTCCGGGAACTGCTGCAGCCGCTGGAGCAGACCGCCACCCTGTGTGGCATGCGCTACCTGCCGCCATTCGCCCTGTATGGTGCGCGCACGGCGCTGGAAGAGGGCAGGGTAGGCCGGCACGCCGAGGCCTGGCGCCGGGTGCTGGAGGCGCTGCGCGACGATAGGCTGGACCTTGATACGGCGGAAACGCTGCCCCGGTTGAACCATAAGCTCGACGAGTTGCTGGAGGTGTCCACATGACCGGTTACCTGATTGATGCGTTTATCTACCTGCTGGCCGCGGTCGTCGCGGTATTGCTCACCAAGCGGCTGGGCCTGGGTTCCGTGCTGGGTTACCTGATTGCGGGGGTGGTCATCGGCCCGGTCGCGGGCCTGGTGGGTGATGAGACCGAGGCCTTGCAGCACGTGGCGGAATTCGGCGTGGTGATGATGCTGTTCCTGGTGGGTTTGGAACTGGAACCGCGCACCCTGTGGAACCTGCGCGATCGGTTACTGGGGCTGGGCGGCCTGCAGGTGCTGCTCACAGCCTCCGCTGTAACGGGTATCGGCCTGGTGCTGGAACTGCCCTGGCAGGCGGCGCTGACCATCGGCTTTATCCTGTCCCTGTCCTCCACCGCCATCGTGCTGCAGACCTTCCAGGAGAAGGGCCTGGCCGGTACACCCGGTGGCCGCTCCGCTTTCTCGGTGCTGCTGTTCCAGGATATTGCGGTTATTCCCATGCTCGCGTTTATCCCGCTTCTGGCATTACCGGAATTGGCGAGCCACGCGGCGGGCGCGGACCACGGCGACGGCCACGGCGAGATCAGCCTGGTGGCGGGACTGAGCGGCTGGAGTTACGCCCTGGTGGTGCTGGGGGCGATCGGGGGGGTGGTGGCATTCGGCCACTTCCTATCCCGACCATTGTTCCGTGCGGTGGCCAATACCGGCCTGCGGGAGGCGTTTACCGCGGTGGCCCTGACCCTGGTGATCGGGGTGGCGGTATTGATGCTGATGGTGGGCCTGTCTCCGGCGCTGGGGACCTTCCTGGCCGGGGTGGTGCTGGCCAACAGTGAGTTCCGCCACGAACTGGAGACCGATATCGAGCCCTTCAAGGGCCTGTTACTGGGCCTGTTCTTTATCACTGTCGGTGCTGGCATCCGCTTCCCGGTACTGGCAGACAACCTGCTCCTTATACTCGGGCTGACACTGGGCATCATTTTGCTTAAGGGCCTGGCGCTGTTGCTGCTTGCAATGATCTTTCGCATCCGGCGCAGCGACGGCTGGCTGTTCACCCTCAGCCTGGCCCAGGCGGGAGAGTTCGGCTTCGTGCTGCTCAGCTACAGTGTACAGAACAACGCCCTGCCCCCGGACCTGGCGCCGGTGCTGGCCCTGGTGGTGGCCCTGTCGATGTTCCTGACCCCGGTACTTTTCATCGTCTTCGACCGCTTTGTGTCGCCGCGCTACGAGGCGGCGGAAGAGTTGCCGGAGCCGGATGAAATCGACGCTACCGGCCCGGTCATCGTGGCGGGTATCGGGCGCTTCGGGCAGATCGTCAACCGCCTGCTCACCTCCAACGGTATCGAAACGGTGGTGCTGGACCGCCAGCCCGGGCAGATCGAAAACATGCGTGAACTGCGCAT
>JAACFI010000523.1 GCA_009937575.1 Haliea sp.
TGATCGAGTTGCATGCGTTTTTTGCCCAGGATGCATGCCCGAACGGGATGGAGACAAGCTTTGACAACACCTGGACGATTACCGTGACGCCCCAAGGACAAGGCAACAACTGAGGGTCGCCTGTCTTTTGCTTGATAGACGAAGATAAATCACCTTGTTTGTTTTGTTTCAACAGGTAGGGTCATTGTGACTCTGCCTTTTTCGTTTCTGATTCTTTCTCGTGGTGAAAGTCAACAACTATGATCACTATCTGAAACCCGCACTTGCTTCCTGAAACTCAACATCTCATACTTTAATGCACACTTAACCCTTAGAGAGTCCGCTACCAAATATAGTAGTAGTCCCGAGAAGGTCGGATATAAACATACCTGCTATAGATGTGAAGTCTTGGATGTCTCCGAAAACTTGCCATACGCATATCATATCTAAACTCTTATAAGAATTTACATCTTGGCAAGCTAACTTTACTCATGAACAGTCGTTATCTGCCCAAAAATCTTGTATCATTGACTCTCTCCCGCCCCATCCCCTATGTTGTGCTTTTCTTTGAGCTATGCACAACTCCAATCGCTTTGCACATCCGTCGGCAAGTTTAGATTATTGTGTCTAAGCCTAATAGTTGCTATCATTACAAAATTCTGAAGGCTTCAGTTATTCTTTTCCAAAATGGTAATCCATAAGATTAGCCAGACAAGACATGCGCCTGCCTAAATTGCGGTTGCCTGAACTTTGACTGGGTCACAGCCAAGGCGACAACCGAGTGCTCGGCACGCTGGTAAACTCTAAACGTTGAAAGCGAGCCATGATTTCCTTATCCACCCGCAGCAAAGAAGCCATCAAGACCGGCCTGGCCATGGTGATCGTCTACGCGATCGCCATGCAGATGGGCTGGGACAAGCCGTACTGGGCCGGGTTTACGGTGGTGACGATCAGCGTATTGTCGGGTGGTATGTCGCTGAGCCGGGGTGTCGCACGGACGCTGGGCACGCTGGTGGGGGCGGTGGCGGGCCTGGCGATCATGGGCCTGTTTCCCCAGGAGCGCTGGTGGCTGATGGTCTGCCTGTCCCTGTACCTCGGTTTCTGCACCTACATGCTAACGGGCAAGCATCAATCGTACTTCTGGTTCCTGGCCGCGTTCACCTGCCTGATTATTGTCGGCGTCAGTTCACCACCCGAATCGCAAAGTGCCTTCCAGGTCGCCGTGTTGCGCACCCAGGAAACAGCGCTGGGCGCCCTGGTTTATACCCTGATCGCGGTGTTCCTCTGGCCACGCAGCAGCGTGGGCATGTTCAGCGACGCCAGTCGCAAGCTGTGGGCGACCCAGACGCAGCTGTTTCGGACTTACCAGGAGCTGATGTCCGGCAAAGGCACGGCCGAGGACTCGCGGCCACTGAGGTTACAGGAGATTCAGCAACTGACCTTGGTCGGACAATTGCTGAACGCCGCAGAGATTGACAGCTACGAGGTGTGGGAAGTGCGCCATCAGTGGCGGCAATTCTGTGACCAGTCAATGTCCCTGATGGAGACGCTTGAGCGCTGGCGACAGAGCTTTGCCGAGATCCAGTCGCTCAATCTGCACAAGCTGCTCCCTAATCTGGAGGCCGTTTGCTCGGAGCTGGACAGGCGCTTTGAGCAGATCGGACGTATGTTAGCCGGCGAAGCGCCTACCCAAGCCGCGCAAGCCATAACACTGACCGTCGACAAGGATCAAATGCGTGCCTTGACCCATTTTCAGCAAGCGGCAGTGGTCGTGACCCAGATTCAGCTGGAAAACCTTGAGCGTCTCAGCCGATCATTGTTCGACTGCGTGGCGGATATCAGGGGATACACCCGGCGGACCGCGGTGCCTGCTGTGGAACCAGCGCGTCGGTGGACGTTGGCCGTCGACCCGGACCGGTTCAGAGCCGTCATCCGGGTCCTGCTAACCCTGTGGCTGGCGTTCTTATTGTGGGTTTATGTCAATCCACCCGGACACTCGGCCTATGTCATGATGGCTGGTATCTTTGCGCTGATCATCGCAAATGTGCCCCAGGTCCGCCCGTCGCTACTGTTTCTTACCTGGGGCGGAGGCATCGCCTTCGGGGGTGTGCTGTATATCTTTGTCATGCCGCACCTGGCGGGCTTCGTAGAGCTGGCCTCACTGATCTTCGCTGCATTCTTCGTGATGCACTACCTGCTGGGTGAGCCGCGCCACCTTGTTGCCAGGATGTTCACCATGGCGTCGTTCCTTATTGTCATCAGTATCGATAACCAGCAGACCTACAGTTTTTCCGATTACGCCAATGACGTGGTCTGGATTATGTTGTCGCTGGCACTCGCCGTCTCTACGGCGTACTTCCCCACATCGCCGTGCCCCGAGAAGGTGTTTCTGCGTCTGCTGCGCCGCTTTTTCCGGCATGCCGAGTTTCTCATCTCGGGGCTTGCGCCTGACGGGCAGCGACTGAAGGGTATTACAGGGCGCTGGAGGTCGGTTCTCTACCAAAACGACCTCCTGGAGTTACCGGGAAAGCTCGCGGCGTATGGCAAGCAGATCGACTACCGGGCATTCCCCGATAACACACCCGAGCAGGTGCAAACACTGGTGGCAAGCCTGTATGCGCTGGCCAACCAGATCAAGGACCTGGTCGAGGCAGGTGACTACCCGCAAGCGGAACT
>JAACFI010000524.1 GCA_009937575.1 Haliea sp.
CGGCGTCCCGGAAGATTGGTGAACTTTTCGCGAGAGTGCAGGACTTTCTAACCAAGCCAGAGCTGACAATTTACTCGCAGCATACCGTTAATCCACCTTATACTTTAGCTTCATACTTTTTTGCCGATCGACGCGGCGCCAGGGCCAGTAATACAACCATGCAAATAAAGCAGTTCATCGCGGAGCTGAGAGGCCGGGGGATCTACCAGACAACCGCCTATTACTCTGCGGGAGCCTGGGTGTTGCTGCAGATCGCTGACGTGGTCTTCCCGGCCCTGGGCCTGCCCGAATGGTCCGTCTCCGTGGTGCTGGTGCTGGCGGCAGTAGGCTTTCCCATCGCGCTGGTCCTGACCTGGCTATTTGACTTCACGCCCCAGGGTGTCATCGAAGCAACCCCGATTACAGTGGATGGGGGAAAAATCCCCTGGTCGCGCACCCATATCGTGGAATTTACCCTGATCATTCTGCTGGCCCTGCTGGTCGGTTATTTATACATAGACCGGCTCACTTACCGGGAGGCGGTCGAAAACGCGGCTTCTCCAGTGACTGACCAAAGCCGCACCTCGATCGCCGTCATGCCTTTCGTCAACCTAAGTGACTTGGCGGACATGGAGTACCTTGGGGACGGCCTGGCGGAAGAGATTCTCAACCTGCTGGCGAAACTGAATGAACTGAACGTGGCGGCCCGGACGTCTTCCTTCTACTTCAAAGACCGTGAAGTGGATATCCGGGAAATCGGTACCCACCTGGGGGTGGATCACCTACTGGAGGGCAGCGTCAGATCCGAGGACGGCAAGGTCCGTGTTACTGCACAGCTGATCAAGGCCAGCGACGGTTTTCATCTATGGTCTGAAACCTACGACCGGGACCAGAACGATATGCTCGAATTACAGGATGAAATCGCATCCAAAGTAGTGGAAGCGCTGCAGGTCCTGCTACCTTCAGGCTCGCGGGAGGCTCTCTCGACGAAGCGTACTGTCAATCCGGCGGCCTATGATTTCTACTTGCGTGGCCGCGCGTTTCTGCGGCTGCCGCAAGACGCCTCAAACCTGGAGGCCGCCCGGGAGTTGTTCGACCGCGCGATTAAGCAGGACCAGCGCTTCGCCGACGCCTTTGCCGGCCGATGTAACGCCCTTCTCGGTCTGTATGCCATCGACCTGGACGTGGAAAAATTTAAGGCGGCTGAAGCTGCCTGCCACCGTGCCCTGACTCTGGACCGCAGGGCATCGACCGTTTACATCGCCCTCGGCAATCTTTACCGGGAGTCGGGGCAATACGACAAGGCCATCGACGAATTCAAACTGGCCATCTCAATGGACAGCGGCTCGGCCGACGCCCACCTGGGCCTGGGTGCCACGTATTTCGAAAACAGCATGCATGAACAGGCGGAGCAACACTTCCGACAGGCTATCGAGATGCAGCCCAACTACTGGCAGGCCCTGATGAGTATGGGTACCTTCCTCGGCGACAGCGGCAGGATCAGTGAGGCTATTCCCTACTATGAGCGAATCTGTGAGTTGATGCCCGACAGCGAAACGGCCTACAACAACCTCGCCGCGGCTTTCTTCCTGAGTGGGGACTTTGAGAAAGCGTCAAGGATATGGCAACGCTCCCTGGAACTGGCACCTTCCAGTATTGCCTACTCCAATGTGGCGACCAGCCTGTTTTTTCTCGGGCGCTTCGAGGAGGCGGTGCCGCTTTATCACAAGGCGGTCGAACTCGCGCCGGATGATTTCGAGGTGTGGGGCAACCTGGGAGACGCCTATCGCCATTCTTCCATGGGCAATGAGCTGGCCGCACCCATGTACCAGAATGCCATCAAGCTGGCGGGCAAGCGATTGGAGATCAATGCCTCGGATGCGGATACCCTGGCAATGGTTGGGCACTACTACGCAGGCCTGGACCAGAGGGAATCGTCCCTGGAGTACCTTGACAAGGCAAATGCGTTGGCAAGCGGGAATATGTACGTGGACTATACTTCTGCGACGGCGTTGTCGGCCCTGGGAGAAACCGATCGGGCAATAGCGTCGCTCGAACGCGCACTGGAATCCGGTTATCCCTGGCATATCGCCGAGGCTGATGCCAACCTGGGGCGCGTAAGAGAGTTGCCCCAATTTGAGGCACTGACTGCGCGACAGCAATGACGCTGTCGGTGATATATTAAGAAAAAAAGGAGAACAAGGCGATGAATAACAAATCAGTATGGAAGACCGGCCTGATGGGTATGGCATCGGCGGCGCTGCTTGGCCTCACCAGCTCGGGCGCGAGCGCCGCTGATATACCAGTCAAGGTGATGTTCGATGCCGACTCCTGTCCGATCGGCGTAGATAATGATGAGGTAGTGGTTACCCGGGCCAGCCGGGATAAAGTCGTGAGGTTCAATACTCTATCTATTTCGACCCTTTCCGGGGTCGCCCCCTGGCCGACAGCAATTCAGACGGTGTGGTTACTTCCCCCCCGGTCGATGCTGCGGCGCCTGAGGCCCAGTATAAGTACACCGTTCTCGCGGCTGCCTGCCCCCAGAAGCCCTTCGACCCCCGTATTCGCTTGCGGTAGTGCGGACGGCCGGCTTTTGGGCTGGCCGCTTCAATCGGTAATTCTTCCATTGACTGGTGCGACATGGACGTCAAACCGGCTCTCCGTTGATAGCCCCTGGAAATCCCGGGCGACAACCCTCAGCTGTATCCGTCCGCCGTCGTTCGATCCCGGGTTGAAACTGAATTTACGCTGCAGGCCGTCGAACTCTATCCAGGGCGGTAACGGCTCTGAATCGTTCAGGTAAGCCGTATATCGCAGGGCGTCGCCTTCGTCGGGATCTCCGAAAGTCTCGGTGTTGAATACGAACTCGGTTAGGCGGCCGGAATCTATGCGCAGGTCACTGATGGGACTGGCAAGCACCGGGGGCAGGTTGTTCATCTTCTTCAGGATAATTCGGTAGTGGTAGCGACCGATTGCAATCGCGAACCCGAGTAGAATGACCGAGAGAACGAGATTTCCCAGCATGAAAACCAGGGTCGAAAACCCCAGCAGCGAGCTCGCGACATAAACCAGCCCACCGGATATCATGTCGCCCAGACGAAAAAACAGGGTCTCGATGGTTTGTTTACCAATGTATTTTTGCTCGCGGCTGACGGGCAGGAACAAGGCATGGCGGGTGGTGGCTGTCAGGGAATAACTGATACTGTTCTCGGCGATCAGCACAATGAGCGCGAGCATGAGCAATGGCAGCAGGGAGAGCAACCCGTAGCCGAGCAAAGTCACGATGGGTAGCACCAGCAACGCGCCCCGAATCCCAAACCGATCAAACACGCGCGACACCAGAAATAACTGGATCAGTAAGCCCAACAGCGCAGTAATGGACTGGTAAGTGGCATAGAAGCCTGTGATGCGCTGAGCGCGCTCCGGTGATTGGGTACTGTCCAGTCCCTGCCGCGCCAGTTCGTCAGTCAGCAGGCTGGCGACGACAAATTCACCGTTGGTATTGATCAGGTTGAGCAGAACCACCAGCGCCGCAATGGCAGAGAGATAACGGCTCCGAAGTACGATGGAGAATCCCTCAGCCAGGGAGCCTGGTGAGACGGGGGCCTCGTGTGATCCCGCCAGCGAGCCCGTTGGTATCGCTTCCTCCATACGTCCGCTGAGGGTCAACGGAACGAGCAATAGCAGTGCCGCCGCGCAAAGTACCCCGACGTGACCCGACAGGGTATTCAGGGGAGCCGCGCTCGCCGCACCCAGCAGTGCACCCAGCGCCCCGGCTGCCGCGATGAGTGGAAATAGCCGCTGCCCGGACCTGGGATTGAAAAGGTCAGCGGCGAATGCCCAGAATACCGCCAGAGACATCACCGCAAACAGGCCTTGCCAGATATAAAAGACAACCGCGATGGACACACCCTGCCAGTACAGCACTGCAAAAAGCAGCAGGCTGAACAGGAAGAACTGCAGAACACAACACAGAATGAGGTGTTTTCCGCTGCGCGGGCTCAGGTAAAAGTACAGCCGGGCAAATATCGGTACGATAAAAATCAGCAGGCCGGCCTGAATGGCTGTCGCATACGCCTTCAACTCGGCGTCTCCCTGCGAAAGAATCAAGGTGTCACGAATGACCTTCAGCAGATAGAGGGAGAACATGATGGCAAAGGCCTGCGCCGCCAGCAGTAGTGCTGGAAAACCTTCCCCGGCCCGCAGGGTGGTGAAGAGCGACAGGAAGCGCTCGGTAGGCGACAGTTCTTTGTTCACTTATCCATGGATCACCCGGGATGGCGTGCTACTAGGGTTGATCATTTTTTCGTCGGACTAACAAGACTAGTTCGGCGGCCGAGTTAACGCCAATGGGTTATCAGTCGGGAAGATCCCAGCCGATGTCGAAGCAGAACAGCCTGGTGTAGCCCTGCGGCTCAGGGCCGTGAGACGGTGATCGCCACCGGGGCGAGGTCGTTGTCGGCTGGGTCATAGGTCAGCGCGTCACCGCTCAGGTTGGTCACGGAGAAGGTTGCGCTTGCGGCGTTGCCCTTGATGCCGCCTTTGGAGAGCGTGCAAATGCCATCGCCCGCCGTGGTGCAGGTGCTCGAGCCGTTGGCTCCGTTACTCCAACTACCCGTCACACTGACACCCGCCAGCGGTGCGTGATCAGCCCGGTGTACCGCCACGGTCACGCTGGCGGCCCAGCGGTTCTTCGGAGCCGATGCCGAATGACCCGATAGCGCCGAGACGTGGGCCTGGACTGTCGTGGGCGGGGTGGCGCTTACGCTGATCGATACGGTATCCGTGGCCCCGGCGCGCGCGAGTTCAGGAATGAACGAATATGAGCTCCCCCCTCACCGACACGACCACGATTTCAGCGGTCCGGCGTCCCGGAAGATTGGTGAACTTTTCGCGAGAGTGCAGGACTTTCTAACCAAGCCAGAGCTGACAATTTACTCGCAGCATACCGTTAATCC
>JAACFI010000014.1 GCA_009937575.1 Haliea sp.
CAGCTGAAACTGGAACAGGGGGGAGCGACCCTGGTCGCGGGGGAGGACCCGGTGCTGGTACCCAAGGCCTGTAAAAACCCGGTGGAACTCGCCGGCGCGCGCCGCGCCCACCTGCGTGATGCGGTGGCAGAAATCCGTTTCCTGGCCTGGCTGGATGCGGAGGTGGCCGCCGGTCGGCTGCACGATGAGGCCGGCCTGGCGGAGCAACTGGCTTCCCTGCGTCGGGAAAACGAGCACTTCCAGGACCTGTCCTTCGATACCATTTCTGCCGCCGGTGCCAACGCCGCCATGTGCCACTACAACCACCTGGACGCGGAACCTGCCACCCTGCAGATGAATTCAGCCTACCTGGTGGACAGCGGCGCCCAGTACACCGACGGCACCACCGACATCACCCGCACCGTCGCTATCGGCGACCCCGGCCCCGAGTTACGCCGCATGTTCACCCTGGTACTGAAGGGGCATATCGCCCTGGATCGGGCGCGGTTCCCGGAGGGCACCACGGGAACGCAACTGGACGCACTGGCCCGCCAGTACCTGTGGAGAGAGGGCCTTGACTATGACCACGGTACCGGTCACGGGGTGGGTGTGTTCCTGAGTGTACACGAGGGTCCCCAGCGAATATCAAAGCACCCCAGTAGCGTGGCCCTGCGGCCGGGTATGATTGTCAGCAACGAGCCCGGCTACTACCGGGATGGGGCCTACGGCATTCGCTGCGAGAACCTGGTGACAGTGGTCGAGGTGGACTGTCACGGCGGTGAGCGCCCCATGCTGGGCTTTGAGGCCCTGACCCTGGTGCCCTTTGACCGGCGCCTGTTGCAGTTGGACATGCTGGATGAGGTGGAGCTGGCCTGGTTGAATGAATATCACGCGCGGGTTCGCGCTTCGCTTGAGCCGTTACTGGAGGGAGAGGATCGCGACTGGCTGATCAGGGCCACGGAGCCGCTGCAGTAACCCCCGGCTGAACCCGGGCCTTTATTTGTGTAGACTGCAGACAATAACAATCACAGGGGAGAGTTGAGATGGCAGCAGCCGGCGGCGCGCACTGGTCATCCCGTTTTGCGTTTATTATGGCCTCGGTGGGCTTCGCCGTGGGGCTGGGAAATATCTGGCGCTTTCCCTATGTCACTGGTGAAAATGGCGGCGCTGCCTTTGTGCTGGTTTACCTGGCCTGTGCCTTCGGTATCGGTGTGCCCATCCTGATGTCGGAACTGCTGATCGGTCGGCGGGGCCAGGGCAGCCCCCCGTCTGCCATGGCCAATGTGGCCGCGGCCAACGGCAGGTCGCGCCACTGGCAGTGGGTGGGCGGCATGGGCCTGCTGGCGGCCTACACCATCGAGATTGTCTACGCAGTGGTTGTCGGCTGGGTATTGTGGTATCTGTTCAAGGCCATCACCACCGGTTTTGCCGGCGTCGATGCCTCCATTGCTGAAGCGGAATTTGCCGCGGTGCTTGACAGTAATTTCGGCATGCTGCTGTGGACCCTGGTGGGTCTGGCGATCACCGGGCTGATCATCTATGCGGGGGTCAAGGACGGGATCGAGCGGGCGGTCAGCGTGATGATGCCGCTCATGTTCCTGTTGCTGCTGGGTCTGGCGACCTACAACATTTTCGCCGGTGGTTTTGGCCAGGCCATAGAGTGGCTGTTTACCCCGGATTTCAGCAAGATCAGTTTCAGCACGGTGCTGGCGGCGATCGGCCAGGCCTTCTTCTCCATCGGTGTCGGCATGGCCGGAATGATGGTATACGGTTCCTACCTGCCGAAATCCATTTCCATCACCCACTCGGTACTGATTATCGTCGTCGCCGATACCTTCGTGGCACTGCTGGCGGGCCTGGTGATTTTCCCCGCGGTATTTCACAACGGCCTCGATCCGGCGGCGGGGGCGGGCCTGATCTTCCAGACGCTGCCGGTGGCCTTCGCGCAGATGCCCGGGGGTTATCTGTTCAGCGTGCTGTTCTTCCTGATGCTGTCAGTAGCGGGCATTACCTCCATGGTCGGACTGGTGGAATCCGTAAACGCCTGGCTGGAGGATCGTTTCAAAATGCCGCGGCACAAAAGTGCGCTGCTGGTGGTGGGGTCGGTGGCCTGCTTCAGCGTGTTCAGTATCCTGTCCTACAATGTACTGGCCGAATACAACCTGGGCGGCCGGAACTTCAATGACACTATGGACTACTTTTCCAACCAGATCCTGCTGCCACTGGGTGGGCTGCTCATTGCCGTGTTTGCCGGTTGGGCCATGTACAGCAGTGCCACCCGGGACGAGCTGAGCTCATTGAACTCCGCTACCTACGCCCTGTGGCATTTCCTGATCCGCTTCCTGGTGCCACCGGCAGTGCTGGTGATCTTCGTGATGGGCGTCAGCGAGTAATCTGTCCTAGAGCACGGGGGCAAACAGCCTGGCGATGCCCATCGCCAGGGGAAACCACATCGGCTTGTTGTCGATCTCCTCGATGGTGACCTGGCGGCAGCGGCCGAAATCGGCCTGCAGCATGTCTTCCACCTGTTGCGCGAAGGGTCGGTCGTGGGCCAGCAGGGTAATCTCGAAGTTGAGGCGGAAGGAGCGGTTGTCGAAGTTGGCGGTACCCACTCCTGCAACCTCCCGGTCCATCAGGAACACTTTCTGGTGCATGAACCCGCCCTGGTAGCGATACACTTTTACCCCGGCGGGTAACAGTTCCCGGGTGAATGACCAGTTGGCCATGGCCACCATGGGTCCGTCCGGTTCGTCTGGAATCATCACCCGCACGTCGACGCCCCGCAGGGCCGCCAGTTGCAGGGCGGAAATGATGCCGTGGTCGGGCACGAAGTAGGGGCTGGCGATCCAGATCCGTTCCCGGGCAGCGACGATGGCCTGGTGGTACATCAGCCCCGCTTCCTCGAACTCGCTGGCGGGGTCCGAGGGGAATACCAGCAGGGTACTGTCCCCCCTGGTTTCGCCCTTGAAGTCCCAGTCCACTTTCAGTGACGAGCGAGTCGCCCAGCGCCAGTCAGTGGCGAAGGCGAGTTCGGCACCCAGTACCGCCGGACCCTGGAAACGGGTGTGGGTGTCGCGCCAGTGGCCGATGCGTTTATTCAGTCCCAGATACTCGTTGCCCACGTTGTGGCCGCCGATCCAGGCGTAGCTGCCGTCCACCACCACGATCTTGCGGTGATTGCGGAAATTGAGCTGGAAGCGGTTGCGTCTTCCCTGGGTGGTATTAAAGGGGGCCACCTGCACGCCGGTCATGTGCAACTGCTTCAGCAGACGACTGCGGGCGAAGGGGCGGCTGCCGATTTCATCGTACAGCAGGAAGACCTTTACGCCGGCCCTGGCCTTGTCCGCCAGCACCCTGCCCAGGCGCCGACCCAACTCGTCGTCTCGAATGATGTAGAACTGGAACAGAATATAACGCTGTGCGCTCTCCAGTCCGGCCAGGATGCTGTCGAAGGTCTGCTGCCCGTTGACCAGCAATTCGACCCGGTTGCCGGTGGTGGCGGGCATGCGGGCCAGCCTGAACAGGCTGGTGTACATGGGCGTGTCCTGGGACAGGGGCACGATATGCTCCTCCACGGAGCCGCTGGTATGCTGGATCAGGCGCAGCGATTCGGCCTCGATCTCATCCCGCTGCTCGAGGTAACCATCGAACCGGTTGCGCCCGAATACCAGGTACAGAAGCACAGACACGAAGGGAAAGGTGAGCAGCGAGATTGTCCAGGCGATGGCGCCCTGGGAAGTGCGCGCCTTGAGAATAGCCTCAAGGGCGGAAACGATCGCCATAATGTAGACCAGGACCAGCGCCACGGCGGCGATTTCTGCGGAAAGCGAAGCGTCCATGGCCACCGAGTGTATCAGTCCGGCGGGCGCAGCGACTAGTTTACTGGATCATGGTGATTGACAGATTCAGCCTGGCCCGGTGGGGATATCCTGGAAGGCCATGCCCTTGTCGGCGCGGGGCTCCTGTGGCAATCCCAGTACCTGCTCCGCCAGGATGTTGCGCATGACCTCGTCAGTGCCCCCGGCCAGGCGCACTCCGGGGGAGAACAACACGGTTTTCTGGAAGTGGGCCTGTTCCGGGCTGAGTTCCTGGTCCTGGATAATGCCCGCCTGGCCAAACAGCTGGCAGGCAAAGTTGGCGATCTCCTGGTTCATCACGGCGCCCACCAGCTTGCCCAGGGAGGCCTCGGCGCCGGCGATACCCCCTTTGGCGACAGCGGTGATCATGCGCTTGTTGGCGGCCTGCAGTCCTGCGTACCGGCTGTACCAGGTGGCCAGGCGCTCGCGCACCAGCGGATCCTCGGCGATCGGTCGGCCATTGAGTTCCAGGGATTTCACCAGGTCCAGGAACTGGGGAAAACCGGTCGGCTGTACGCCGCTGATGGCCAGGCGCTCGCTCATCAGAACCGTGAGGGCGCCGGTCCAGCCGCCTCCGACGTCACCCAGTCGATAGCTATCTGGTATAACCGCGTCGTTGAAAAACACCTCGGCAAAATGCTGGCCGCCATCCATCTGCTTGATGGGGCGTACCTCCACGCCCTGCTGGCGCATGTCGATCATGAACAGGGTGAGGCCGCGGTACTTGGAGACGGTGGGATCCGTGCGCGTCAACACCACGCCGTAGTCAGAATACTGTGCACCGGAGGTCCAGATCTTCTGGCCGTTGACCAGCCACTCGTCGCCCCGGCGCTCCGCCCGGGTGCGCAGCCCCGCCACGTCAGAACCGGCACAGGGCTCGCTGAACAACTGGCACCAGACGTCCTCGGCGCTCGCCATGCGCGGCAGCAGTTCGCGCTTGGTCTCCTCTGTCGCGAAATGCATGATCGCCGGTCCGCAGTTACCTATGCCGATCACGAACTGGGCGTCGCGGGTGAGGTAATTTTCCGCCTCCTGGGCCCAGATGACCTCGTGCAGCGGCGTCAGGCCGGCACCGCCGTATTCCTTCGGCCAGGTCAGGCAGGCGAGCCCGGCCTCCGCTTTTCTGGCATACCACTCCTTGCCTTCCAGGAAGGCCTGCTCGCCCTCCATACCGCGCAGCTGATTGTCAGTGCGCCGCTGTGCGTTGGCGTCCAGGAAGTCGGCTACCCTGTGGCGAAATTCCGCCAGTTCCGCTGTGTCATTAAAGTCCATGATTATGTCTCCTCAGGCGGCTGCCAGCAGGCGCGTGGCGAGCACCTCTTTCCAATAGGGCTGGGTACCGATGGCGGTGGACAGCAGTTGCGCCCGTCGGTAGTACAGGTGACAGTCGAACTCCCAGGTAAAACCCATGCCACCGTGAACCTGGATGTTCTCCCTGGAGACCTGGTAGAAGGCGTCCGTCGCCGAAACCCGGGCGGTGGCTGCCGCCAGCGGCAGGTCCGGGGCGTCGCTGGACAGGGCCCAGGCCCCGTAGTAGGCGTTGGCCCGTGCCAGTTCCAGGGCCACGAACATGTCGGCGAACTTGTGCTTGATCGCCTGAAAAGAGGCAACGGCACGGCCGAAGGCATAGCGTTCCCGAGTGTAGGCCATGCCCATGTCCAGGGCCGCCTGTGCGCCGCCGATCTGCTCAAAGGCGAACAGCACGGCGGCACGGTCGAACAACTGGTCCAGCGCAGCAAGACCGTCGATCGCATGCTCCCCCAGCCGCTGTGCCGGCGCCCCGTCGAAATCCAGGCGGGCCTGGGAGCGACTGGGGTCCATGGTGGTCAGTACGCTGCGGCTAACCCCGTCGACAGCCAGATCGACCAGGTACAGGCCCGGGATCCCGTCTTCAGACCTGGCCACCACCAGGGCGAAGTCGGCCACGTCGCCATCGGGCACCGGCAGTTTGCTGCCGCGTAAGCCCTCCCCGCGAATAACGGCGTTGATTTCCAGGGCGCCGGGCCCCTCGCTGGAGGCGAGGGTGCCGATTAGTTCCCCGGAAGCCAGGCGCGGCAGGTAGTGCTGCTGTTGTTCCGCGCTCCCCCAACTCTTGATCGCCTCGGTGGCGAGGTAGACGCTGGAAGAGAAAGGTACTGGCGCCAGTGAGCGGCCCAGTTCCTCGGCGATAACGCAGAGTTCCAGGTAGCCCAGTCCCAGTCCGCCGAATGACTCGGGTATGGCCATGGCGGTCCAGCCCAGTTCCACGATCTGTTGCCACAGGCCCCGGTGGAATGGCAGGTCGGTGTCCAGCACGCTGCGCACGACTTCCGCGCTGGACTCCTGGCTGAGAAAGTTCCTGGCCTGGTCGCGAATAAACAGTTGCTCTTCGGAAAATTCGAAATTCATTTTGTTGTCCCTTGGTCGCGCCGCAGGTGAAATGCGGAGGGTGAATCAATGGACACAATTATAGGGAAAAGCACCGGCGCGCCGGCTCAAGTAATTACACTGCCCTGAGCTAAAACCGCTGCTATTCCAGCAGCAGGGTTCGCAATTGGGCCACGTCCCTCTCGCTGAGTTCCAGCCCCTGGCGAATGTAGTTGTCGAAGCTTCCCCAGTGGGCGTCGATCTCGTCGAATGCGGCTTCCAGCCAGGCCTGCTCCACACCCATCATGATGGCCAGTTTGTCAGCCGCCTCCTCGCCCTTGAAGACACGAAGCATCAATAACTGGTTGCGGCGCGCCTCCAGTGCGTGCTGCCTGCTGGCCAGGTAGTCCTGCATGACCACGTCCCGGGGTACGCCGAGCACGCGCAGCAGGATGGCGGAGGCAAAGCCGGTGCGATCCTTGCCGGCGCTGCAATGCCATACCACGGGCCTGCCGTCGGCCTCCACTATCGTGTGCATGAACTGGCGAAACTGTGGGGTGAATTCCGTGGCAAACTGGCGATTGGCCTGCATCATGGCCCGGTTGGGATCGAAGCCATCGAAATTACCGGATTCTATGCGCTCCATGATGTCGCCCACCAGGGCCTTGTTACCGTCGTCGAGGGTGGGGATTTCCACCACCGTGAACCCGGGGGGTTCCGGCAGGTGGTTGGGCTCCTCTTCTTTCTCGGCGCTGGAGCGAAAGTCGACCAGGCTGGTCAACTGCAGTTTTGCCAGACCCTCGAGGTCAGCGCGGCTGCTATGGGCGAAGGTCCCGGAACGGTACAGTACCCCCCACTTCACCTGCCGCCCGGCTGCAGCGGGATAGCCCCCCAGGTCACGAAAATTGACGATACCCTCGAAATTCAGCAGCCGGTGCGCTTGCCGTTGGTCAGCGGCAAGTTGCGCCGGTATGACCAGCGGGGGCGAAGGTATGAACTGGACGACGGCGAAGACTGTAAGCAGCACGCCGAAGGCGCCCCAGAAGATTCGCTTTTTCTGCAAGGGATGCTCCTGTCAGAGGCGGTAAAAGTGGGCTGAGCATAGCACTGCAGTTACCCCAGGCAACCGCTGAATGAGCGTTAGTGCGTGATGGTATAAAGAAATGGATATTCCCGATAAGGCGGTTTATGCTTCGCTCGCAGTGTTTTCCCCTTTTTATCCAGAGGTGTATTTATGTTGAGATTTGCGTTGCTGCTGGTGGCCACCCTGGTCCTGGGAAGTACCGGGGTATCCGCGGAGCAGCCCCTGCGGCTGATGGCAAATACCTCGCCTCCCTATGCCGACCCGAAACTCCCTGGGGAGGGGCTGGCCCTGGAACTGGTGAGGGACGTCTTCGCCCGCACCGGGCACAAGCCGGAAATCACCATTGAAAACTGGTCCCGGGCGGTGGAGGGGGCGCGCCTCGGTGTCTACGACGGGCTGGCGGCGGCCTGGTATTCCGAGGAGCGGGCCCAGGACCTGCTGTACAGTGAACCCTATTTGCGCAGCGAACTGATTGTGCTCAAGCGTCGCGGGGACCAGAACGATTACTCTGCCCTCGGGGACCTGTCCGGTGGTCGCCTGGGCGTGCGGGTGGACTACGCCTATGGCGTGGACTTCGACAGCGTGCCAAACCTGAGCCTGGTTAAGGAGAACCACCTGATTCAGAATCTGTTGAACCTGCTGAATGGCAAGGTGGATTTTGTTATCGGCGACCAGCGCACTATCATCCTGCAGCTACACGAATTCCTGGCTGACAAGGTTACCCAGTTCGAGGTGACCGGCATCACCCTGCCGCCTGTGGCCCGACACGTCGCAGTGAGCCGCAGCCTTAAGGGCCATGAAAAAATCATCGCCGATTTCAACCGTGGCCTGGCGCAGGCAAAAAAAGACGGCAGCCACGGCGCCATTGTCGGAAGGTGGGACGAACGCTACGGCGGTCTCGAATAAACGTTGGTCAGGCGCGTCCGACGCGATTAGCCAGGGCCATGCCCACCAGCATGGCCACCACAAATATGGCGGTGTTCGTTTCCAGGTAACCCAGTGCGGAGATGGCCGGCCCCGGGCAATAACCGTACACGCCCCAACCGATGCCAAAGATAGCTGCTCCTGCCAGCAGCCGTCCGTCGATAGCGGTGTTGCTGGGCAGTGACATCAGCTCCCCTAAGAGGGAGCGATCTCTTTTCATAATGAAGCGAAAAGCCACCAGGGTGACGCAGACCGCGCCGCCCATGACGAAAACCAGGTCGGGGACCCAGCTGCCGAACAGGTCAAGGAAACCCAGCACCTTGGCGGTGTCGGTCATTCCGGACACTGCCAGGCCGATGCCGAACAGGATGCCGCAGAGCAGCGCAGTCAGTCCTTTCATTTCACACCCCGCCGAGTATGTGGCGAATGATGTAGACCGTGCCGATGCCGGTCGCCATGAAAGTTATCGTGGCCACCAGCGAGCGCGGTGACAGGCGGCCGATGCCACAGACGCCGTGCCCGCTGGTACAACCCGAACCCAGTTTGGTCCCGAACCCCACCAGCAGTCCTCCCAACACGGCCTGCCACCAGGGTAGCGCGCTGGCAGTGGGATGTGGGACAGCAGCCACTGTGTGGTACAGCAGTGGCCCCGCCAGTAACCCCACGACGAACAGCCATCGCCAGGCGTTGTCGGGCTGGCCGGACACCGCGCCCCAGACGATGCCGCTGATCCCCGCGATGCGGCCCAGGAACAACAACAGGGCGACAGCCGACAGGCCGATCAGCAGGCCGCCGATAAGTGGTGTGGTATAAGC
This sequence comes from Haliea sp., assembly GCA_009937575.1. Lineage (GTDB taxonomy): Bacteria > Pseudomonadota > Gammaproteobacteria > Pseudomonadales > Halieaceae > JAACFI01. Next base: position 9,006 of record JAACFI010000014.1, read on the forward strand.
AAACATAAAAACTCCCTCTCTATGCTCTACTGTTTAACGGTTTTCGTAGCGATTGAGGTCGAACAGGCCGGCCTCTATCGGGTGATTTTTCCTGTAATAGGCATGGAACTTGTCGCTGAGTCGCCAGAACCAGGTGGCATTGCGCCGTGTGCCGTAGCGCTCGACCAGTTTGGCGTAATCTTCCTCGCTCCGCAGCCCGATGATGGCCTCAACGAACTTGTCGAGGTCCTGTTCATGCAGTTGGAAGAACACGTTGGGATAAGAGCCGATAAAACCCTTGACCACGGTCAGGTAGTCCTCTTCAGGTATTCGCCGCTGGGCCTCGCGGAATATCTGTGCGTTATTGGAGTAGGCGCTGTTATGCACGATGGTAAAGACACGCTCGTCGCCCCGGGGCCCGAATACTTCCACGAAGGCCACCTGTGGCATCAGGCTGAAGGGCTTGCCATCCAGGGTTTTCAGCTTGTCGAAAGCCGGTTCGTCGACCCGATAGCGCTCTGCGGATGCCCCGGGAAGGCTTGCCCTCAGCGAGGTCAGAAATTCCTTTTTCGGGTTGTCCGTGTGGTAGTCCATATCGGTATCCCGGTCGAAGGCCACCGTATCGCTGAGCACGTACTGCTTGACGTGATCGCGGGCATCGCGGTACCAGAAATCACGCAGGGCGATACGTTCATCCGCCGGCATGAAGAACAGGAAATTCTGCTCGCCCTCCATACGCAGGAAATCCATGTACAGGCGGGTCTCCAACTGGTGGCCGACATTACCGAAGACATCGAAGCCCGCCACCAGCAGGTAGTGAATCCGTTCCAGCAGGGGGTAGTCGATGACCCAGGCGGTCTTTGGCACCTGGCCGACAAAGCCCCTGACCACGGTAGCACTGTCTATGTGCCGGAAGACGGTGAGGGCGGCGTTGTCATTGCGGCCATTGCCATCCCAGACCAGGTCCGTGGTCACCTTCAGTGCATACGCTTCCAACTGCTGTCGCAGGTATTGCATTTTGGCGTCGAGGAAGGCGAGCTGTCCCCTGGAGTAATTACGCCACTCCACCAGTGAGATCAACAGGCCGCTCTTGCCGCTGGGCAGTCGCAGGTTTTTGCTTTCCCTTGCCAGGAATTCTGCACTCTGCTGTGAACGTTCATACTGCGGAGCGACGAAGGCCACCCAGAAGTGATCGTCTATCACGTTGAGCGCCACCTGGCCTCGGCAGACCGGACCCTTGATGAAGCCCATGATAGTGAACTGCGCCTCGTCCAGCATGAATTCGTAGCGCGTCCCCACTGGCAGTTCGCGGAAGGTGATGAAGGGATTGGATGCCTCGGCGGTGTGGTAGCTCGGGAGGGCACTTACCTGGTAGTCGGTCTCAAGGAACAGGGCTTGCCAGCGCGCCATGCGTGCCTGGTTGAGCGCGTAGGGCATGTGCCGTTTGTCCAGAATGGCGGTGCGCAGGGGTGCCAGTCGGTAATAGAATCTGTTTTCCCCCGGGGAGTCATAGGGGCGCCGGGTGGCGATGATATCAATCGGTTCTCCCGGCGGCGTGCGGGAACGAACCAGGTTGTAGAAGCCGCTGTGCCCCCCCAGTTCAGAAAAATACAGGTTGCCGATGAACAGGTGCTCAAAGATATAGCGCGACATCAGCTGCTGCTTCAGGCTCTCACCATTGAAGAAGCTTTCCCACTGTTCCACCGACTGTTGTTCCGCAGCCGGGGGAGCGGGTCGGGCCACACCGCCCGCGCCCTTGTCCAGCCAGTCGAGCAGGACCTTGTGTTCCCTCGGATTCAGGCCCGGCAGTCCATAGGGCATGCCCCACAGCGGGTAATCCCTGGCGAAAGTCTCGAATTCTCCGGGCTTCGGGCACTGCTGGCTGCGGTCCAGCCCCAGGGCGAAGCTGTCCGGCAGCCTGTCGCCTGCGGGCAGCGGATGTCGCTGTTTCAACTCCAGCATGCCACGCATGACTTCCCGCTGGGACGGTTTTTCCGGCAGCATCGGGTAGAACCCCTTGTCGCGCCACCCGGCATTGGTCTGCGCATCCACAAACAGGCGGGTGAGGTTGGAAGTGCGCAGGCGGGTGCCGTCGTAGACCTTGGCCTTGCTGGCCCCTCGCTGCAGGCCCGCCCAGGCGTCGAGTTTCAACTGGCAGGGTGCGTCGTAACAACCGTGGCAGACCATGCAGCGCTGTTCGATAATCGGATTGATCGCCGCTGGGTAGGTGTCGCTGGCCCGGGCGCCGGGAAACAGCGCCAGGCCCAGGGTGAGTGCGCACAGGAAAGCGAAGCGGGAAAAAGACATGGGCGGATTCTGGGACTTTGCCCCTGCCAATGCAAGGCGGCCGTCACAGCTGCGGCAAATTGTCGCGTGTCGACCCAAGTCCACCCGGGCAGCACGTTGATGTTAAGCTTTCCTCATTTCATTCAAGACTGATGACGGGAGCCCCCTATGAACCGGGAAGCGATAGCCCAACACTTTGATCTCACCGACAGGATTATCCTGGTCACCGGCGGCAGTCGCGGCCTCGGCTTCGAAATGAGCCGGGCTTTCGCCGAGGCCGGCGCCACGGTGGTGATCAGCTCGCGCAAACAGGAGTCCTGTGATCGCGCGGCGGAATTGATCGAGCGGGAGACGGGGCGGGCCTGTCTCCCCATCGCCTGTCACGTGGGGGACTGGGAGGCCTGTGATGCCCTGGTGGAAGCCGTCTACGAAAAATACGACCGCATCGACGTATTGGTCAACAACGCCGGTATGTCTCCGCGCTACGAGACCCTGGGCAGTGTCACCCGCGAATTGTGGGACAAGGTGATCGCGGTCAACCTCGCCGGCCCTTTCCGCCTGTCGGTCCTGGTCGGGGAGCAGATGGCCCATGGCGACGGCGGTTCCATCATCAATATCAGCAGTACGGCAGCGGTGGCTCCCACTGCCGCGGAAATTCCCTATGGCACTGCCAAGGCGGGCATCAATAATCTCACCGCGGGGCTGGCCAGGACTTTCGCGCCCGCAGTTCGCACCAATTGCATCATGCCGGGCCCGTTCCTGACCGATATCTCCGATGCATGGAGTGAGGAGGTCAAGTCAGCGATCGGTGCCATCGTGCCCATGGGACGGGCGGGTGAGCCAGAAGAGATCATTGGCGCGGCCCTGTACCTTGCCAGCGATGCTTCCCGTTATACCAACGGTGCGGTGATCAAGGTGGATGGCGGGATGGCCTACGGCAACTGAGCAGAGGCGCTGTCCGGGTCGCAATTATGTCGGATAGCTGAAGCCGGTACATTCCTCGCTGTAATTCCACAGGCGTGCGGCCTCCCGGTCATCCCGCGCCCAGGGTTTGGTCCTGGTGACTTTGCAGTCATAGAAGTACTCCCCGCTGATAGCGTTCACCTCCTCGCTGCAGCAAAGGTATATGGACGTTTCGGCGCCCTGCTCCGGGCTGCGGAAGAAGGGTTTCAGCAGGGCGGGCAGCAATTTGCCGGCCAGTCCTGAATTGTTTTTGCCCAGTGAAGTCGCCACCGCACCCGGATGCAGGCAGTTGACCGTGATGTCCTGGTCTTCCAGTCGCCTGGCCAGGCTGCGGGTGAACAGGATATTGGCCAGTTTGGAGCGCCCGTACACGCGGAATGTCTTGTAGCCGTTCTCGGCCTGCATATCCTCGAAATCCATTCCCCTGACGAAGGTATGGGCGTGGGAGGCGACGTTGACGATGCGGGCGGAGGGCGCCTGTTGCAGGGCCGGCAACAGCAGCCCGGTGAACAGGAAAGGGGCGAAGTGATTCACCGCCAGGGTTTCCTCGAAGCCGTCCACAGTTTCCCTGCGGGTGGTATTGATCACGCCGGCATTATTCAGCAGCACATCCAGCGTGCGTTCCAGGCTCATGAATTCCCCGGCTGCCCGGCGCACGCTGGACAGGTCGGCCATGTCCATGATGATAACCCGTGGCGCGGCGCCGCTGACTGCCGCGATATCCTGTTGCAGTGCCTGCGCCTTGTCCTCGTTCCTGCAGAACAGGGTCAATCCGGCGCCGCGGGTGGCCAGTTCCAGTGCCACGTGCCGGCCGATACCCGTGGTGGGACCGGTAATTGCAACGTGTTTTCCCTGCATATTCAGGCCAGCAGTCCTCCCTTTGAGCCGATTCAGGACTTCATGTTCTCCGGGCCCCAGTAGGCTTTCATACTGTTGACCTTGCCCGCTTGATTGAACTCGAACACGTCGATGATGTCCACCGTCATGCCCGGCATCTGCACCTGGAAGGGAAAGGCCACGGCGTTACCGGAGCAACGCGGCTCACCGGTGAGGGCCAGTTTGGCGCCGGATGCCAGGGCACCCTCGTAGAAGGCGCAGACCGCCTCGATGCCATCGTGTACATCGGTGCCCACCGGGTCCTCCACCCGGGCATCGGCGGAGTAGATCTCCCTGATGATATCCAGGTCGGCCTTGTCGAAAGCTTCCACGTATTTGTGGACCATGGCAATTTTGTCGCTGGTTTCCATTTTACACTCCTCTTTCAGTAGCCACACAGCGTGGCATAGCGGTCCTTGTGAAACCCGCTGTCCCCGAAGATCTGTATCGCCACCCGGGCGCGCTTGAGGAAAAAGCCGATTTCCAGTTCGTCGGTGACCCCTATACCGCCGTGCATCTGTACCGCCTCGTTGGTCACCAGCTTGACCAGTTCATTCAGTCTGGTTTTCGCCAGGCTGGCCAGAATCGGCAACTGCTCGGGAGTCTCGTCCACCGCCGTAAGTGCCTGCAGCAGTACCGAGCGGCACAGTTCGATCTCTGCCTGCATCTGTGCGGCCCGGTGCTGCAGGGCCTGGAAACTGCCGATCGGGGCGCCGAACTGCTCCCGCTCCTTCAGGTAGGCCACGGTGCGCTCGAAAGCCTCCAGCGCCAGGCCCATCATCTCCGCTGCCATGGCGACGCGGCCGCGATCCAGGACCTGTTCCAGCACCGGCCAGGCCCTGCCGGCCTCGCCGATGAGCGCATCCGCTGCCACCTGGACATTATCGAAGCGGATATTGGCCGCATTGCGGCTGTCGGCCATGAGGGTGCGTTGCACCGACACGCCCTCAGCTTCCCGGTCAACCAGCAGCAGGGTCAGGCCTGCGCTGTCGCGCTCGGCACCGGCGGAGCGGGTGACCACGATCAACTTGTCTGCACTGTGGCCGTCCAGTACAAAGGTTTTCTCACCGCTGACGACAAAACCATCTCCTTCTTTCATGACGGTCGAACGGATTTGGGTGGGACGGTGGTGGTGACTCTCCTCCAGCGCCAGCGCGATGGTAAGCTCACCGCCGGCGATGGCGGGCAGCAGTGCCTCTTTCTGTTGCTGATTGCCCCCCAGCAGGATCGCAGAGGCTCCAACCACGGCGGAGGCGAACAGCGGCGACGCGGCCAGTGTGCGGCCCGCCTCTTCCAGCACGACGCCCAGGCCGAGGAACCCGAACTCCAGGCCCCCGTATTGCTCCGGCAGGATGATACTGGCCCAGCCCAGCTCCGCCATCTGTTGCCACAGGTCCGGGGCGTAGCCGAGCGGGTCCCGTTGGTCTCGCAGCTTGCGCAGGGCCTCTACCGGCGCGTTGCTGTCCAGGAATTCCCGGGCGGTGTCCTGCAGCAGGCGCTGTTCTTCATTCAATACCAGCGGCATGGCTATTTCTCCTTGTTCTGGGGCAGTTCGAGTACCGACTTGGCAATCACGTTAAGCTGGATCTCCGAGCTGCCACCGGCGATGGTGAAAGCCTTGGACATGGCCCACAGGCGCAGGGTGTCCAGTTCATCCTGCTCAAAACCTTCGCCTTCCCAGCCCAGGCCGCGGCTGCCCATGATCGCCAGCAACAGTTCGCTCTTCACTTTTTCGGCCTCGGTGCCCAGGTACTTCATCACCAGCGGCGCCGCGCTGCGCACCCCGCTGGTTTTCTCCTCAAAGGTGCGGAAGTGGGTGAGGGCAATGGCATGCATCTGCATGTTGTAGTCCGCCAGGTCGCTGCGCAGCTGCGCGTCGGCGATCCTGCCGTCCTCGAACTCGAGATACTTGTGGGCGGCCTCGTTGGGTACCACGATCTTGCGCGGGGAATCACTGCCCATTTCCGCCATCAGCTTGCGTTCGTGTACCAGCAGGGCCTTGGCCACCGACCAGCCCTTGTTGAGCTCGCCCACCAGGTTTTCCTTGGGTACCTTCACGTTGTCGAAGAAGGTCTGGCAGAATTCCGATTCGCCGCTGATCAGTTCGATCGGTGTGGTGCTGATCCCGGGGGTGTCCATGTCGATCAGCAGGAAGCTGATGCCTTCCTGTTTTTTCGCTTCCGGGTCGGTGCGCACCAGGCAGAAAATCCAGTCGCACTTGTCGGCGTTGGTAGTCCAGATCTTGCTGCCGTTGACCAGGAAATGATCGCCCATATCCTCCGCCTTGCACTGCAGGCTGGCCAGGTCAGAACCGGCGCCGGGCTCCGAGTAGCCCTGGGCCCAGCGGGTTTCCGCGTTGATGATGGCACGGATGTGCTGTTGCTTCTGTTGCTCGTTGCCGTACTCGAGGATCGCCGGGCCCAGCATCCAGATGCCGATACCATAAACGGGGGTGCGGGCGTTGATACGTTTCATCTCGTCCTTGATGATTTTGCCCTGCTGATCAGACAGGCCACCGCCGCCGTATTCTGCGGGCCACTCGGGTACGATCCAGCCCTTGTCGCGCATGCGCTCATACCACAACCTGGCGTCTTCGCTGGGGAATTTGGCCCGCCGGCCGCCCCAGAATTGCTCCGCCGCGGTGATGGGCTGGCGCTGTGACTCCGGGCAGTTGGCTTCCAGCCACTCCCGCACTTCACTTCGAAACTGGTCCAGATCTTCCAAAAGCTCTCTCCTGATCGGTGCTGTCACGGCATCTGTTCCTCAACGCATCAAGCGGGGTGTCGACTGCCGCATCACCCATGATACGAGCGCGGGCCAGCCGGTTAAAGGTCAAGAAGATTAACTGCTGCAAGGTACAAGGCAATGGCTTAATAAGTCAGCCCTACTGACAAAATCGGACAGATGGCGGTTTTCTTCCCATTGTGTATTCGCCGGTTCACTGCCCCGTACCGCCACGCTTGACCGAAACAGGCCGGCGGCGGCATTCTGTCCTACATCTGTACAGGAGAATTGGTATGCAAAGGTTTGATAACAGGGTTGTGATGGTGACCGGCGCCGGCAGCGGGATCGGCAAGGCCAGTGCGTTGCGTATCGCCGAGGAGGGCGGCTCGGTATTCTGTGTCGACCTCAACCAGGAAGCCCTGGAAGCCACCGTGGCAGAAATTGCCAGTAATGAGGGTGAGGCGACGGCCCATGCCTGCGATGTGGCGGATGAGGACAGCGTGCAGGCCTGCGTGAATGCCTGTGTGACGCGCTACGGCAGTCTGTACGCCCTGGTGAACATGGCGGGAATCCTGCGTTTTGACGATACAGAGCAATTGCAGACGGCGGACTGGCAGAAGGTGATCGACATCAACCTGACCGGCACCATGCTGCTGTGCCGGGCGGTGCTGCCACACCTGCTGGAGAGCAAGGGCAGTATCGTCAACGCCGCTTCCACGGCCTCGTTATCCGGGCTTCCCTGCGGGGTGGCCTACTCCGCCAGCAAGGGTGGGGTGCTGGCCATGACCCGCAGTATCGCAGTGGAATACGCCAAACGCGGCGTGCGCGCCAACTGCGTCTGCCCCGGGGATATCAAGACTGGCATGACGCACGACGTGGGTTTTCCCGAGACCATGGACTGGGACCTGATGCCGCGCATCATGTCATTGACCGGCGCCAGGGGACCCGAGGTGATGGCGGGCGTGATCGCCATGCTGGCATCCGAGGATGGATCCCACATCACCGGCGAGGATATCCGGGTGGATGGCGGTACCCTGTCCTGAAATTTACTGGGATTCGATCAACTCCACTCTGTAGGTGACGTTCTTGTCCCCCAGGCGGCTTGTGACCTCCACGGTGTCTCCCGGTTCGTAGGATTCCAGGATATTGTAGTAATCATCGTGGCTGCGGGTCGGCTTGCCGTCGATGCCGGTGATGATATCCCCCAGCACGATCTGCCCCCGGGAATCCCGGTAGGCGCCGGTGATGCCGGCCTTCTCCGCGGGCAGGCCGGGATAGGCCCGCACCACTGGCAGTCCCTTGATCTGGTAGCGTCGCACCCAGCGGTCCGAGGCCAGTTCCACGCCTATCATCGGCCGCAGAATCCGGCCATAGCTGATGAGCTGTGGTACCACGTCTTTCACGGTATTGACCGGTATGGCAAACCCGATTCCCGCACTGGCCCCGCTGGGGCTGTAGATCGCGGTATTCACCCCTACCAGTTGCCCCAGGGAGTTGAGCAGGGGACCGCCGGAATTGCCCGGGTTGATTGCCGCGTCGGTCTGGATGACGCCGCGGATCTTGCGCTCGCCGGGGGCTTCGATTTCCCGGCCCAGGGCGCTGACGATACCGGTGGTGAGGGTGGTGTCCAGGCCGAAGGGGTTGCCTATGGCGAGCACCTTGCGCCCCACGGTCAGTTCCGAGGAGTCGCCCATCGGCAGGGTGGCCAGTTCTTTCGGGGGTTTATCGAGGCGCAGCACCGCGAGGTCCTTCTCCGGTGCCACCCCGATGACTTCCGCATCGTACTCGCTGCGGTCCTGCAGCGTGACGGTCAGCTTGTGGGCCCCTGCAATCACGTGGAAGTTGGTCACTACCAGGCCGCTTTGGTCCCAAAGGAAACCGGTACCGGAACCCCGGGGGATTTCTTCCACGTTAAGGGTGAAGAAACTGCGCCGCAGGGCGGTATTGGTGACATAGACCACCGCCGGGCTGGCCTCGCGGAAAATCTCCATGGTATTGGTTTCGTCTTCCGTGGCGAAACTCAGGTAGTCTGTTTCCGCCCAGTTGGGAGTGCTCGTCACCAGACTGCACAGCAGCATCGCCAGGGCGGTGATCCGGTGGTGGAGAATTTCTCGGTACATACTTTTTTTCCTACTGGATGAAGGCCTGTTGAAAGGCGCGGATGCGCTTTGCATTGGCGCCAATATCACCGATACCGACCCGGGACACGGAACGCAGGTCTACCAGGGTGCCGTCGGCGTTGGTGCGCAGGCGAATGACGACGTCGTCCCTGAAGGCCATGATGGCGGTGGTGTCCACCGCCTCGATGATCCCGGCGTTGCGGTCCTGGTGATAGACCTCCCACCCCAGGTCGGCGGCCACTGCCAATGCGCGATCAAAGGCGTCGTCGATCGCCACCTCCGTCAACAGGGTCTGCAGGTCGGGGTAGGCCTGGCGCTGGGATTCGATGGCGTCCGGGTCGATTTCCAGGGTGTTGGCCCCCTCGCCCCGTTGTTTTTCGGCGGTGACGAACAGTGGCGGATCCTGGGTGTCGGTGGTGATGTCGTGTATCGGTGGGTAGTCACCGCGGCCTGCCAGTAGCGACAGCAACAACAGGGTGCCGGGCAGAGCGATTAACATGCGCACCCCGAGTGCAGATCGCGACCCCGCGTAACGCGGCAGCAGCAGCAACAGGCCCGACAGGGCGAACAGCAGCAGACAGCCAAGGCAGCTGAGAGCATAGAGCAACAGGCCCTGCTGCCACGCACCGGAGCGCACGGTCAGCACCGACAGGGGCAGGACCAGCAGCAGGGCGATGGCCAGGTAGCCGATCCAGTTGACCAGGGCCGGTGTTTGATTGGCTTGTGGCATAGGTGCTCCGGGAGGTGGTTGGGGACGAGGTACACTAGAATACTACTGCCGCAGGTTGCTGGCGAGGGGCCGGATGGTTCAACTGGGCAGCCCTCAGGGCGCTTTGGCGCCCTTACGATTGAGCTGGGCAGCTGCATCTGCTTAACTTGCCGCCTGAAAATTTGCAGTGGCCGCAACACCGTTGTCACCGCGGAACCAGGACACAAGCGATGAGGTGAAATGATGGGAAGGGTATCCGGCAAGGTTGCTATCATCACAGGTGCCGCCAGCGGCATGGGAAAGGCTGACGCCGAATTGCTGGCGCAGGAGGGGGCCACGGTGGTGGTGACCGACCTCAACGAGGCAGATGGCCAGGCGGTGGCGGATGCCATTGGCGAGCAGGCGGTGTTCATGCGCCTCAACGTGACCGACGAGGAGAATTGGAAGGCCGTCATCTCTGCCACGGTGGAGCAGTTCGGGCGCCTTGATATCCTGGTGAACAACGCCGGTATGATCGCCCTTGGCAACATCGTTGACACTGACCTGGAATCCTGGCGTATGGTGAACGCCGTGAACAGCGACGGCGTGTTCCTCGGCTGCAAACACGCCATACCCGCCATGGCGGAATCCGGTGGCGGTTCCATCATCAACATGTCGTCAGTGGCAGCGATACACGGCCAGTCATTCGTTGCCGCCTACACCGCCAGCAAGGGCGCGGTACGTGCCCTGACCAAGAACATCGCCATGTTCTGCAAGGAACAGAAAAACGGTATTCGCTGTAACTCGGTCCATCCCGATGGGGTGAAGACTCCCATGGTGGTCAAGGTGGCCACTGGCAAGGAGACCGCGACCCGGGAGGATATCGAGGAAATCGGCAAATTCGGCAATATGTGTGAGCCCGAAGACATCGCCAACCTGGTGCTCTACCTGGCCTCGGACGAGTCACGCTTTGTCAACGGTGCCGAGATGCTGATCGACAACGCATCTACCATTACCCCTCCCGTGGGCGTCTAGGCGCAACCGGCCATGGAAAAACTGCTCTATCCTCTGTGGAAGCAGGACGGTGAGTCCGCCGATGACTTTCGCGACGGGCTGTTGCGGGACCTGGCCCCGCAACTCACCTCACTGGCGGGGGTTCGCGGCCTGCGGCTGTGTGCCGCCGACGGTGCGGTTGCCCCGGCTGAGGGACGTCGTATGCTCAACAGCGCATCGGCCCCCGATGCGGTGCTCTCCCTGTGGGTGGACGATGCCGGAGCCGCCGGGTCCTGGGAGCCCCTGATCGATGCCCGGGTAAGCCGTCGCAATGGCTACCAGGTGGTGGAGTCGGAGCCGCTGGTCAACCAGGCGGTGCACCCCTCGGCCCCGGGTGAACGGGTTCACGGTATGTGCCACGTGGTGTTCTTCCGCAAGCCGGCGGCCATGGACCGGCCAGAGTGGCTGGCAGTTTGGCAGGGTAGCCACACCCAGGTCGCCATCGACACCCAGTCCACCTTCGGCTACCGCCAGAATGTGGTGGTGCGGGAACTGGACGACGTGACCCCCCATTTCGATGCTATTGTCGAGGAAAACTTCCCCCCCGGCGCCATGGATTCCGATCACGCATTCTACGACACCGGTGGCGATGAGGCCCTGCTGCAGCAGCGTATGGGTGAGATGATGGAGAGCTGTGTACGCTTCATCGATTTCGAATCCATCGACGTTATCCCGATGAGCGAATACCTGGTAAAACCGCTGGCCTGAGCCCTCAGCTGCCGCCCTGCAGTGCCCTGATACGGTCATCCAGAGGCGGGTGGGAGCGGAACAGCCCCGCCACACCCTGCTTCAACTGCTCGCTGATGCCGAAGGCGGTCAGCTCCCCCGGCAGGTCCTGGGGTTGACCCTGTTCCATCTGCAGCCGCTGCAGCGCGGCGATCATGTGGGCATTGGTGGTGAGGTCCGCTCCAGCCCGGTCGGCGCGATATTCCCGCCAGCGGGAGAACCAGAATACGATGGTGCTCGCCAGCAGGCCCAGCACCAGCTCCGCGACGATGGTGACCACGAAAAAGCCGATGCCCACCCCGCGTTCAGTCTTGAACACCACCCGGTCCACCGTGTGGCCGATGACCCGCGCGAGGAACATGACGAAGGTATTCACCACGCCCTGGATCAGCGTGAGGGTCACCATGTCGCCGTTGGCGACGTGACCTATTTCGTGGGCCATCACTGCGCGCACCTCATCCGGGCGAAAGCGCTGCAGCAATCCCGCACTCACGGCCACCAGGGCATCGTTGCGATTCCAGCCGGTGGCGAAGGCATTGGCCGCCTGGGACGGGAAGATGCCTACCTCAGGCATACCGATTTTCGCCTCCTCGGCCAGTTCCCGCACAGTATCCAGCAGCCACTGCTCGTCGCGGTTGCGCGGCTCCTCGATGATGTAAGTCCCGGTGCCGCGTTTGGCCATCCACTTGGACAGGAACAGGGAGATCATCGAGCCGCCGAAGCCGAAGAGGGCGCAGAACACCAGCAGGGCGCCCAGGTTGAGGTCCACGCCGTTTTCGGCGAGTATGCCCTGAAACCCGAGCAGGTTGAACACGATACTGACCAGTACCAGCACGGCCAGGTTGGTAGCCAGGAACAGGAGTATCCTCACGCCGGGTTCTCCGCTTCTTCTACCGCATCTTCGCCGTCTTCAGGGTCCACGGGGAGGGGTATCTGGCTTGGCTCGATCACCGGTTCACCGCGCGGATTGGCCTCCACCTGAACGACCTCGCCACGCAGTTCAAAATCCTTTGAACTGAGTTCGACCAGGGTATTCACCGCCTCGTCGCGATGGCTGGCGCGCATGACTGCTCTTGCTTCGGAGCCATCTACCCAGGCCTTGCCCTTGCCCCAGTAGTGACCCAGTTGGTTGCGGATTACGAATAGCTCAGACATGGTGTCGCGCGGTTCCTCCTATTGGCTGGGCGCAGTGTAAGCATTTGCGACAGGCGATGGAAGTGTCTCGTGGTCAACCCAACAACAGATCCTTGGCCTGGTTGATCTTGGCCGCCAGGTAGTCGTTGCCGCCCCGGTCCGGATGCAGTTTCTGTATCAGTTTGCGATGGGCAGCTACAATGTCTTCCTCGCTGGCACCTTCCTCCAGGCCGAGTATCGCCAGCGCCTCCTTGCGGCCCATAGGCCCGCTGTTCCCGGGGGCGCTGCTCTGGGTTCCAAAGGAGGCCTCTCCGGGGAAACGCTGCTGCAGGTAACTGTCCAGCAGGCGCGCGGAATCGGCGTCCTCCCGCTGGCAGTAATCCAGTAGTTCCCGCAGTTGTTCCAGGTTCATGTCGCGCAGGCGCCAGCCCTCGTACGGCCCCTGCAGGACCTCGCCCTGCAGTTCGCCGCTGTCGTGATCCAGCTGCATGCGCAGGATAGCGGTTTCCACAGTGGAGCTCTGGCCCGCGCTGGGGCCTCCCTGCCCGAAGATCTTCATCGATGCCAGCATGGGAAACAGCCGGATCAGGGTGGGGGCCAACTGGCGGATGGCCACCAGCAGGCCGGCCAGTGCCGCGCCGACCCAGTGCATGCGCCCGGTGATGGCCAGGAAAATCACCACCGCGACCGCGATCCCGATGCCCAGCTTGATGTATTCCGCTTTGCGCTTGTGGGGTGGCAGTGACCTGGCGCGCTGCAGCAGGATATAGGCCACCAGGGCGATAGCCAGCAGGAGTAAGAGTCGGGGCACGAAAGTCCTTAGGTTTTGAGTTGCTCAAGCAGCAGTTTAGCACTGTCACTGGTGTGTTTTTCAAGTGCTGCCCGCCCGCCGGCGGCGTACCTGGCCACGGCGCCCAGCAGGGCCGCCAGGGTGTGTGCACTGTGGGTGTCGAAGCGGGCATAGGCGCCGCCGCTCAGCCTGGCCATGTTGCGAAAGGTCTTCTGTACCTGGCGGTTGTTGCCCTCCTGAAACAGGAACAGTGGTAACTGCAACAGGCCGCACTGGCCGGCAAGGTCACACAATGTGTCTGGATTTTCTTCCATCGCGTCGCCGATAAACACCAGGGCGCGAACCTTGCTCTTGCGCTGCTCCTTCAGGGCGTGTCGAAGCAGGCGGGCGATCTGGGTGTGACCGCCCTCGCAGTAGACCCTGCCCATCAGCTGGCCCAGCTGCTCCCCGTCCGAAAGCCAGCGGCTGGCGAAGAACTCGTTGAAGCCGCGGTAGTAGCACAACTGGACTGCCAGGGTGGCGATGCTTGAGGTGGCCTTGAACATCTCACGCTGAAGGTGACAGGCGCTGTCCCAGGTGGGCTGGCGACTGGCGGTGGCGTCTATGGCGAACATCAGTCGTGGCTGGCGCTCGACGACCTGGGCGATGGCCTTGCTTTTTTGCAGGAACTGGTCGATCTCGCCGGCAGAGGACCGGCGGCTGGGAGGTTTGGGCACTGCGGTAAAATCTCCGGGCACTCAGGCCCCGGGTGTACGTTCCTTCAGTTTACCGATTTCCCGCAGTTCCGCCAGGTAGTGTCGACGGGTGGCCAGTTCGGTAATGGCTTCCTGCAATTCGCTGTCGCTGACTTCTCTGTCTTCTCTGGTGTTGACCAGTTGCCAGAGCTTGCGACTGCAGAGCTCGCTGGCATTGAATCTCGTTGTGTTCATAGCTGTCTACTTTTCTTCTTTCTCTGGAGTTCGCCCACGTCTTCCAGGGGGCAAAAATCATCCCGTATCTATTGATCGGGTCCAGATTAATTATCAAAGATTACAATGGCGTGAAAGCAGCGGTTGCCGCAACACCTTATTGTGATTGCCCCAAGCTTACACCGAGGGGGGCTCAAAAGGGAAGGGGGCACCGCCTTCAAATTCGGGACCATGCAGTTCAGGGCGCTGTCCAGGCTGCCACAGGGGCAGGACAAAGTGGGCGCGATGGCGAACGGCGGGTGGCAGGTCGAAGGGCTGGCGGCTGTGCTCAACGGTGACCAGTTGTACCCTGAGCTGGTCGCGGTCAAAATGGGCCAGGCCGTAGCCGTTGGCGGTGGTATCCACGTATTTCAGCCCGGGATTGGCGTAGTTGGGCCCCAGCCAGCTTGCCAGGGTTCGCAGGCCCGTTTTGTTGTAGGTGTAGGCGGCAAATACGCCCTGCAGCATGGACATATTCCACACAGGTGTCAGCCCGCTTTCCTCTTCCCGGTAGACGATTGGCCGGAAGTCCGGGTGGTCCCTGCGCGCCACCACCTCCAGGTCCTCGAACAGGGGCGTGGAACTGATACCCGCAACGGTAAAATCCACCGCCACCGGTTGCGCGTCGGCCTCAGTGGTGGACCAGCTTACCGTCCCCGCGCCGTGCATGTGGTGGTCTCCCGAGAGGGAAACCAGGCCGGTGATGTCATTGTCATGCGCATGGCGCATCAACTGGTCCACCTCGTGGGGGTACCCCGCCCAGGCGTCCAGGGCAAAAATACTGTCCTGGTAGCCGGTAAACGGCAGTACGGAGAGATCGAGACGCATGGGGATCAGCGGCAGGGCGTTGCCCCACAATTTCCAGCGGGCGGTGGAAGCCTCCATTGCCTGCTGGAACCAGGCACGCTGTTGCTCGCCGAGAATGGTGCCCGGGGATCGCTCCCGCGCTGGATTGGGGGTCCTGCCATCGCCGTAGGGCAGGTAGGCCGGGGGGTCACCGTGATTGTATTTGCGGCCGCCGTCTGCGATGGCGACCAGCTGCACCGTATTCATCGGCAGACCCAGGGACTCGGCGAAGCCGTCGGGCAGGCAGGGTGGGCTGCGATAGCTGCGGCTGTCGGTGAGCAACAGGTCCAGGTAGCGCCCCCAGGTGAGCCGGCGATAGATGCGCAGGCTGTCCAGCGCCGCCTGATTCCTTTGCTCGTCGCTGCCGGTCAGCGCCCGGCGCTCGAAATCCCTGGCGGGTTGGTCTTCGAGTTCGCTGAGAACGCAGGGAATGTACTCGAACCAGGCCTGGTTGGCATCCTGCCGGCGCTCCGGCTCCAGCCGGGCGTCTTCGCCGTAAGTACTGAAACTCTGGAAATTGTCGTTGCTGAATTCGTGGTCATCCCAGGTACACACGAAGGGCCAGCGTGCCCTCGCTTCCTGCAGGTAGGGGTCTTCGAGAAAGGTCCGGTACAGGTGGCGGTAATCGGCCAGGGAGACGGCGTAACGATTTTTGGTGGTGTCCGCACCTTCGGGGAAAGGGGGGATCTTGCGCGAGTGGGGAGTGCCGTTGCTGCGGGTGTGCCAGCTGCGCTCGTAGATGAAATCCCCCAGGTGCAGGACAAAGTCGATGCGCTCCTCCTCCGGCGCCGCACGGTCGTCCTCCAGCATGCGCGCCCAGCTACCGTAGAACGCGTCCTCGTAACTCTGGCAGCTGGCGAAAGCCAGGTTGACCCGCCGCGCCTGGTCAGGTGAGGGTGCCGTGCGCGTGCGGCCAACGCGGGAAGCGGAACCGCCGCCGCCCAGGAAACGGTAGAAGTAGATGGTATCGGGTTCCAGGCCGTCGACGTAGGCTCGTACCGTGTAATCGCTGTCACGGGAAGTCCGCAGGGTGCTGTGCAGCAGCAGCGTGGAGAAATCCTCCTGCAGGCTGACCTGCAGCAGCAGGGGGACTTCGGCGCCTGTGCCTGACGTCGGTGCCGCCCGGGTCCAGAGCATGACCGCGTGAGGCTGGGGATCGCCGGAGGCTACTCCCTGCTGGAAGCCCAGCGCGGGGGCCCCGTCCGGAAGCCGGGTCGGTGGGCCGGCAAGTCCCCGGGTGGTCAGGAAAAAGGTGCTGCCGGAGATCAGGCCCAGTAGAGAGCGGCGGGTAACTGGCATGGTCGGATGCGTTTTCTGGCCGGGATATCTACTGTATCTTACACGACACAGAGAATGTAAGACCCCGGGCTGCACTTCGGCGAGACCCGGGCAGGAGGTATGCCGCTTATGAGACTGTTCGATATTCGACGGAAACACGCCATGCCCACGGCAGAGACCGCACTGCCAGGGCGTGAGGAGACCATGCTGGTCCCGCCCCATCACTTTGTCAACGGCAACCCGCTGCAGGGGCCCTTTCCATCCCAGATGTGCCAGGCCATGTTCGGCATGGGCTGCTTCTGGGGTGTGGAGCGTAAATTCTGGCAGCTTCCGGGTGTGTTCACCACCGCCGCCGGCTATGCCGCCGGCCTTACCCCCAACCCCACCTACCAGGAGGTGTGCAGCGGGGAGACCGGGCACAACGAGGTGGTGCTGGTGGTCTACGACCCTGCCGTAGTCGGTTACGACGAGCTGCTGACCCTGTTCTGGGAGGGTCACGACCCGACCCAGGGCATGCGCCAGGGCAATGATCTGGGTACCCAGTACCGGTCGGGCATCTACACCTTCGACGAGGACCAGCAGGCCCTGGCTGAGGCCAGCCGGGCCAGCTACCAGCGTGCCCTGGACAGGGCCGGCTACGGGGCGATTACCACGGAGATACTGCCGGCGCCCCCCTTCTATTATGCGGAGGACTACCACCAGCAGTACCTGGCCAAGAATCCCGGCGGCTACTGTGGCCTCGGTGGCACCGGGGTGACCTGCCCGGAGGGCACGGGCGCCTGAATCGGTCATGGAAGACCAGCGCAAAATCATCCACATCGATGCGGATTCCTTTTACGCGTCGGTAGAGACGCGGGAGAACCCGGCGCTGGCTGGAAAGCCCATTGCGGTGGGTGGGCGGCCCGACCGGCGGGGTGTCATCGCCACGGCGAATTACGAGGCGCGAAAGTTTGGTGTGCATTCCGCCATGGCGTCTTCCAGGGCCATGGCGCTGTGCCCGACCCTGTTGATCCTGCCGCCGCGTTTCGAACTGTATCGGGCAGTCTCCGGGCAGTTCCACGATATTTTCAGGGAGTACACCGAGCTGATCGAGCCCCTGTCCCTGGACGAGGCCTACCTCGATGTGAGCGGCAGTGACTGCATGCAGGGCAGTGCGACCCTGATCGCCGGGGAGATCAGGCGCCGTGTTCGGGAGGAACTCGGGCTGACCGTATCGGCGGGGATTGCCCCGAACAAGTTCCTGGCCAAGGTGGCCAGTGACTGGAACAAGCCGGATGGCATGTTCACCATCGCCCCCGGGCAGGTGGCGGAGTTTGTGCTGGAGCTGCCGGTGAGCAAGATCAACGGGGTGGGCAGGGTGACTGCAGATAAGCTGCGCCGCATGGGGGTGGAAACCTGCGGTGACCTGCAGCAGCTGCCGCTGGAAAAACTGGTAGAACGCTTTGGCAAGTACGGGCGGCGCCTGCACGACGTGGCTCGCGGCGTCGACAAGCGCCGGGTGCAGACATCCAGGGTGCGCAAGTCCATCAGCGTAGAACGGACCTACGCCCGGGATATCGACGCCATGCCGGCGATGGTGGCGGCGGTGGACGAATTGCTGCTTGAATTGGCCGGGCGGTTCGGCAGGATCGCGGACCGCTATTTCCCCACCAAGCGGGTGGTGAAGATCAAGTACCAGGATTTCACCCAGACTACCCTTGAGGAAGCCATCGGCGCCAGCGGGGAGCCCTGGAACGACGCCGCCAGCTTCCACCGTCTGGTAACAACCGCCTGGCCCCGAGGTGCCAAGCCGGTTCGCCTGCTGGGCGCCGGGCTGCGCCTGCAACCGCGATCAGCCGAAGACCTGGACCAGCTGAGCCTTTTCGAACAGGCCTGAACGGGTTACCCGTCGACCGGACGGTCAGATTTCCTCGTCGAATTCCTCGTCGAAGCCGCCGTCGAAGTCGTATTCGTCCGGCTCGCTGGCCTCCAGCTGCTCCATCAGGGTGATGGCAATGGCGACAAAGTCCGAATCGGTGATGATCCCCACCAGGCGCCCTTCTTTGATAACCGGCAGGCAGCCCATTTTGTTTTTCTGCAGGTGCAGGGCGGTGCCGCGCAACCCCGCGTGTTCGTCTACCGTCTGCACCGGAGAGGTCATGATGGCGGACAGCGCCACATAGGCGTCTTTCGAGTCCGCCCCCCCCTCCGCATTGAGCACGGTGGAGTCCTCGGCGGCCAGCACATCCCGCTGGGAGACCAGCCCGACCAGGTTGCCATCGCCACTGACGATGGGTATATGCCTGATATGATGCTCCGCCATCAGTTTGCGGGCGTCCGCCAGTGTGTCATCGGGCCCCAGGGTGTAGGGCTCGCGGGTCATGAGTTCGGATACGCTAAGCATGGCAGTTCCTTATTTTGTGCCTCGGGTGCTTTGATTGCTTCAACCTTAGTGCCTGTTCCCTGCCTGTGCCTTGATTCTCATCAACAAAACCTTGTGTATGAGGTCTCTCCGGGGTTCATGGTGCGCAGTGCGCACCCTACGGCCACTCCGATCCAGGGTAGGGTGCGCACTGCGCACCAGCAGAGGATCGATTAATTCCACGGCCGTGCGCACCATCAAACCCTAAAACAACCTCCCCAACGATGCCGTCACCGCATTCTCCACCCGCAGGATACGGGGCCCCAGGGACACGATCTCGCAACCGGCGTCTGCCAGCTTCTCTACCTCGTAGGGGATAAATCCCCCCTCCGGCCCAATCACCAGCAGGGTAGCCCCCCCCGCCTCCCTCGGGCAGGCGGGGTAATCCCCAGGGTGGGCGAGCAGGCCGCGGCATCCGGCGATCATCCCGGGGAATTCGTCTTCCACGAAGGGCTTGAAACGGCGGTGGCAGTGGACTTCCGGCAACACGGTATCCCGGGACTGCTCCAGTCCCTGCACCAGGTACTCCCGCACCGTGCCTGGTCCCAGCACCGGCGTCTGCCAGTAGCTTTTTTCCACCCGGTAACTGTTGATAAGGTGCAATTCGGGAACGCCGAGCTCGGCCGCGGTACGCAGGATGCGACGCAGCATTTTCGGGCGTGGCAGTGCCAGGACCAGGCACAGGGGAAGTTTTTGCGGTGGCGGGGTGTCCAGAGAGACGGACAACAGTGCGCGCCTTTCGTCGATTTCGCGGATCTGTGCTTCTCCCATCATCCCGCCAAGCACGCCTGCGCGCAGGGTGTCGCCCGCCCCGGCACCGTGCACCTGCAGCAGGTGTTGCAGGCGCCGGCCAGACACGCTGTAGGCCTGTCCCTCGACGTGATCGTCGTCGTTGAGCAGCAGCAGGTTCACTGCCGTGTCAGCCCGCCCACAGGTCGTATTCGTCGGCCCCGGTCACTTCCGCCTCCACGAAATCCCCTGGTTGCAGGTCGGTGACACCATCCAGGTACACCCGGCCGTCGATGTCGGGGGCATCCGCGCTAGAGCGCCCGATGGCCCCCCGCTCGTCGACCTCGTCGATCAGAATCTCCACCGTACTGCCGATCTTCGCCTGCAGCCTGGCAGTACTGATCTCCTGCTGCACTGCCATGAACTGATCCCAGCGCTCCTGCTTCAGTGGCTCGGGAACGTGGTCTGGGAGATCGTTTGCCTTCGCCCCCTTGACCGGCGAGTACTGGAAGCAGCCCACCCGGTCCAGCTGTGCCTCCCGCAGGAAGTCCAGCAGGATCTCGAAATCCCTGTCGGTTTCGCCGGGAAAGCCGACGATGAAGGTACTGCGCAGGGTGATGTCCGGGCACACCTCGCGCCAGGCCTGGATACGGTCCAGGGATTTTTCCGCCGCCGCAGGACGTTTCATATGCCGCAGTACCTCTGGGCTGCCGTGCTGCAGGGGTACATCCAGGTAGGGCAGGATCCTGCCCTCGGCCATCAGCGGGATAACGTTATCAACGTGAGGATAAGGGTAGACATAGTGCAGGCGTACCCAGATGCCGAACTCCCCCAGGGTCTCGCACAACTCCTGCATGCGGGTCTTGATTGGTCGACCGTTCCAGAATCCAGTGCGGAATCTGGTATCTACGCCATAGGCGCTGGTGTCCTGGGAAATGACCAGCAATTCGCGAACGCCGGCTTGAACCAGCCGCTCGGCCTCCTCCATCACATCGCCGATGGGTCGGCTTACCAGGTCGCCACGCATATTGGGAATGATGCAGAAACTGCAGCGATGGTTGCAGCCCTCGGAGATTTTCAGGTAGGCGTAGTGGCGCGGGGTCAGCTTCACCCCCTGGGGCGGGACCAGGTCGGTGAAGGGGTCGTGCTCCGGAGTGTGGGGCACGTACTGGTGCACGGCGCCTACCACTTCCTCGTAGGCGGCCGGGCCGGTCACGCTCAGTACCTTGGGGTGCATGGCCCTGATGTCGTCGGCGTCATCGCCCTTGCCCATGCAACCGGTGACGATCACCCTGCCATTTTCGCTGATAGCCTCGCCGATGGCGTCGAGGGATTCCTGCTTGGCGCTGTCGATAAAGCCACAGGTATTGACGACCACGATCTCCGCATCTTTGTAACTGGGTACGATATCGTAGCCGTCCAGTTTCAGCTGGGTGAGAATACGTTCGGAGTCCACCAGGGCCTTGGGGCAGCCGAGGCTGACGAAGCCGACCTTGTTATTGGACATGGTTACTGTACATAATTCGCATCCCGGGGGAGGGGCGCCGATTATACCCTGCACCCGACTATCGATAAAATCCTGAGAGAAACGGGTTTCGGGGGCGATCTTGTACCAGATCTACAAGTACCTGGTGTACATACCCTGGCTGTTGCTGTGGACCTTTGCGAATTTCCTGGGCGTGCTGGCCGTGGCACCTTTCAGCCAGCAGAAGGCCAGTCGCTGGTTCGGGGGCGCCTGGGGCAGGGGATTGCTCCGGGGGGTCCCCGCGCGGCTGCAAATCCTGGGGGAGCACAATCTCGACCAGCGGCAGTCCTATATCGTGGTGGCCAACCATCTCAGCCTGATCGACATCCCGATTCTATACGGATGGCTGAAACTGGACCTGAAGTGGGTGATGAAAAAGGAATTGCGCAAGGTGCCGATGATCGGCGGGGGTTGCGCTTTGCTGGGGCACATCTTCCTCGATCGGGCCAACCATCAGGCGGCCATCCGGGAACTGGAACGGTTCAAGCAGCGGATGCTCCCGGGCACTTCCGTCCTGTTCTTTCCCGAGGGCACCCGCAGTCGCGACGGTGAGCTGAAAGCGTTCAAGATGGGCGCATTCCGCATGGCCCAGGATCTGGATGTCCCCATACTGCCGATCAGCATCAGGGGAGCCGATGGTATCCTCACACCGGATGGCATAAACCTGCACCCCGGCAGCGCGGAGATGATTATCCACCCGGCGATAACGGTGGAAGAAGTCCGCACTGTCAGTGCCGAGGAACTTCGCCACCGGGCGCGATCGCAGAT
>JAACFI010000525.1 GCA_009937575.1 Haliea sp.
TGCGTTCGGGGCAGTTGGTCTTGGCAAAAACAAGAGAGGTGAGTTCTTGATCGTCTGGGTAATTGGCCTTTCCGGCGCGGGAAAGTCGGCCATCGGTGCCGCCGTGCACCGTGAAATGAAGAAAGACAATGCCGCCACGGTGCTGATCGATGGCGACGAGATTCGCCGCATTTTCGGAAATGACCAGCAGGCCAAAGATTATAGCGTGGAGGGGCGCCGACGTAACGCACAGCGTATTCGTGAACTGTGCGCTTGGCTCGACCGGGAGGGCATCGATGTTGTGTGCTGCATACTTTCCATTTTCGCCGAGCATCAGGCAGGTAACCGCAAGCTGTTCTCCGACTATTTCGAGGTATTTGTACATGCAAATTTTGATGCCCTGGTAGAGCGCAACCCCAAAAATCTGTACCGGTTGGCAATGGCAGGTAAGGAAGACAATGTCGTTGGCGTGGACATCGAGTTCGTGCCTCCCGCCAACCCGGATATCGTGATTGAGAATAACGAGCCCTTCAGGGAGCCGGACCTAATCGCAAAGGACATCTGCGAAGCGATACGATTCCGCCAGTGAATAATCGCTCCACTTATACGTATGCTAGCGGTGACCTGCTGGAAGAGCGTAATAGTTACACCTATACCAGCTACCATGGTGACCTGTTCTTCGCGGACTGGCGAAAGGACAGGGCGCAGGTATTGCAGCAATTAGCTGAGCCGGCGGACCCACCTGCGCCCGCTGGCAAAGTAGTTCTGGCAACCGTCCTGGAGGCGGACACCTTATGCACAGCGGACATGCTGGAGTCCTTGATGGGCTGCCTGTTGCGGCAAGAAACCGCCGATCTGATTCATGTCACCCTGGCGCGCCTTGTGGGCCGCTTCGAGGTGGCCAAACGCGTTCATAGCCACTACCTTCCTCGCTGGCGTGCGGCGCCGGAGGCGAACTACCACGATCTGACTCTGTACCTGCGATACGCCGAAGTTATGGAGCTTGCCTATTCCCTCACCGGCAAGGTGGTGTATTTGAATGTGCTGCTCAAAGTGCTCGATACCCTGGCGGCACGGGTAGCTGATTTACCCGCCGACCACTCCGGCCGACTGGCCAGGCTGTTGGGCTGCGAGCAGAACCATATCGACCAATTACTGGGGTCTGTTGGATGAGCGCTGAACAAAAAATTGTGATGCTGGCTGCCGACACTGCCCGTACCAGTGCCTACGCCCAGGCCCTGGCGCACGCGGGCATAGCCGTTTCCAGTGCGGCACTGGTCGTGCCGGACAGTCAGAGATGGGGGCAGACGTCCTCGCCACCAACACCCTCAGCCAGCCTTGAAGATCTGTTCTTACCGGATGTAGCTGTACCCGCCCTGGATGCCTGTCGAGTGATTTGTGAGCAGGTAGATGTATTGCGGACCAACTCCATCAATGACCCGATGTGTATTCAGTGGCTTGCTCAAGAGGCTGCTGACCTGGTGATTTTCTCCGGTTTCGGCGGCGAACTAGTGAAAAGTGAGGTGCTCGGTGCGGGTGCGCCGTTGTTGCATATGCATGCTGGTTGGCTGCCCGACTATCGCGGCAGTACCACCGTGTACTACAGCTTGCTGAAGGAGGGCGCCATCGGCGTTTCAGCAATCACGCTGACTGCGGAGATAGATTCCGGCCCGATAGTCGCTCGCAAGAAGTTCCCGCCGCCCCCGCCGGGTGTGGATCTGGATTACTGCTACGACTCGGCGGTACGGGCCGATTTGCTGGTGCAGGTGATCGACAGGTATCTAGAAAACGGTGAACTCGACCAGATCGAGATAGAGCACAGCTCGCAAGGCTGCGATTACTACATCATTCACCCACTTCTTAAACACATCGTCTTGGGACGCCTTCCCTAGTATGAAATCCTACCGTCAAATATTTCGCTCCAGCGCCATCATTGGCGGCAGTTCCGCTCTGAACATTGTCATCGGCGTTGTTCGCGTAAAGGTCGTCGCCGTACTGCTGGGGCCATCGGGAATTGGCCTGCTCGGTATTTACCAGAACATCATGGGCGTGGCCAGTACGGTAGCGGGTTGCGGCATGAACAACAGCGGCGTAAGGCAGCTGGCGGCGTCCAATGATGATGCCGAGGTGCTGACCGCGGTGCGCCGGGCTCTCCTGCTCGCCAATATCCTGCTCGGCCTGCTAGGTATGGGTACCGTTTGGTTGCTGCGGGAGCCGATAGCGAATTGGGCTTTTGACGGCGCTATTGCTGCGGGCGATGTGGGCTGGCTGGGTCTGGGCGTATTTATATCGCTGGTGGCGACATCACAAACAACTTTGTTACAGGGACTGCGCCGCATCGGCGACCTCGCTCGCGTTAATGTAATTAGCGCCCTGATCAGTTCCGTGGTCGGTATCGCCATTATTTATTATCTGGGAGAAGCCGGTGTTGTCTGGTTTGTCATCGTCGGCCCAGCGATCAGTGTGCCGATAGCCACATACTTTACCCGGCGTTTGCCGGCGCCTGCCGCCGACTACGATTGGTCGCGTATACAAAGGCAGTGTCAGGCAATGATCGGCTTTGGTGTGCCGGTGATGCTCGCCGGGCTGTTGAACATAGGTACGGAGCTGTTCGTGCGCTCTCTTGTGATTCGCGAACTCGGCATCGAAGCCAGCGGCCATTTCCA
>JAACFI010000526.1 GCA_009937575.1 Haliea sp.
GTCGCCAGCGATATCGAGATATTCCGCGACTGTTCCATCCAGGCCGCTGCCAAGGCAGAAAAAGCCGGGGTAGTCACCGAGGCCCATATCTGGAAAGGTGTGCCACACTGCTTCCCGGTGATGTTCACCGGAATGCTGCCCGAGGCACGTATCGCCATGAATGATATGGTGGATTTCATACAGCGCAATCTGCATTCGACGCCGACGGCCTTCGTTTCCCAGAGCGCCTGAATTTGCAATCTGTAGGGTCGAATGACTTCGACGCTACAGGGGGTATAGTAAATGCCATCACTCAAGAACTGCCGAAATATCGCCGACCTGCGACTGCGGGCCAAATCCAAGCTGCCGTCCCCCATGTTTCACTACCTGGACGGTGGCGCTGAGGATGAGTGGACCCAACGGCGCAACACCGAGGCCTTTGACGACTACACTTTGATGCCCAGCCAGCTGCGGGACGTCAGCCAAATCGATCTGAAAACTAATTTGCTGGGCTGCGAACTGCAGTTGCCGTTTTTCATCGCTCCCACTGGCATGTCCCGCCTGTTTCACCAGGACAAGGAACTGGCCGTGGCTCGGGCGGCGCACAAGTTCGGCACGCTGTACAGCCTCTCCACCATGGCCAGTACCACCCTGGAGAATGTTTCCGCGGAAACTCCCGGCCCGAAGATGTTCCAGATTTATATCTTCAGGGACCGGGGCCTCACCACGGAATTTGTGCAGCGCTGCAAGGCAGCTGGTTACCAGGCACTTTGCCTGACCGTGGACACGGTGGTGGCGGGTAATCGGGAGCGAGATCTCAAGTATGGTATGACCGTACCTCCGAAGGTCAACCGCCATAATTTCTTCAGCTATGCCACCCGGTGGACCTGGTTGTACCACGCGGCCAGGCAACCCGATTTCCAGTTCGCCAATGTGATGCATCGTGTCGATGCGTTGGCTGACGGAGCCATGAGCCTGTTCGCCTATGTGAACCAACAGTTCGACCCAAGCATTACCTGGGATGACGCAGCCTGGCTGGCTGAACAGTGGGATGGCCCTTTTGTCATCAAGGGTCTGCAATCGGCGGAAGATGCTGTCAAGGCACGGGAGATTGGTGCAAGCGCTATCATGTTATCCAATCACGGGGGGCGCCAGCTTGAGGGTGCTCCGGCCCCGATAGACTGCATACCTGCGGTGCGCGGCGGTATTCGCAGGGGTTCACATGTGATCAAGGCAATTGCCCTGGGCGCTGATGCCTGCTCGATCGGTAGGCCCTATCTGTACGGCCTGGCGGCAGGGGGCCAGCATGGCGTGGAACGCGCAATACAGCTATTGAAAGACGAGATCGAGCGAAATCTCACCTTACTGGGATGCCCTTCAATAGCTGAGCTGAGTGAGAAGTATCTGTTGCGAATTCCTGACCGATCGGGACTGCCTTAGAACAGCGTCGAGCACATCTGATGAAACTCAAATCTATCGTGTTCTTGTAACGAGTATTAATCTATATCGTTTTGTGCGCCTGGGCAGGGCGGTGGAAATATACGATTGACGTAAAGCGTCAATTATGGCAGGATCTACCGTGATAAAAAGTTTTCGTTGCAGGAATACAGAGCGACTTTTCCGAGGGAAGTACGTTAGAGCATTCTCAGGGTTTCATCGCCAGGCAGAGAAGCGGCTTCGTATTCTCGACGCGGCGGAGACATTGGAGTCACTTCGGGTGCTGCCGAGCAATCGCTTCGAATCTTTATCGGGTGACCGTGCAGGGCAGTACAGTATCCGGGTAAACCTGCAATGGAGAGTGTGTTTTGTCTGGAATGATGGTGCTGAAAAGGTGGAAATCGTTGATTACCACTAGAGAGATGCAGCGAACTGAAAGTTAACAGGTGCCACGAATGGTTAGAGAGCCAATACATCCGGGTGAATTCCTGGTCGATGAAATTGAGGAAATCGGGATTACCGCAACCGAGTTGGCACGCCAGATTGCGGTGCCGCCCAATCGAATTTCGCAAATCATCCGCGGAAAGCGGGATTTGACTGCGGATACGGCACTACGGCTGGGCCAGTTTTTTGGTACCGGCCCGGAGTTGTGGATGAACCTGCAGCAGTCCTATGATCTTGACAAGGCGAAAGCCGAAATCGAGCCGGTACTGCGCCGGATTTCTCCCTGGAAAGCAGCCTGACATTGTATCTGGTCGGATAAATACCCGATAAAGCGGGTGATCCGGCACACTGGCAGGCCTGGGCGAGTACAGGCCGAAATAGGTGAGTACATCGGTGTCATCGGCGATCACGATCGGCCCTTCTGAATTACCCGGGCGAAATTGCTTGTGGGGCAGAGTCGGGTCAGTTGAGAATTCCCGACCGCCTCGCAGAAGCCAGCGAACGCAATGCGCGCACCCGGCGGTTGATGGCGCGCATATCCTCGGCGTGCTCCTCGCGCCGTTTGCCCAGTTCGGAACTGCTTACGCTGATATCCAGCAACCCGCGTGACTTGGCCACTTTCAGCCCGGTGTTGAACATGAACTTGGCAATCGACTCGGCACTGACTACCTGGCGTTGCAGGTGGAGTTGCCGACCGATATTGAGGCAGTCGTTGATGAAGGCCTTCTGGTCAAAGTCTTCCGCACTGCCGTGTTCCAGCAGTTGCTCGGACACGATGCGGTACGACTCAAGGTAGGGTTCCAGCGCGCCGTGACCGAGCAGTGGTGACAGTTCCCGAAAAAGCTGGTGCAGGCCGTCCTTGCCTTTTGCGGTCAGCTCCCGCCATTCGCTGTGACGGATATCCAGGTCCCGGTAAAGCCCCTCCAGAAATTCTTCCTTCTCAGGGAAGAAGAACTCCCACTGGAACAACTTGCGCAGCTGCAGCACCTCCTCTTCCAGGTCCTGCAGTGGCTCGTCGCCGCAGCCATCGATGTACAGCTTGGCCAGGGCAAGATCGGCGATGCCACCGGTAAACAGGAAATGGATGGCGTTGTTACGGTAGTAGGCGGCGTCCAGGGCCTTGTCCTCCACCACGTTGTACACCGGTTCGATACCTGCTTCGAAACAGTGCACCACACCGCTGTCCAGTAATTCAGGCAGGCTGGCCTGCAGCAGTTCCTCGGCGGATTGCTCCAGGGGGAAGGTGGCCTTGCAGTCTGTCGCCCGCAGGTAGTCGAGCAGTATATCCAGTTCGCTGCGCAATTCAGTCTGGGTAAGGGCCTGGGGCGAGGCCGCCAACAGGGTGCCACAGACCAGGGAGGCACGGGTTACCGGGGTGCTGCGGTTCAGTTCCACGCAGGTTTCAAATGCCAGGCGTTCCACCGCGATAGGATCACGGGGCTGGCCGGCATCAACCCTGGCCTGTACCGGGTCGCCGAAGCGGATGTGGATTTTACCCATGGGGGTCTTGAAGCTCTGAAGATACTGGTAGAACCAGGACAGGTTCTCCGGTTTCTTGACCCCACCCAGCTGCTCGTGGGCATAGGCGTCCACGTCCACCACCTGTTCGAACACCACGGACAGGGGCACGATATACAGGGGCTGAGTCTTGTCGAAACGCTCGGCGGCATTCAGCAGCCAGTGCAACAGGCCGTAGCGGGGTGGTACCAGCTTGCCGGTTCGCGAGCGACCGCCCTCGATCGACCACAGCAGCGGAAAGCGACGGCTCACGAGATAGTCGATATAACGCTGTAGTACCGCCTTGTACACCGGGTTGTCGTTGAA
>JAACFI010000147.1 GCA_009937575.1 Haliea sp.
TTCCGGCATCTCAAGCGACCCGGCGAGCGAGGTCAGTGAAAAATCCCCCCGTGGCAGCAATTCGAACAGGGCCATGCGTGCGGCGTTGACCAATTCCACTTCAGTGAAGGTCTTCAGGTAGTTAAACACCAGCTGTTCGCTGTGGCGGGCAAGCTCGGCATTGCCACCGGGCAACGGGTCATCGAGGGCTGATTCAGCAAAACAGAGGGCGGTATAGGGCGCCTCGTATTCGATGGGGCAACCGAAATAATCGTCGAAATCCCCCGCATAATCCTCCGGTTGGGAAAACGAGAACTTCACCGACCGCGGGGAAAATTCCGGGGCCGAGACTGCGCGCGCCATCTTCAGCATGGTGGCGGCCCAGGCAGACTCGTGGAGCAGCACCTCGAAGGGCGCATCGGTGAACTCGGGGGCAATAACCTGACTGTAGCGGAGTTCACCGTTTTCCTCGAATTCGACGTTATCGCCTGAATTCACGTAGGCATAGTAGCGCTGCAGGCGCTGGCAGAAAGCCCTTAAGGTGGTGGAAGAGGTGAGCATCACGCCAAAGGCGTGATAATTGATCGGGTTGATGTACTTTGCAAACCTGAGCCCGAACCGGGCATCAATGTCTCCGGGAATATGGCGATTCAATGCCTCGTGCACCAGGTTGCCAGGTACCCGGGCATCGAAACTCGGCGCTGTATTCACGTCGAGCCCCACCTCTGAGAGGATGGCGGCGCCGTCCAGCCCGTAGGTATCCAGTGTCTTGGCGACGCCCAGGGCATTGCCAATATAGCTCGTCACCGGCGGCTTTTCTGCCGTCTCAATCATGCTCCCTTATTTCCTTGTTTTTATATAAATGCTGCGCAATATTATGCGCTTTGTAGAGGAAATGGCAAAGTTCTCGTCTAGACCATTCTGTCAATCCTTCAATTCCAGCACAGCTTTGGAGGTGACCGTTTTGCCGCGTTCACTCTCCACCCACATGTCCAGGCTCACCCTGCCCGACGCTGCATCCACCGACTCCACCACACCCTTGAATTGCACAGTATCGCCCACCGCATTGAAAATCATCATCCGCAAGGGCCCGATTTTGCGGATCCGTGCCAGCGGTCCGGCCCACTCCCGCATCAGGCGCTCGAACATGCCTATCAGGAAAAAGGTATTGGCGAAGGCATCCGGGGCGCCGGTGGCCTGGGCCACTTTCGTGTCGTGGTGGATCAGGGACAGGTCGCGGTTGGCTCCCGCTTCCATCACCAGGCGTTGGAGGGTGATGGGGATGGAGATTTCGGGGAGGGTGTCGCCAACCTGAATTTTGGAAATTTGCATGGTCTGTCTCTCGTTCGGGGATTGATGGTGCGCAGTGCGCACCCTACGGGGTAGAGCGTAGATAATTGGTGCGCAATGCGCACCCTACATCAGACCGGAGTTTCCCGTAGGGTGCGCACCGCGCACCATTGAATTACGCATTATCAACCGCGACAAATCGGAAGATATCCAGGTAAGCCACCGCAACCACCTCACCCGTCTGCTTGGTATAGGTATCCTCCTGCCGCAAAAAGGCCCCCTTCCCCACTTTGAGTTCCTTGTGCTTGATATCCACCAGCCTGCTGGTACAGGTCACCACGTCGCCCGGGTACAGGGGCTCGAAAAATTCCACCTCGACGCTGGTGGCAAAACTCTTGTCACAGGGCGCCGGGACGTCGAAAATTACCGGGATCTGGATCTGGGTGGGTTCGTCATCTATCGCGGCCGGCTTGTCTCCGGGACTCCAGTAGGGGGCGATGCCGTAGGTGAATACCATGGAGGCCGGGGCTATCAGGTCATCGTAGCCGGCGGCCCTGGCGGACTCGGCGTCCGTGTGGATATCGCAGGCGAATTCCTTGGGTTCGAGCCAGCGGCGAATGGAGCCGCGCTCTACCGGGTCGGGGCCGGTGGACTGGCCGACGACCTTGCCGAGGCAGGCTTCGGTTTCTTCCCAGGTGCCCCAGAGGCCCC
The DNA here is from genome assembly GCA_009937575.1 of Haliea sp. Lineage (GTDB taxonomy): Bacteria > Pseudomonadota > Gammaproteobacteria > Pseudomonadales > Halieaceae > JAACFI01. The sequence continues at coordinate 1,981 of JAACFI010000147.1, forward strand.
AGCTTGGTTCGGACATTACGATTTAACCGGGCGGAAGTATGGGAGGGTGATCTCGTCGGTGACGTCTTTGAACACCACTTCCACTTCCATTCCGATCTCGACATCCTCCGGCTCACAATCCACCAGGTTGGTGGTGAGGCGAATGCCCTCGGGCAGGTCGACCCAGGCTACGATGATGGGCAGGTCATCGACGAACATTTCCTCTACGCCTTCCAGGGTCACCGTATAAGTGTAGACCGTGGCTCTGCCGGAGGACTCTACCCAACACAGGTCCTGGCTCCAGCACTTAGGGCAATCCCGGCGCGGGTAAAAGATATTGGCATCACAGCTGTTACAGTGCTGTATCAGCAGCTTGTGTTGCTTGCAACCATCCCAGAACCCCTGGCTGTAAGGCTGGATCTCGGGTAAAGGTTTCTTGTAGTCGCTCATTTCGCAGACCTCCCGAAGACGGTGGTACAGGTATTCATCACCGAGCCACCGGAGGTGGTCAGTATGGCGTGCTCACAGTTCTGCACCTGGCGCTCGCCCGCCTCGCCGCGCAGCTGGCGCACGGTATCCAGGTAGAAGGCCATGCTCACGCCGGAGCCGGTGTGGCCGCGGCCGGTGGCATCGCCCATGGTGGTGCAGGGCAGGTCTCCTCCGGGGCCGCAGCGTCCCTCGGCCCAGAGTTTCGCCCCCTGACCTTCTTCGCAGACGCCGTAGCCTTCCAGGGCACTGCACTGCGTGTATGGGTACGCTCCGTAGATCTGGCGCAGGTCCATGTCCTGGATGGACAGGCCCGCCTGGGCCAGGGCGTCCTGGCTCGATTCACGGTAGGACTTGCGGTGGAATACGTCCTCACGCAGGAAAGGGGTGGCGCTCATGAAGCGGGTGCCATGCCCCAGCTTGTAGACCGCCTTGTCGCCCATCTCCCGAGCGATATCCCATGAGGTAACCACCATGGCGCCGCCGCCGTCAGCGAGGAAATTGCATTCCTTGGCCTTCAGCGGCGAGCTGATCATACGCGAATTCATCACGTCGTCGAGGGTGATGGGCTTACCGAAGAAAATGGAAAGCGGGTCCAGGGCGCCCCAGGCGCGTAGCGCCACGGTGACGGCGGCCAACTCCTCCTCGGTGGCGCCGGTCTCGTACATATAGCGCTGGGTAATCAAACCCATGGACCCGTTGAAGGTCACGCCATAGGGGTACTCGAACTGCTTGTCGAGGGGCGCGGTGGCGAAGAAATTGATCAGGTCCTGGGGCGGAATATCCGACTGCACTGTGGTGTGGGGAATCAACACGAAATCCACCTGGCCGCTCTCGATATGCTGCTCCGCCAGGCGCAGGCAGTTGGTAGTGGAAGCGCCACCGGCGTTACAGATAGCGATGTCGCGACAACCCTCCAGGCCCATCACCTCGGGAATTTTACCCAGCGACATATCGTTCTGCATGGCCGGTTGGGCCATGGGGTTATTGGATATCACCGCGCCGATACGATTCTTGTCGATTCCGGCATCGCGCACCGCCTGCATGCAGACATCCAGCAGGATGTCCCAGCGGGTGCGCTCCGGGTTGCGCAGTGTCGGCACCTCGCCGATGCCGACAATGGCGAGTCCTCGTTTACTCATGGTCTGTTTCCTGTGTTAGCGAGGGGCGACGCGAAAGCTCGCCCCGGGATTTATTTGCTTAATCGTCTTCTGCGTATTCCGGGCGGTCGAACAGGTCGAGGTTGTCGTCGATGCTGACTGCCAGCGGGCGGCGCAGGGCGACCGTATCCGGATCGGTAGGAATCATAAACTCCCACAGCGTTTCGGGCACCGCAGATCCGGCAGTGCGCCGGCGGATCGGATCCCAGTCACCCTCGAGACCCCGTTCCATGATCGCAGTCAGCTCATCGTCGCTCATACCCAGGGCCGCTGTAAGCTTGCCCAGTGAGTCCTCTATAAAGCCCAGCCGGGCGTCCCAGACGGAATTGGAGCGTACGCCCTCCTGTAACAGTACATCGGTCACCGAGCGCTCCTTGCTATCGAACCAGGCCAGCACCTGGGGTGCGCGGCGCACCACCGCTTCACGCATATTGTCGCGCTCTTCTTCATCAGCAGCCTTGAGCCATCCTTCCAGGCCGATACGGTGGAAGTACAGCTCCTTACCGAAGTGCTTCACCATGCCCTTGGTGTCGTCGACGGTGCTGTCCTTGAAAGTATTGAGCATGCGCCACACGGCAATTTCTGCCAGGAAGGTGGAGACAAGGAAGTCACCCCAGTTTTCCGGGGGCTCTGACAGCATCTGCATGTCATGTAACTGCTCGCGCTCGCGGGCGAATTCCAACTGGTGTTCCGGCAGGTCCAGTTCCTCTTCCAGATAGCGGAACATGGCGCGAGTATGCCCCAGTGTGTCCTGGGCCATGCCGGCAAAGGCGGTACAATCCGTCAAGCTGCGGCCATTGAGCATGACTTTGATGTACCAATGACCCAGTACCCAGTCTGTATCGGCGATGCACAGCATCTCCGCAATAAAATCTTTCTTGGCGTATTCGCTGATTCTCATGATGTATCCTCTAGTCTTTATTCACCGGGCAACTTGCCTTCCCACTTCATCCACCCGAATGTGCTTTTGCAGTCGTCGCATTTCATGGAAATTTCCGAGACGGTGCCGCCGAAGGGGCTGACAACATGTGTATTGGTCGACTCGCACCAGGGACAGGCGACCTGTTCGTCGTACAGGTCACCGAACACTTCCTGTTGGCCCTGGCCCGGTTTCTTCGGCGTATCCCCGGCCATGGATCAGGCCGCTCCCAGGATCTCGTTGGGAGAGATAATGGGAATCACGTCATCCCGGCGCACCATGCACATCTCCACCCATATTTTCTCCGAGTACATCAGCCTGGCCTGGGCCAGGGCGGTTTCGGGGTTGGGGGCGCTCAGGCAGCCGATGTGCGCCAGCGGCCCGTCCATTTCTTCCCGTGCGAATACCTCGTAGTAATCGTACTCGGTCACTGGCAGGGGAATCTTGTCTTTCACTGTGCCCATAGGGGGTAACTCCTAGATACAATATCCGTGTTCTCTGGCGATGATGCGGGCATCGGGGGCGATGTCATTGCGGTTCCACTCGTGGCTCCACTCGATCTTGACCTTTACCCTGCTCACGCCGTCCACCGCTCCAACGGTTTCCTTCAGTTCGGCCTGGATCAGGTCCCAGGCGGGGCAGCCCACACAGGGGAACACGAGACCGACGTCCACAAGACCATCGGCGTCGATGTCCACCCGGCGCACCATGCCCATGTCCGGCAGGCTCACATTCATGTGCGGGTCCATGACGTTTTCAAGTGCAGCCCGCACCGCGGCTTCGCTTACCACAGCTTGTCGCCCCACTCTTCCCGCTGCAGGCGTTCATAGCAGGCGGGACGCATGGGACCTCCCTTCTTGAAGTTGCCGATGGCCCGGTCCCAGGTCGTCTCTTCCCACTCCCAGTCCATTTTTTCGGCGTCAAAAGTCATCGGATAGGGCATGCCGTCGATGACATAATCGTCCTTCTCCTCGTCATAGCGCGCGGGCACATCAAGACCAGTGCGATCGGCAAAATCAGTGGCTGACTTCAGCCACTTGGCACGCATGGTGTCATTGGTCCAGTGGCGCACTTTGTAGGTCAGCTGGTCCGGGTGTCCCTTGAGGTGGTCCGGGCGACCGTACCAGTGGTAACCCCAGGGGAAAATCCAGTTGACCGCGTCCTGTACCAGCTTTTTGGTCTCGTCGTTCTGCTCGAAATAGTACTTGGTCCACAGGGCACCGTGTCGGAAGTGAAAGGCCTCTTCGAAATTCACTTTCTTGAGGGTACGGCGGTAAGGGGCGAAACTGCAGTGCAATTCCAGGTCCCAGGTAGTAAAGCGACCGGCCCTGTCCAGGAAAGCCTGTGCGACCACAAACTCGGCGTAGTTGCGGATGGGAAACTCCATGATGGGCAGGGACCAATAAGTATTGGGATCTGCCTCAAAAGCGAGCTTCTGCATATTGACGCCGAAACGCTCGTAGAGCATACCCTGCTGGTGGGCGTGACCTACCTCGTCCTGGATCGTACCGCAGATCGCGACCTTGGCGCCTATATCCGGGGCAACGTCAAAAGCCGTGTAGGCCCAGGTCAGTACCGTGACCTCGCTTTGGGCGGCAATTTCCAGCGTTCGCTCAAGGATGGCCTTGTAACGGGGAGTCAGCTCGTCCATGTCCTCGATCAGCTCGCCTGCCTGGATGCGCGCCAGCAGGGCCTCTTCCGCGGACTCCTCCTGACTCGCCTGTACTGCTTCCGTTGTGCTCATATTCTCTACCTTTTAGTGTGATGCCGTTGACACATACATACTATACAGTATGTTTTTTTACGGACCCAAGTATTTACCCTTGTGAAATCGGGTCAATTACCGGTCACTTTAACCGGATTAATTGACCATTCTGTCACTGTCACCCCAGTACTGCTTGCGCAGGGCCTTCTTGTCGGTCTTACCCAGCGCCGTCTGGGGCAGCCCTTCAACAAAATCAACCTGCTTCGGGGCCTGTATGGCGCCCTTTTTGTCTTTTACCAACTCCACCAGGGTTGTGGCGTCCACGTTCTCTCCAGGTCGCGGTACGACCACAGCGACCACCTTTTCACCCCACTTCTCGTCGGGGACACCGATAACTGCCGCCATGGCAACCCCCGGATGAGCAGTGAGCACATCTTCCACTTCCTTGGGATAGACATTGAACCCGCCACTGATAATCATGTCCTTGGCGCGATCCACCAGGTAATAAAATCCCTCCTCATCCTGGTAGGCCAGATCTCCGGTATGCAGCCATCCACCCTCAAGGGTCTCCGCGGTCTGTTCAGGGCGTTTCCAGTAGCCACGCATAACGGCCTGACTGCGGATACACACCTCGCCGATCTCTCCCCGGGCTACCTCACTCCCCTCCCCGTCCAAAAGGGCCATACGTATACCCGCCGGGGGTTTGCCACAGGAGGCGAGTCGCTCGGGCTTGTCCAGGCGGTGCTCCTCCTTGCGCATCATGGTCAGGTGGATGCACTCGGTCTGGCCGTAACACTGCATCATCACCGGACCGAAAAGTTCCAGCGCCTCCTTCAGCCGGGTGGGCGACATGGGCGCCGAGGCATAGATGATGGACTCGATGCTGGACAGGTCCGCCTCCCGGGTGCGGGGGTGGTCCATCAGTACGTAAATCATGGTGGGCACCAGGAACAGGGTATTGACCCGCTCCTTCTCCACCAGGTCCAGCACCTGGTCGGGATTGAATCCGGCGGTCAGGTAGACTTTGCCACCGTTGAGGAAAGTGGGGATCAGCAGGAAGCCCGCGGCGTGGCTGATCGGCGACGAGGCCAGGTAGCGGATTTCCTGCGGCCACTGCCACTCCGCCATGGAAATCAGGCTCTTGGCCGCCATACTGCCCTGGGTCATGATCACGCCCTTGGGCTTGCCGGTGGTGCCGCCGGTATAGGTCACCCAGGCGATATCTTCATAGCCCGGCAACTCATTCAATACTTCCGGCTCCGCCTGCTCTGCCAGCGCCGGCAGGTCGTTGCCGATGTCGGAGGGGCCCAGGGTGTACAGTTGCAGCCTCTCGTCGGCACCTGCGTTCAGCTCCGCACCGCGCTCGGCGAAATACGGCACATCAATCACCAGGGCGCTGATCTCGGCATCCTCGAGGATAAACAACTGGTCCTCCAGCGATCCCATGGGGTGCAGCGGGGTATAGCGCATGCCATTGCCCAGTACCGCGGCCATGGTGGCGAAGGTATCCACCCGGTTGGCGGCCAGTTGCGCCACCCCGTCGCCGGGTTTGAGGCCGGCATCGCGCAGCACCCGGGCAATCTGCCAGATGCGCTGTTCAAGCTGGGCATAGGACAGCCCGAGACCCGAGGCATCCACTATCGCCTCCCGCTCCGGCCAGCGGCGCAGGCCCTGGAGAATCAGGTCAAAGTAGGTGCTGCCCTGGTACAAACTGGTATCGGTCATCGTGCCCTTTAACGCGGGGAATACAGCGTGAAACTGTAGTGCAGGCGGGCATCCGCCCCAATGTTAAAACGGGCAAGCCGGTAGTCAGATTGCAAACGATGCCGCCTGGGGCCTGCCCCGCTTTCCGGGTACTTCAGTCGGCCACGATGGACTCGCGGAATTCCATGGGGGATTTGCCGGTCCATTTCTTGAAGGCCCGGGAGAAATTGGCCGTATCGGAAAAACCGATCAGGTAGGCAATTTCATAGATCGGCAGGTTCTGGCGAATATAGTCCTCCGCCAGGCTGCGGCGGGTATCGTCCAGCACCTCCCTGAAGGTGGTCCCGGCACCCTCCAGCTTGTTGTAGAGCGTTCGTGTGCTCATATTCAGGGCCTGGGCCACCTGTTCCTTTCCCGAAACTCCGGTGGGCAACAGCTTGATCAGTTCCTTGTGCACCCGCCCGGGAAAATCAGCCCGATCGATCTTCTCCAGATAGTCGACAGTAAGCTTTTCATACAGCCGCTGGAGATCAGGGTTGGCACTGGGCAGTTTTTCAGCCAGGTCGGGCTCATTGAAACTGATCGTGGTCACCTCGGCATCAAAATCGACCGGACAACCGAAGAAAGACTCGTATTCTGCCTCGAGGCCTGCCGGGCGGGGTCGCGCAAGGGCTACGGAACGCGGGTGAAACTCCCTCTGCATCGCGATACGGGCGGTCCGCACAGTGAGCGCTGCAAAACCGTCCACCCGTATCGGGATCATGCGCATTTCAGGTTGTGGCGTCGCCCTTATGCTGTAGACACCGTCCTCCAGGCTGGCAGACAGGAAATCATTGGTCGTGATCAGGCGGTAGTACTTGACGAAACAATCGAGGTAATCCCCCAGGGTTTCGCAGGCATACATGGCAATACCCAGGGAATAAAACGTGGTGGGATGTACGTATTCCACCAGGTGCAAGCCGAAAATCGGGTCGTCGCAGCGTTCCTGGGCCAGTTCCAGCAGATCCTGCAATTTCGCCGAGGGAATCCGCACGTTGGGATCCCGCAGGGAGTCGAGGTCCAGCCCGACTTGGGCGAACATCGCGGCCGGATCTCGCCCCCCTCCGGCAATGGTCTGGGCGATCACGGTTCCGATAGGACCGATAGTGGAGTGTTCTACTGCTGGCATCGCTATCGTTCTATGGCAGGAGGAATGCAGAATTTGACCACAGTCCAACGCGCCCTGACAACCCTTACCAATGGCAGGGACAGCTAAGAAAACGACAGTTACTCAGGGCGGAAGATGAGCCAAACACCCCGGGTCAGCAGGGGGACGGCGAATACGAAGATGAAACTGGCTGCCAGGATGCCGTAGCCGGCGATGATCAGGGCAATGATGCCCATGCTGCTCAGGGCCATACTGCCGACCACCATGCCCACGGCGACCAGCCCGTGTCCAATGTGGTTAAGAGGACGCTCAAAACGTTCTACATGCCAGGCGTCAATACGCTCCAGGAAACCCTGCAGCATTCCGACACCGGTCTGGGCGATGAGGACGAACAACACCACCACGTAAATATTCAGGAACAGATTGTCACCCAGGCTGTTCATCAGGTAATAGGCCGGCAATGCCTCCTCAGTAATCGCGGGATAGGCGCTCATAAAAGCGTAGTGGAATACCAGGCCCGGCAACACCGCCACCGACGCGGCACAGACAGCCGCCAACCCGGCCTGGCTTCTGCTCCTGACACCGCGGGCACAGTAGAGCAGAAGCGGGATAAAACCGCCGTTTACCAGCGCATACTGAGCACCTCCCTGCCAGGCCTCCCAAACGATCGGTTCCGAGGCAAAGGCTGCGCTTATCCGCTGTGCGGGATCTCCCGCCAACTGGAACAGCAGGACTACCAACACTGCCCCCAGGGCAAGCACGGCCAGGATCATGGTCTTCTCGACTAGCGCCCTGCCCTGGTAGGTCAGCACGAAGACGATCAACAGGAGCGCCACACTGCCCATCCAAGCGGGGAAGCCAAAGCGTGTCTCGGCGATCGCCCCAGAGGCCGTGGTACACACTGCGAGCGCAATGATCATGCCGATCAAGATAACGATCTCGTACAGGAACCAGAAGCGTCCCAGCAACTGCTGGAAAAAACCCCGGTACTCGAATTGCTGGAATTTACGACCGAGTTCAAAGGTGGCGAACAACAGGACACTGTAGGTAATTATCACCGCAGCGATAGCGATCAGGCCGCCGAACGGCCCATGGCGGCTGATGAATTCCATGACCTCCCGCCCGGTGCCGTAGGAACCGCCGAAGACCACCGACAGGAACACCGCGGAGGGGATGATAAAGACGCGAAACGGATAAGACTCCAACATGCTCAATGCTTGGTTTTCTGAATTATTTGAGCAGCAAGCTTAGCAGTTTCCCCGGCACAAGCTTTGTCATCGCAGGTAGAAGCACGGTCAGGCACACACCCGGGGGCGACAGTGAAGTTACTCAATTTAACAAGGCAATCCCTGCCCGAATTGACAATACTTTGCCGACATCAAAACTCCAGAGAACAAGCATGAGTGATACATCTGCGGTGTTTCCACGCAGGCTGCGAAACTGCCACAATATCAGCGACCTGCGA